>NZ_KZ984617.1 GCF_003574465.1 Methylobacterium crusticola
GCGCGTCAACAACGCGGTCAAGGAGGGGGAGAACCAAATTTGACACAGTGTTACACTCGCTTCTTCGATCGCTGTGGGAGCCCCGTCCGCCGTCGTCCACGCCGCGCGCGGATGGTCGCCGGGCGCGGGGCCGGACGTCTCACGCGTGGCCGCCCTTATAGCGCATGAGGCCAGCTTTGCCATTCTGGTGCCATGATCGCTTCGATCGCGGCGGGGCGTTCTCTAACAAGTCTGAAGAAAATCCTGAACCCCTGCTGAATCACAAGCGGCGCCGTCCGGCAGGACAGACGGGGTGGCGTGGGTTAGACTGCCGGCGCAGACCGGTGGCGGGCGCCGCCTGCGCCCCGATACACTCCGGTGCGGAGGACCGATGCGACGCGCGACACGGGTCTGGTGGCTGGGCGGAATCCTGCTGCTGGCGGCCTCCGGCGGGGACGCCGCGGCGGGCGCCCCGGACGTGTTCTGGGTGCCGGTGGACCCCTCGTGGCTGCCGCACCTGCCGGCCTGCGCGCCCGCAGGATTCGCCTGCGACATGACGCGCGCCCGCCTCGGGCCCTCGGGATGCACCTGGCGCCGGAGGCCCACCCCCGAGGGGCCGCGGCGCGTCCGCATCTGCTTCTGACCGCGACCCATGTCCGCCTCCCGTCCGCGTCGATCCCGCGGCCTCGCCGCGGTGCTGCTGCTGGCGCCCGCGCCGGCCCTGGCGCAGGGCTGCCCGGAGCATTTCGCCGGGGGCACGATCCCGGCCCTGACGAACCCGCGCCTCTCGGCCCAGACAACGCCCCTGTGCTACCGCGCCTTCGCGGTGCTGTATTCCGGCCTCTCGCGCACGCCGCTCTACGCCGCCGAGCACCTCACCGCCGCGCGCGTCGAGGCGGCGCGCCGGGTCGACCGCGTCGACGCCTTCCACGAGGAGGAGCGGCTGGCGCCGGCGGCGCGCTCGGCCCTGTCGGACTATGCCGGCAGCGGCTGGGACCGCGGCCACATGGCGCCGTCGGGCGACATGCCCGACCCCGCCTCGCAGGCGGAATCGTTCACCCTCGCCAACATCGTGCCGCAGAACCCGGACGACAACCGCCGGCTCTGGGCCGGGATCGAGAGCGCCGTGCGCGCGCTCGCGGTCGAGCGCGGCGACCTCTACGTCGTGACCGGGCCGCTCTTCGAGGGCGGCAGCGTCTCGTCCCTCAAGGGCCGGGTGCTGATCCCGACGCGGCTGTTCAAGGCGATCCTCGACCCGAACCGGGGCGAGGCCGGGGTCTACCTCGCCCACAACGCGCCGGGCGAGGCCTGGGAGGCGGTGTCGCCGGCGCGCCTCGCCGAGATCGGCGGCCTCGTGGTGTTTCCCGACCTGCCCCAGGCGATCCGCGGCCGCGCCATGACGCTGCCCGAGCCGCGGCGCGACGAGCACGCGGGCGGCGAGCGCCAGCCGCGCTCCCGCCGCGCCGAGCCGTCGTTCCTCGACTGGCTCACCGGCGAGGTGAACCGGATGGCCCGGCGGGCCTGGCGCGACCTCCTGCGCTCCCTGCATTGAGCCGGCGCCCCCGGCACGGCGCGCGGACCGCTTTGTTGTCGCATCGCCCGGCGAAGTGCGTGACACTTCGCCCGACGAGGCTCAGAGGCAGACCATGGCCGAGCACACCCTGACCCCGTTCGCCGACGACGCGGCCGTCCAGACCCTGGGCGACCTCACGGTCGAGAACGGCACCGCCCGGATCGTCCTGCACGGCTCCCTGGAGATCGCCCGGGACCGCCCGGGTCTCGAGCGCGCCCGCGCGCTCCGGCGCACGCTCGACGCCATCGTGAGGGCGCTCGAGGGCGCGCCCGACCTGCCCGAGCGCGCGGCGGCACCGGAGGCCGAGGCCCGGAGCGTGAGGAACCCGTTCGCCTGAGGGCCCGGGCTGCGGGGGCGCCTTGCGGGGCTCCGGCGGCCCTGGTATCGCGAGACCAACCCCATTTCCGCGCGCGGCCGTGCGCGCCGGCGCGCCCTCTCCGGCCGCGGCGCGCACGGCCGCGCCGTTCCCGAAGGATTGCTCCCGATGGCCCGTGAATTCGTCTACCACATGCGCGGTCTGACCAAGACCTACGCCAACGGCAAGAAGGTGCTCGACAACGTGCACCTGTCCTTCTACCCGGACGCCAAGATCGGCGTGCTCGGCGTCAACGGCGCCGGCAAGTCGACGCTGCTGCGCATCATGGCGGGCATCGACAAGGAGTACTCGGGCGACGGGTTCGTGGCCGAGGGGGCCCGGGTCGGCTACCTGCCGCAGGAGCCCCAGCTCGATCCCGACAAGACCGTGCGCGAGAACGTGATGGAGGGCGTCGCCGAGAACCAGGCGATCCTCGACCGCTACAACGAGCTCGCCATGAACTACTCCGACGAGACGGCGGACGAGATGACCCGCCTCCAGGACGTGATCGAGGCCAAGGGCCTGTGGGACCTCGACTCGAAGGTCGACCAGGCCATGGACGCGCTCCGCTGCCCGGGCGACGACGTGGCGGTGGCGACCCTGTCGGGCGGCGAGCGGCGCCGGGTCGCGCTCTGCCGCCTCCTGCTCTGGCAGCCCGAGCTGCTGCTCCTCGACGAGCCCACCAACCACCTCGACGCCGAGACCGTGGCCTGGCTCGAGGGGCACCTGCGCTCCTACCCGGGCGCGATCCTGATCGTCACCCACGACCGCTACTTCCTCGACAACGTCACGGGCTGGATCCTGGAGCTCGACCGCGGCCGGGGCATCCCGTACGAGGGCAACTACTCGTCCTGGCTGGTGCAGAAGCAGAAGCGCCTGGCCCAGGAGGGCCGCGAGGAGGAGGCGCGCCAGCGCACCCTCGAGCGCGAGCAGGAATGGGTCTCGGCCTCCCCGAAGGCGCGCCAGGCGAAGTCCAAGGCCCGCATCGCCCGCTACGAGGACCTCGTGGCGAAGTCGCAGGAGAAGGGCCCGACCACCGCCCAGATCGTCATCCCGATCGCCGAGCGGCTCGGCAACAACGTGATCGAGTTCGACCACCTCGAGAAGGCGTTCGGCGACCGCCTGCTGATCGACGACCTCTCGTTCAAGCTGCCGCCCGGCGGCATCGTCGGGGTCATCGGCCCGAACGGCGCCGGCAAGACCACCCTGTTCCGGATGATCAACGCGCTCGAGACGCCCGACAAGGGCGAGATCCGCGTCGGCGAGAGCGTCAAGCTCGGCTACGTCGACCAGTCGCGCGACACGCTCAAGGCCGACGCCACGGTGTGGCAGGAGATCTCGGGCGGCAACGAGATCCTGTACCTCGGCAAGCGCGAGATCAACTCGCGGGCTTATTGCGGGACCTTCAACTTCAAGGGCTCGGACCAGCAGAAGAAGGTCGGGGTCCTGTCGGGCGGCGAGCGCAACCGCGTGCACCTCGCCAAGATCCTCAAGAGCGGCGCCAACGTGCTGCTCCTCGACGAGCCGACGAACGACCTTGACGTCGACACCCTGCGGGCGCTCGAGGAGGCGCTGGAGGACTACGCCGGCTGCGCCGTCATCATCAGCCACGACCGCTGGTTCCTCGACCGCGTCGCGACCCACATCCTGGCCTTCGAGGGCGACAGTCACGTCGAGTGGTTCGAGGGCAACTTCGCCGATTACGAGGAGGACAAGAAGCGCCGCCTGGGCGTCGACTCCACCATCCCGCACCGGATCAAGTACAAGAAGTTCAGCCGCTGAGCGGCCCCGGGGCCGGCCCGGGACGGGATCCCGGGCCGGCCGGGGGCCGGGCGCGGCGTCGGTCCGCGCCCGGCCCGGGCCGGCGCCCGCTCAGCGCGTCACCGAGTAGAGCGAGGCGCCGGCGGTGATCGGGGAGGTGACCGCGGAGAACACGCTGAGCACCTTCTGGACCTCCGTGAAGGGCGCGTTCGAGACGTAGACGAGGTCGCGGTTGCGCATCCGGAACGCCTGCGTGACGAACAGGCTGTTGGGATCGCGCATGTTGACCCGGTAGACCACCGGCACCTGGGCGGCGCTCACGAGCGGGCTCCTCGGCCGCAGGCGGCGCACCACGGAGGCGGGCTCGAACCGGAACAGGAAGACGCCGGCCGGGTCGGCCTGGTAGTCCGACAGGCCGCGGGCCTTGGCGAGCGCCTGGGCGAGGGTGATGCCCTCGGCGTTGAACGGGATCTCGGCCTGCGCGCCGAGCGCCCCCACGGCCAGGAAGGTCTGGGGATCGCGCACCAGCGTGACGGTGTCGCCGGGGCGCAGGAAGATGTTCTCGCGCGGGCTCGACACCACGGCGGTGAGCGGCACCGTCGCGGTGGTCTGGCCCCGCGACAGCCGCACGAAGGTCTCGTTGACCGGGGCCGAGACGCCGCCGGCGCTCGCCACCACGTCGAGCAGGCGGTCGCCCTTCTCGGTGAGGGGCACCCGGCCGCCGCCGACCAGGGAGGCCGGGCCCGCCCCCCGCAGCCCCGCGGCGCGTCCGCCCGCGGACGCCGCCTCGCCCAGCACCGTGACGCTGGTGCTCAGGGGCGAGTTGACGGTGAGCAGCACCTGCGGCTGGATCGCCTTGCCGGCGAGCTCCTGCTCGATCTGCGCCTGGATCTCGGGCGCGCGCTTGCCCGCCACCTGGATGCGCCCGGCATACGGCACCGAGATCGTCCCGTCGCGGCTCACGATCTGCTCGGGGATGGTCGAGGCCTTGGAGCCGGCCGAGAAGCGGTCGGCGATGGCCGGGCCGGAGAAGAGCCCGCCGGTGCTCGCCTCCCAGATCGTCACCGTGACGGAATCGCCGACGCCCACCACGGGCTGCACCGCGGAGCGGCGGTCGCCGAAGGAGGCGAGCAGGCTGTCGAGGGGCCGGCCGCGCAGGGCCTCCACCACCGCGGCGTCGACGTCGATGATCTCGTAGCGGGCGAGCAGCCCCTGGTCGGTGGCGATGCCCGCGCCGCTCGTGACCGCGTCCGTGGTCGGCCCCGCGGCCGGCAGAAACCCGCTGCAGCCTCCCAGCAGGCACGCAGCCAGGGCCGCGAGCGTTCCGACGCGCACCATACACGATCCTCCAACCCACCCGGCTCGGGGCCCGGGCGGGCCGACGAGAGGTCCTGATCCCGGAACGACGCCGCGGCGCGGGCCGCGAGCGTCGGGTCTCTTCCGCGTCCCGTATCCGCCGCGGCGCGGCGGCGCCGGCCGGCACGCGGCCCCCACCCTTAGCACCCAGGATCGCCGCCATGGGTTTAACGGGAGGTTCCGCGGCGCTTCGGGCGCATTCCCCGCGACACTGTTGCCGCGGGCCCACGCTCCGCCCGCCGTGCCGGCGCCGCCCGCGGGCCCCGGACGCCCCGGCTCGATCGCGGGGAAATGCGTCGCCAGCGTGGCAGTAATGCGGGCCGGCTTGCCGGGTCCCCGGCGGGGCACGATCCCGTACGCGCGCGGGCAACCAGTCCTGGCGTCCACGGGAAGGCTCCGCATCCGCCGCGGGACGCCCCGGAGGGCGTTGCCCGGGCGCCACGGGCCGGTGGATAACGGGAGCGGCGCGCGCCGCCTCCTTGTTCCTGCCCAGATCCGGGACCCTATGGCGGCGGTCGCCCGGGGGATTCGGGCGGCGGGGCGAGCCTGCCGACGGTTCGTTGTGGAGACCTGCCCGGCCGCAAGGCCGGGGCCGCCATTTCCGACGAGTGTTGCAATCCTGCCATTGTTCCGCCCGGACCCGCCGGTACTCTCCCGTCCGTCAGCGGCGCGCCCTCGTCGTGGTGCGCGTTCCTTGTTCCTCACGCCTCGAGGTGTGCCCGTGAGAGCTGATCCTGCACGAAAAGCCGACCCGAGCCCCGCACGCCACGGCGCCCGCCAGGTCTTCCTCTTCCTGCAGGGCCCGATCACGCCGTTCTTCGCCAAGGTCGCCGATTCCCTGGAGGCGCGGGGCCACCGCTGCCTGCGGGTCAACCTCTGCTTCGGCGACTGGCTGTTCTGGCGTCGGGCCGGGGGCATCAACTTCCGGGGCACGCGCGAGACCTGGCCGGCCTTCGTGGCCGACCTCATCGACCGCGAGGGCGTGACCGACCTCGTGCTGCTCGGCGAGCAGCGCTACTACCACAAGGTCGCCATCGCGGCCGCCAAGGCCCGGGGCCTCAACGTCACGGTGACGGATTTCGGCTACCTGCGGCCGGACTGGATCACCCTCGAGCGCGACGGCATGTCCGGGGACAGCTGCTTCCCGCGCGATCCCGAGGCGGTCATGGCGCTGGCCCGCAAGGCCCCCGAGCCGGACCTGGTGCCGCGCTACCGCGACAGCTTCCTCACCCAGGTGATCTGGGACATGGCCTACCACCTCCTGAGCAACTGGCTCTGGTGGCTGTTCCCCGGGTACCGCTCGCACCAGGTCCACCATCCGGCCCTGGTCTACCTCGGCACCGGCCTCCACATGCTGCGCTCGAAGCGCACCGGGCCGCGGGCCGACGCGCTGGTCCGGCGCCTGCGGGAGGCCGGCACGCGCTACTACGTGCTGCCGCTCCAGATGGAGAACGACTTCCAGCTGCGGGCCTACTCGCCCTTCTTCGACCTCAAGACCCCGATCCACGTCGTGCTGCGCTCCTTCGCCGAGCACGCGCCGGCGGGCTCGCGCCTCCTCGTCAAGGTCCATCCCCTCGATCCGGGCGTCCGCAACTGGCAGCGCATCGTGCGCCGCTCCGCGGTCAAGTGGGGCGTCGCCGACCGGGTGGACTACATCGACGGCGGCAACCTCAACGCGCTCCTGGACGGCTCGCAGGGCGTCGTCACGGTGAACAGCACCGTGGGGATGTGGTCGATGCGCGCGGACAAGCCGACCATGACCCTCGGGGCCGCGATCTACGACATCGACGGCCTGACCTTCCAGGGCAACCTGGAGCGGTTCTGGACCGAGGCGCAGCCGCCGCGGCGGGAGCTGTGGGACGCCTTCATCAAGGCGATCGTGGCCAACATCCAGATCCGGGGCGTCTACTACAAGGGCGAGGGCCTGGAGGTGGCGGTCGAGGCCGCGGCCTCCCGCCTCGACCTGACCCAGGGCGCCTGGCTGGAGGTCCGCTCGCGGGCCGCCCGCCAGCAGCAGGGCAGCGGCGCGACCGCTTCCGACGGGCTCGCCGGCATCGAGGCGCTGCAGAACGCCTGAGGGCACGCGCCGCGGCCCCGCCGCGGGAGCCGCGCCGCGAGGAGCCGGTCGGCACGGCTTGTCGCGCACGCCGCTCCTGCGTCCGCGCGGCCCCGGTCCGGACGCGACCCGGACGCCGCCGCCCCGCGCCGCGCAGCCCCTCCCCGAAAACTCCCGATCACGAGGCCCGCCGGGGCGAGGCGGCGCCGCGACGCCGGCGCGGCCTCCTCGCGCGCTCATCCGTCGCCGGCGTGAATTCGAGCCCGCCCGGCGGTCCCGGACAAGCAGAACGCCGCGACGCACCTTCGGCTCGTTCCGGATCGCCGCGGCGGATCTCGGCCGGCTCGGCCACGGCCCGCCGGTCCGGGTCGCGGTGCCGGCCACCACCCTGGTGATCGCCGACACGTTCGGCTTCCACGCCCGGGGGCCGGGCCTGCGGGCGAGCACCCGGGTGACGGTGCACACCTCCATCCGCCGCAACCCCTTCCTGCCGTGGACCGGCCTCGACCCCAGGGCGCTGCCGGGCCTGCGCGGGCGCGAGCTGGCGCTCAAACTCGTCGTCCAGGACCTCAGGCGGCGCCTGACCGGCAGGGGCGCGCCCTGGCGCCCGGTCGGCTCCGTCGCCATCGGCGCGCCGCCCCGGTCTGAGGCGCGGGGCGGCCGGCCTGGGCGGGCGCGTCAGCCGCGCCGCAGGACGTGGCGCCAGGTCAGCGACCAGACCTGCTTCATCAGCGCCTCGAGGGTCAGCGCCCGGCGCTTCAGCTCGGGCCCGCCCTCGGCCAGGCGCTGCACCAGCACCTCGGGCGGGCAGGGCAGGCCGGTCCGCGGGTCGACGTAGCGCGGATAGAGGATCAGCGCCCCGGCCACGAGGGCGTCGAGGCTGAGGGCGCGGGTGCGCCGCGGGCAGGCCGGGCTCTCGGTCAGGCCCCAGCCGGCGTAGAACGGCAGCCCGTGCGTGGTCACCGGCTTGCCCCGCAGGAGCGCCTCGAAGCCGATGAGCGAGGTCACGGTCTCGACCCGGTCGGCGGCCTCGATGGCGGCGACGGCCGAGACGTCCCGCAGGACCACGTCGGCGTAGCGCGCGACCTCGTCGGGCGGCACCCAGCCCGGGCGCAGGCCCGCCTCGACGTCCGGATGCGGCTTGAACGCGACCACGGCGTCGGGGTCGCGCTCCCGGACGCGGCGCAGCAGGGCCGCGTTGCCCAGGACGGTCGCGCCGCCGAGGCGGATCGAGGCGTCGTTCTCGACCTGGCCGGCGACCAGCACGACCGGGCCGGGCCGGGGCATCGGCGGGAGCGCGGCGGCCCCGACATTGTACTTGCTCACCCGCGCCGCCACGATCGCGGCCCGCAGGCGCCCGGCCCGGGCGAGGAGGTCGGGGTCGAACGCGGCGGTCTCGAGCAGGTGCTCGAGGTCGCTCGGGCGCGAGGCGTCGTAGTAGACGCCGGCCGCGTCGAGCACGTGCGAGGCTCCCGGGCGCAGGGCGACGCCGAGGCCGATCGAGCGCAGGAAGCCGTCCTCCATGCGCCAGAGCGGCACCCCGGCATCCCGGCAGGCGGCCTCGGTCCCGGCGGGCATCCGGCTCGCCCACGTCACGACGCGCCCGAAGCCCGCGAGGTCGCCGGGACCCACCGGGTCGTCGCCGCGCCGGACCACCGGGGAATTGCCGGGCGAGCCCAGGGTCTCGCCGGCCCAGCGCCGCTTCCAGGCCGAGAAGCCGAGGCAGAGCGTGCGCGCCGCGTTCTCGCGCCGCCGGGTCGCCACCAGGTCCAGGATCGCGAGGGCGTCCTCGAACCGGCACGGCTCGCCCCCGTAGGGCTCGAAGTAGCGCGAGCAGACGAGGTAGGACGCCGCGAAGACCTCCTCGGGCCGCCGCGCCCGGGTGCGGCGCGGCAGGTGCAGGCGGTCGTCCGTGAAGCCCCAGCCGGCGTAGAAGGGCAGGCCGAAGCAGGTCACGGGCTTGCCGGCGAGGGCGGCCTCGAAGCCGACGTGGCTGCTCACCACGAACAGGCGGTCGCAGCCCTCGATGAGCGACCAAGCCGCGACCGGGTCGCCCACCAGCCGGGCGCCGGCGGCCCGGGCCGCCGCCGCATCGATGTGCCCCGGGCGTCCCGCGCGGGCCGACGGGTCCATGACGACGATGCGCTCCGCCCCGGGCTCGTCGGCCGCCGCGGCGGCCAGCATGGCCCCGAAGGTGCTGGCGCCGGCGAGCCCGAACCCGACCGCGGGGTCGCCCGCGGCCTGGTCGACGATCGCGACCCGCCGCGCGCCGGCCGGGGCCGCGACCCGGGCGGGGGCCGCCCGCTCCAGGGCGGCCGCGAGCTCGAGGCGGCGGGGATCGTTGTCGAGGCTGAGCTTCAGGCGCCGGAGCGCCGCGATCCCGCTGCGCGCGCGCGCCAGGAGATCGTCCGCCTCCCAGCCGCCCTCCTCGAGCATGACCTCGAGCTCGCTCGGCGCCGTGGCGTCGTAGTGGATGCCGAGCCCGTCGATGATGTAGCTCAGCGAGCGCTCGGTGCGGGCATCCCCGCCGAGGCGCAGGAAGCCCTCGTCCCAGCGATCGGTGAGGCGGACCCGCCGGGACGTCGGCTCGCTCCCGAGGCGGCGCGAGCGCCGCGGGCCGGGAACCTCCGCCTCCGACGGCGTCCGGGGCCACAACCGCTTCAGCTTGCCGCGATCCATCCGCCTCTCGCTCGCTGCGGACCGCGTCCGCCCTCCGGCATTGCAACCCGGAGGAGGCGCCGTTCCACATCGCCCCGTCTCCGTCAAGCGCGTTCGGGAACGGGCCCGCCGCGGCGGTATTTTCCGGGCGCCGGGCCGGGGCCGGCGTGCTACAGGCGCATCCGTCCGGCCCTCCGCCCGCTCCGGGCGGGGACGCCGCGCGCGGAGGGCCCTCCCGGCTGCCATGCCCGTCATCCTGATCACCGGCGCGTCGAGCGGCATCGGCGCCGCCCTCGCGCAGCACTACGCCGGGCCGGGCACCACCCTGGCCCTCAACGCCCGCGGCGCCGAGCGCCTGGAGGCCGTGGCGGCGGCGTGCCGGGCCAAGGGCGCCGAGGTCGAGACGCGGGTCCTCGACGTCCGCGACCGCGAGGGCGTGCGGGCCTGGATCGACGATCTGGCGGAGCGCCGGGGCCTCGACCTCGCGGTCGCCAATGCCGGGGTCAACGGCGGCCATCCCGACGGCGGGGTCGAGACCGAGGCGACGGCCTTCCTGGTGCTGGACATCAACCTGATGGGGGCACTCAACGTGGCGTTGCCCTGCGTGGCCCGGATGGCGGCCCGGGGAAGCGGCCAGGTCGCCCTGATCTCCTCGCTCGCCGCCCTGGCGCCCCTCCCGGACGCGCCGGCCTACAGCGGCACCAAGGCGGCGCTCCTCGCCCACGGGCTCGCGCTGCGCGAGAAGCTCGCCCCGCGGGGGGTGCGCATGAACGTGGTCTGCCCCGGCTACGTCCGGACCTCCATGGGCGCCGACTACCAGGGCTGGCGCCCGCTCGAGATGACCGCGCAGGCCGCGGCCGCCCGCATCGCCAAGGGCCTCGCGCGCGACGAGGCGGTGATCGCCTTCCCGGCCGCCCTCGCGGCGGCGGCCCGGGGCGCCGCGCTGCTGCCCGAGGGCCTGCGGCGCCTCGGGATGCGGGGCTTCTCCTTCCGGATGGGCGAGCGGCAGCAGCGGTGAGGGGCGCCCGCGGCGGCCCTGCCACGACACCCGATGGAGCTTGAGCGTTGCGGATCGCGCTGTTCACCCTCGAGGCCCTCGCGAATGCCCGCCCGGTGCGACGGTTCGTGGCCGGGCACGCCGCACGCATCGCGTTCGTGGGCCTGTCCGATCCCGAGCGGCCGAGCGTCGGCGGGCTGACCGGGCAGGTGCGGCGCCACCTCGCGCGCTCGGGACCCGGCTTCCTGCCCTACCTGGCGGTGAATTTCGGGCTTCCCGACATCGTCCGCGCCCTCGCCCCGGCGACGCAGCGGCTCGCCGGCAGCAGCGCGGTGCCGGAGGCGACGCCCCTCGCGGCCCTGTGCCGGCGCCACGGCCTGCCCCACGCCACGATCGCCGACGTGAACGCACCCGAGACCACGGCCCTGCTGCGCCAGCACGGCGCGGACCTGATCGTGTCGTTCCACTTCGACCAGATCTTCGACGCGGCCACCCTGGCGGCAGTCCCGACGGGCGGGGTCAACGTCCATCCCTCGCTGCTGCCGCGCCACCGCGGCCCGGTCCCGACCCTGCACGCGCTCATGGACGAGGAGCCGGCCTTCGGGGTCACGGTGCACCGCCTCGCGGCCGCGATCGACGCCGGCGGCATCCTGGCGCAGGAGGCCGTGGCGCTGCCCCCCGGCACCACGGCGTCGCGGGCCGCGATGCGGCTGCACGAGGCCGGACTGCCGCTGCTGGAGGAGGTGCTGGAGGAGGCGCGCCGGGAGGACCGCCTGCCGGCGGGACGCTCCGTCCCGCTGCTGCCCTATTGCGGCTTCCCGACCCCGGCGCAGCTGCGCGCCCTCAGGCGGCGCGGGCGTCGCCTCGTGGACGCGGGCGACCTGCGCGAGGCCCTGAGCCTGTCGCTGCGGCCCTGAGCGGCCGCGCGGCCCCGTGCGGGGGCCGCGGCCGCCGGCCTCAGCCCCGCCGCGCCATCAGGCGCTCGACCAGGGAGCCGCCCTGGTTCAGCTCGTCGAGCTCGTCGGCCAGGGCCGTGACGGTCTCGCGGATCTGCTCGGGCGTGTGCTCGGAGGTCATGAAGAAGCGCAGGCGCGCGCTGCGCTCGGGCACCGCCGGATGGATGATCGGCTGCACGTTGATGCCGCGCTTGAACAGGCGGTCGGACAGGGTCACCGCCTTGAGCGAGTCGCCGAGGATCACCGGCACCACGGCGAGGCCGAGGCTGGTGCCGGTGTCGAGGCCGCGCTCGCGGGCGCAGGCCAGGAACAGGGCGCCGTTGCGGCGCAGGCGCGCGACCCGCTCGGGCTCGCGGTGCATGAGGTCGAGGGCCGCGGTCGCGGCGGCCGCGAGCGGCGGCGACATGCCGACCGAGTAGACGAAGCCGCCGGCCGTGCACTTCAGGAACTCGACCAGGGCGGCCGCGCCCGCGATGTAGCCGCCGCAGGACGAGAGCGTCTTCGAGAGCGTCCCCATCCAGATGTCGACGCGGCCGGGCTCGACCCCGCACTGCTCGTGCAGCCCGTGCCCGTTTCGGCCGAGCACGCCGAGGCCATGGGCGTCGTCCACCATCAGCCAGGCGCCGTAGCGCTCCTTGAGGTCCACGAAGCCGGCGAGGTCGGGGGCGTCCCCGTCCATGCTGTAGAGGCCCTCGATCACGATCAGGGCCCGCCGGTGCTCGTGCCGGGTGGCGTGAAGGAGGGATTCGAGGGCGCCGAGGTCGTTGTGGGCGAAGCTGCGGCGCTGGGCGCCCGAGAGCTGCGCGCCGGTGACCACGCTGTTGTGGATCAGGGCGTCGTGGTAGATCACGTCGCCGGGCTCCATCAGAGCCGCGATCGTGGTGACGTTGGTGGCGTGGCCGCTCACCATGGCGACGCAGGACTCGGTCCCGTAATGGGCCGCGAGCGCCCGCTCCAGAGCGAGGTGCCCCGGCCGCTCGCCGGCCACGACCCGGCTCGCCGAGGACGAGGTGCCGAAGGTCGCGAGCGCGGCCTGCGCCGCCGCGTTCACCTCCGGGTGCCCGTTGAGGCCGAGATAATCGTAGGACGAGAAGTTGACGAAGGGCTGGCCGTCGATCCGCGAGGTCGCTCCCGCCCGGGCGTCGTGGACGCGGAAGAACGGGTTGCCGAGCCCGATCAGGTCGGCGGCGGAGCGCTGGAGCTTGAGCTCCTTGTAGCCCGGCAGGCTCTCGAAGCTCTGGGCCGGCACCAGGGCCGGCTTCGGCGCGCTGCGCGCCGGGACGGGGCGGGCGGGGGCCTTGCCGAGGCGGGCGGCGACGAAGCCCGCCAGGGCCTCGCGCCCGCCCGCGCCGTTCGACGATCCGCTGCTCATGAGATGATGACCTTGATCTCTTGGCTGTTCTTCTCGACCAGCGCCTGGAGCGGCTCGAGGGAGGCCGCGTCGATGCTCTCGCCGGCGTGGCGCTGGGCGAGGCTCAAGACCGCGGCGCCGCCGTCGTCCACGGGGGCGGCCACCGACTGGATCAGCGTGTCGGCGAGTTCCGTCACGGTCTGGCCGCTCGAGACGCCCGCGGGCGGCGCCTCCAGGCCGAAGCGCTCCTGGAGGCTGGCGCCGAGCTCGACCCCCATGAGGGAATCGAGGCCGATCTCCGAGAGCTGGCGCACCCGGCTGATGTCGTCCTTGGGCAGGCGCAGGATGCGGGCGATGTCCTCCACGATGGCGTCGGCGACCTGCTTGCGCACGTCGTCGAGCTCGTGGGCCCGCAGCAGGGCCGGGATGCTGATCGCGGCCTGGCCGCCCGCCTCCGCCTGCTGCTCGGAGCCGAGGCTCGCGTAGCTCGGCGAGCGCAGGGTGGCGAGGCGCTCGCGGGCCTTGCCCCAGTGCATGGCGGCGATCGCCACCACCGCGTCGTCCGAGCCGGGGCCCTGGGCGCCGAGCGCCTCGGCCATCAGGTCGAGGGACTTGCGG
Organism: Methylobacterium crusticola; assembly: GCF_003574465.1. Lineage (GTDB taxonomy): Bacteria > Pseudomonadota > Alphaproteobacteria > Rhizobiales > Beijerinckiaceae > Methylobacterium > Methylobacterium crusticola. Next base: position 13,661 of record NZ_KZ984617.1, read on the forward strand.
GCGTCCACCGGCGTCACGCCGACGCGCCCGGCCAGGGTCTCCATCACGGCCTTGTTGCGGGCGAGCACGCCCACGTCGCCGATGGCGCCCCAGGCCACCGCCAGGGCCGGCAGCCCGAGCCGCCGGCGCTGGCGGGCGAGGCCCTCCATGAAGCCGTTGGCGGCGACGTAGGAGCCCTGGCCCGGGTTGCCGATGAAGGTCGTGGCCGAGGAGAACAGCACGAAGTAGTCGAGCCGGCGCTCCCGGGTCAGGGCGTCGAGATGCGCCGCACCCGCCACCTTCGGGGCGATGACCGCGTCGAGGGCCGCGGTGTCGAGGCCGGCGATGAGGCCGTCCTGGAGCACCATCGCGCCGTGGATGATGCCCGCGAGGGCGGGCCCCCTGGCCTCGACCCGGTCGAGCAGGCGCCGCACCGAGGCGCGGTCGGCGATGTCGCAAGCCTCCACCCGCACGGCGACGCCGCGGGCCGTGAGGTCCGCGATGGCCGAGAGGGCGGCCTCGCCCGAGGGCGCCCTGCGGCCGACGAGGACGAGGTGGCGCGCCCCCCGGTCGGCGAGCCAGCGCGCCGCCTCGATGCCGAAGCCGCCGAGGCCGCCGGTGATCAGGTGGCTGCGGTCCGGCGCCACCTCGAAGGGACGCCGCACCTCGGCCGGGATCGTGCCGGCCTTCGGCGGCGCGATCACGATCTTCCCCACGTGCCCCGATTGCTGCATCAGCCGGAAGGCGTCCGAGACCTCCTCGGCCGCGAAGGGCTGGTAGGGCAGCGGCTTCAGGCTGCCGTCGGTGAACAGCGCCATCACCTCGCGGAACAGGCGCTTGCCCTCCTCGGGCTGGAACTGCAGCAGCTGGTCGAGGTCGACCCCGAAATACGACAGGTTGCGGCGGAACGGCCGCAGCCCGATGTGGGTGTTGGCGACGTAGTCGCGCTTGCCCAGCTCCACGAAGCGGCCGAACGGCTTGAGCGCGTTGAGGCTGCGCTCCATCGCCTCGCCGAACAGGCTGTTGAGCACCACGTCGACGCCGTCGCCGGTGATGCGCCGGATGTCGTCCACGAAGGCGAGCGAGCGGGAATCGAGCACGTGCTCGGCCCCGAGCGCCCGCACCAGGGCCCGCTTCTCGGTCGAGCCGGCCGTGGCGATGACCCGCGCGCCCCGCATCCGGGCGATCTGGAGGGCCGCGAGGCCGACGCCGCCGGCGCCGCCGTGGACCAGCACCCACTCGCCGGCCTTCAGCCGGGCCAGGGTGACGAGCCCGTAGAAGGCGGTCAGGAAGGCGACCGGGGTGGTGGCGGCCGCCTGGGCGTCGAGGCCCTGGGGGGCGGGCGCCACCACCATCTCGGGCACCACGATGTGGGTGGAGAAGCCCGACTGGGCGAAGGCCACGACCGCGTCGCCCGGCCGGAAGGCCGTGACGCCCGCGCCCACCGCGGCGACGCGGCCGGCGCATTCGAGGCCGAGCCGGGGTCCGGCGAAGCCGTCCTCGAGGATCTCCTCGGGCAGCATCGAGAGCGCCCAGAGAACGTCCCGGAAGTTGAGGCCCGTGGCCTCGACCGCGACCTCGATCTCGCCCGGGCCGGGGGCGGCGCGCTCGGCCGGTCCCCAGTGCATCTCGTTGAGGCCGCCGGTCGTGCTGCGCTCCAGGCGCGCGGCCGGGGCCGCCTCGGTGCCGGAGCGGCGGGCGGCCCGCCGCGCGCCCTGCGAGAACCGCACCACCCGGGTGCGGTCGTCGTCGAGCACGATCTCGGTCTCGGGCGTGCCGGACAGGATCAGGTCGCACAGGCGCTCGGCCGCCCGCTTCGTCGACATCGCGCCCGACAGGTCGATGCGACGCACGTCGAGGCTCGCGACCTCGTTGGCGAGCGTCCGGGTGAAGGCCCAGACGCCGGCCTCGACGCTGCCGGCCTGGCCGCCCCGGTCCCGGGTGGCGCCGGGGCAGACGACCCACAGGCGCGTCGGCCGGGTGCCGAGGTGCTCGACGCAGCGCTTCAGGTTGAGGCAGCGCTCGCGCAGCCGCTCGGCCGGCTCGCCGCCGTGGTTGAAGGCGCCGGCGAGGTAGACCACGGTGTCGGGCGTCTCGCGCTCGAGTTCCCGCAGGGAGCTCTCCGAGTCGAGGATGATCGAGACGTGGACCCCGCTCGCCACCAGCAGGGTCGCCAGGGAGGAGGCGGTCTCGGCCGCGAACTCGTCCTCGGAGCCGATCACGAACGTGAAGGTCTGGCCCGCGGCGGCCCGGGGGCGCGGCGGGGCCTCGGCGAGGAGCACGAGGTCGTTGCCGTTGCGGGTCGCGGCGCGGTCGACCGCGACCTTGACGAGGCCCGCGGCGCTCAGGGAGCGCTGCCAGCCGGCGACGTCGTCGAGGCGCCCGACCGGGACGTCGCCCTGCGCGTCGAACCAGTCCGGCCCGAGGCCGAAGACGAGGTCGCGGAACAGCGAGGCGGCCGGCTCGACGGCGGCGAACAGCCCGCCGGTGGCGAGGCTCCCGGCCAGGCGGCCGAGGAGGTCGCGGTCGGCCCGGTGCAGCACGTCGCTCGCCAGGACCGCGTCGAAGCCCGCGAGGGCGAGGGCGGCGGGATCCTCCACCACGCTCACGCCCGAGGGCAGGGCGAGGCGCGCGCGCTCGGCGAGGCGCCGGTCGGTCTCGAAGACGGTGAGGCGCGCCTCGTGGCTGTCCGCGAAGGTCGCGGCCTGGGCCGAGAGCGGCCCGAACCCGACCTGGAGCAGGCGCAGGGCCCGGTCCCGCGGCAGGGTCCCGGCGCTCTCCTCGAGGAGGCGCATCAGGGCCGCCGCGGAGGCGCGCACGGTGGCGCCGCGCAGCGCGAAGGCGTCGAGCGCCGCCTGGGGCAGGCTCGGCGCCTCCGCCAGGGTGCCGCCGAGGATGCGGGCCACCACGGCCCCGAGGTCGGCGGCGAGGAGCAGCTCGGCCGAGAGCTCGGGATGGTCCGACGCGATCCAGCGCATGATCTCGTCGGGCTCGGGCAGCGTCACGTCGGTGCGCAGGCGCCAGCGCCCGTCGCCCTCGGCCTCCGCGAGCCCGCTGCCCTCGAGGGCCTGGAGCTGGCTCACGAACCACGGCCGCAGGGCCTGGGGCAGGCGGCGCGCCGCCGCGAGGTCGACGAGGCCGCCGACGGCGAGGCCGCGGGCGAGCCGGTCGGCGAGGGAGGTCGCCCAGCCCTCGAGCAGCATGTGGCCGGCGCTGAGCGCCGCCTCGCCCTTGGCGGCCTCGCCCTTGAGCGTGACGGACCCGGCGTGCCGGCGGATGAGCGCGGCGACCGCGGCCTGGGGCTCGAGCGGGATCGCGGTCGGCTCGGTGGCGAGCTCCGTCGTCTGCCGGATCGCGAAGGCGTCGAGGTCGCCGCCCGACTTCGTGCGCAGGGCCTGGAAGCGGCCCTCGCGCAGGGTCGCGATCACCTCGCCGGTCCGATCGAGCAGGGTGAAGTCGGCCAGGATGCTGCGCTCGTTGCAGCGCCGGGTGCGGATCACCGCGCGGGCGATGACGGCGCCCGGGCGCACGAGCCGGATCTCGCCGAAGCGGATCGGCACGTAGGCCCGGGTCGCCGCCTCGCCGAGCAGGTCGGCGAAGAGCAGGATCAGGCCGTGGAAGCAGGCGTCGAGCCGGGACGGCACCAGGCCGTAGCGGGGGTTCTCCTCGGCCGGCAGGAGGTCGGACGCGATGGTGACGTCGTCCAGGCGGGCGCTGCGGGCGACCTGCCGGAAGGCCGGGCCGAAGCCGAGGCCGGACTGGACGGCCCGGCGATAGAGGTCCTCGCCCTCGATCACGGTCTCGTCGGGCAGGGCCGCGGCGTCGCGCCCGGTCACCCGCGGCGGCGGGGGCGCCTCGCCCTCCACGAGCTTCGCCACGGCGTGGAGCTGCCAGGGCGCCTGGCTCAGGCGCGGACGGGACAGGATCTGCACCAGGTTGGCGCCGGGGGAGAGCCGGGCCAGGACCTCGCGCAGGGTCTCCTCGCCGAACACCATCGGCTGCTGGATCTCGAGGTCGGCCAGCGTGACGGCGTCGCCGCGCACCACCTCGCGGCCGACCGCGAGCGCCATCTCGACGAAGGCGGCGCCGGGCAGGATCGCCTGCCCGTCGATGCGGTGGTCGTCGAGGTCCGGCACCGTCGCGATGTCGACGTGGGCGAGCCATTCCAGCCCGTCCTGGCCCTGGCGGGCGCCGATCAGGGGATGGTAGGGGCGCGGGGTCGCCGGGTTGGCGGTCTCGGTGGTCTCGGCCAGGCGGAAGGGCTTGCGCTGCCAGGCGTAGTGCGGGAGCGCCACGGCGCCGGCGGGGGCCGGCCCGAAGGCCACCGCCTCGTCGACGGCGGCGCCGGCCACGAGGGCGGCCGCGAGGGCCTGCCGGAAGGGATCGCGGTCCACGGGCTTCTTGGGCAGGGCGCCGACCGTGGCGCCGTCGATGCCGAGGGGCTCGAGGCAGTCGCCGACGTGGGGCAGAAGCGTCGGGCGGGGCCCGACCTCGACGAAGACCCGGGCGCCGCGCCGGGCCGCGGCCTGGATCGCCTCGCTGAAGCGCACCGGCTCGCGGATGTTGCGCCACCAGTACCCGGCGTCGAAGTGCCGGCCGTCGAGCACGTCGCCGGTCACCGTCGAGGCGAGGGGCACGGTGCCGGAGGAGGGCCTGAGGCCGGAGAGGTCCCGCAGCAGCGGCCCCTCGGTCGGGTCCATCAGGCGGCCGTGGAAGGCGTAGTCGAGGTCGAGCTTGCGGCCGCGGCGGCGCTTGCGCGCGAGGGCCTTCATGGCGGCGTCGATCGAGGCGACGGGGCCCGCGACCGTGACGGCCTTCGGGCTGTTGTAGGCCGCGATGTCGAGGTCGGGGTAGTCGGCGAGGAAGGCCTGGACCTCCTCGACGGGGGCGAGCAGCACCGCCATGGTGCCGAGGCCCCGGGTCATCTCCTGGTGCTTCGAGCGGTTGAAGATGACCCGCACGGCCTGCTCGAGGCTCAGGATGCCGGCGCCCTCGGCGGCGCCGATCTCGCCGACCGAGTGGCCCACGATGACGCTCGGCACGAGGCCGACCGCCCGCAGGGCCGCCGTCGAGGCGCTCTGGATCGCGAAGATCAGCGGCTGCGACACGCTGGTGAGCCCGAGGCGCTGGTCGAGCTCCTCGGCGAAGAGGGCGTCCTTGAGCGACCAGCCGGCGAGGGGCCGGAACAGGGCGTCGACGCGGTCGAAGCGCTGGCGGAAGGCCGGGTTCAGCCCGTAGGCGTCCCGGCCCATGCCGGCCCACTGGCTGCCGTTGCCGGAATACACGAAGGCGACGTCGGCCGCGCGCTCGACCGCCGTGCCGGTCACCGCGGCCGGGCTGTCCTGGGCCTCGGCCACGGCCCGCAGGGCCTCCACGACGGTGTCGGGGCCATCATCGAGCGGGATCGCGACGCGGGCCGGCAGGCGCTCGCGCCGGTGGGCGGCCGCCGCCGCGACCCGGGCGAGGTCGGCCCGGTCGGCGCCCTCGAGGCGCGCCGCGTAGTCCTGCGCGAGGTCGCCGAGCGCCGCCCGGGTCTGGGCGGAGACGAGCAGGACCTCGGGCGCCGAGGCGTCGGGCGCGGGCTGCGCGACGGGCGCCGGGTCGGTCAGGATGACGTGCGCGTTGGTGCCGCCGAAGCCGAACGAGTTCACGCCCGCGTAGCGCGCCGCCCGGGTGCGGGGCAGGGGCAGGAGGGCGCGGTTGACCGCGAGGTTCAGCTCGTCGAACCGGATCGCCGGGTTGAGGCTGGCGCTGTGCAGCGAGGGCGGCAGCAGGTCGTGCTCGAGGGCGAGGCTCGCCTTGAGCAGGCCGGCGAGGCCCGAGACCGGCTCGGTGTGGCCGATATTGGTCTTGATCGAGCCGATCGGCAGGGGCGCGGCGCGGCCGCGGCCGAGCTTCGCCCCGATGGCGCCGGCCTCGATCGGGTCGCCGACCGGGGTGCCGGTGCCGTGCGCCTCCACGAACGCGATCGCGTCGAGGGGGACCTCGGCCTCGCGGTAGATCTCCTCGAGGAGCGCGCCCTGGGCGTAGCCGGAGGGCAGCGAGATGCCGGTGGTGCGCCCGTCCGAGTTGACCTTGGCGGCCGCGATCACGCCCCGCACGGTGGCGCCCTGGCGCGCCGCGGCGGCCGCCGATTGCAGCACCAGGACGACGCCGCCCTCGGCCCGCACGTACCCGTCCGCCTCGGCCGAGAAGGCCCGGCACAGGCCCGTGCGGGAGAGCATCGAGGCGTTGGAGAACGAGATGAAGTTGAACGGGCTCGCCAGCACGTTGACGCCCGCGACCACCGCCGTGTCGATGCGCCCGGAGGCGATCGCCGCCATCGCGGCGTCGAGCGCGACGAGGGACGAGGAGCAGGCCGTGTCGAGGGTGAAGCTCGGGCCCTTCAGGTCGAAGATGTAGGAGATCCGGTTCGACAGGATCGAGAGCGTGTTGCCGGTCGCCGCGTAGGCGTCGCCCGAGGCGGAATCGAGCACCCGCAGGTTGCCGTAATCGAGGGAGGAGGCGCCCACGAACACGCCGATCGGGGAGCCGGCGACCGACGAGGGGCGCAGCCCCGCGCTCTCGAGGGCCTCCCAGGTCAGCTCGAGCAGCAGGCGCTGCTGCGGGTCCATCTGCTCGGCCTCGCGGGGCGAGATCCCGAACACCGAGGGATCAAACGACCAGATGTCGTCGAGGACGCCCGCCGCCCAGGTGTAGCTCTTGCCCCGCTCCTGCGCCCGCGGATGGCCCATGCGCTCGAGCGACCAGCGGTCCTCGGGGATGCGCGAGACGGCGCACCGCCCCTCGATGAGCATCTGCCACAGGCCCTCGATGCCGGTGGCTCCGGGAAGCCGGCAGGCCCGACCGATGATCGCGATGTCTGGACGGTTTCTCACGTTCAATTCGCACGCGCTCTCAGGAGGACCAAGATCGGCGGATGCCGAGCCGAGGCATTTCACTCCACCCATAGTATGCACCCTGGACCGAGTCCAACCCTGGCTGTGGGTCTTGCCACCCCGGCACGACGATCAGTGCCCAGGTGTGACATGTCTTCATCAGTCAAAGCTTTGCCGTAAAAGACAGCAGAGTGCCGCCAGTCATGGCAGAACAATCCCGAACGTAAGAAATCCCGCTCCGGAGATACGGTCTCTTCACCATCGGCAGTGACCTCCGGCCGGCGCAGGATTCCCTCCGCGTTGGAAGAACTCGGAAAATCAGGTCGTATTAGGGCAGCGCGACCTCGGCGGAGCGCCGCCGCCGGGCGGCCGGCGGATTTCGCCCGCTTCCGCGACGCGATTGCACACCCGGGCGCGACCCGGGCGCCGGCGATCCGGGCCGCCGCCCGCCCGGGCCGCGGTCGCGCGGGGCCGGGCGGGCGGGCGCGGCGCAACCGGAATCCCCCGGTTTCAGAAAGCCTTGAACGTGATGATCGTGCGCGTGTCCTGGATGTCCGCGATGGTCTGCACGTGCTCGGCCACGAAATGCCCGATATCCACATCGTCGTCGACGTGGAACTTGGCCAGCACGTCGTAGTGCCCGGCCGTCGAGTAGATCTCGGACGCGATCTCGCGGTCGGCAAGCGCGCTCGCGACGGTGTAGGTCTTGCCGAGCCTGCACTTGATCTCGACGAAGAAGGTCTGCATCGGGTCCTCGGGGTTCCGGGGGATCGGGAGCGCGGGCGGGCCCCGGGCGGGGACGCTCCCGCCGCGGGGTCTCAGGGCCGGCCGACGCTCGTGTAGGTGAAGCCGTGCCGGCGCGCGTCCTCGGGCCGGTAGACGTTGCGCAGGTCCACCAGCACCGACTCGGCCATGAGGCGGCGCAGGCGCGGCAGGTCGAGGGCCCGGAAGGCATCCCACTCGGTCACCAGCACGAGGGCGTGCGCGCCCTCGGCGCAGGCGTAGGGGTCGGAGGCGTACTCGACCGCCTCGAGGAGCGCCCCGGCGCCCGCCATCCCCTCGGGGTCGTAGGCCCGCACCCGGGCGCCCGCGTCCTGGAGGCCCGCGATGATGGCGAGCGAGGGCGCCTCGCGCATGTCGTCGGTGTTCGGCTTGAAGGTCAGGCCCAGCACCGCCACCGACTTGCCCCGCACCGAGCCGCCGCAGGCGGCCACCACCTTGCGGGCCATGGCGCGCTTGCGGCTGTCGTTGACCGCCACCACGGTCTCGACGAGGCGCACGGGGGATCCGGCGTCCTGCGCGGTCTTGACCAGCGCCAGGGTGTCCTTGGGGAAGCACGAGCCGCCGTAGCCGGGGCCGGCGTGCAGGAACTTGCGCCCGATGCGGTTGTCGAGCCCAATGCCCCGGGCGACCTCCTGCACGTCGGCGCCGACCCGTTCGCACAGGTCGGCGATCTCGTTGATGAAGGTGATCTTCGTGGCCAGGAAGGCGTTGGCGGCGTACTTGGTGAGCTCGGCCGTGCGCCGGCTCGTCACCAGGATCGGCGCCTGGTTGAGGTAGAGCGGACGGTAGAGCTCGCTCATCACGGCGGCGGCCCGGGGATCGTCGGCGCCGATCACGATCCGGTCCGGCCGCTTGAAGTCGGCGATGGCCGCGCCCTCGCGCAGGAACTCGGGGTTCGAGGCCACCGCCACCTCGGCGTCGGGGCGGGCCTCGCGGATGATGCGCTCGACCTCGTCGCCGGTGCCGACCGGGACGGTCGACTTCGTCACCACCACGGTCGGGCTCGTCACGGCGTCCGCGATGGCGCGCGCGGCGGCGTAGACGTAGGAGAGGTCGGCGAAGCCGTCGCCCCGGCGCGAGGGCGTGCCGACCGCGATGAACACCGCGTCGGCGCCCGCCACCGCCGCCGCGAGGTCGGTCGTGAAGGCGAGGCGCTCCTGGCGCACGTTCTCGGCCACGAGGGCGTCGAGCCCGGGCTCGTAGATCGGGATCCGGCCGGCCTTGAGCGCCGCGATCTTGCCCGGATCGGTGTCGACGCAGACGACGGCGTGGCCGAAATCGGCGAAGCACGCTCCCGAGACCAGGCCCACATAGCCGGCGCCCACCATCGCCACGCGCATTCCGCAACCCCTGATACGCTCCGGACCCGACGGGCGCGGCGCCCGGCGGCNTCGGGCCGTGCCTGCCCTACGGCTCTAGCGGGGCGCGGCGGGGCGGGCAACTCGCCGGCCCCGGGCGGCGCGCCCCGCCGGCGCGGCGCGGACCGCGCGGGCGGCAGCCCCTCACCAGAGCCGGAACTGCGCCTTGGCGCGGGCGAAGTTCGGATTGTAGTAGGGATCGTTGCGCAGTTGCGGGCCCCAGCGGTCGAGCATCGTGCGCACCTCGCCCTCGAAGCGGGCGCGCTTCTCGGGCGTGTCGTCGCGGCCGCGGCTCTTCGACTCGTGGTGGACCAGGGCGGCGTGCGGGGTCCAGATGATGGTGTATCCGGCCCGGCGCACCCGCAGGCACAGGTCGATGTCGTTGAAGGCGACGGCGAGGTGCTCGGCGTCGAAGCCGCCCACCTCCTCGAACACGGCCTTGCGCATCATCAGGCAGGCGCCCGTGACCGCCGAGACCTCCTGGGTGATCATCATGCGGCCGAAATAGCCCGGATCGTCGCGGCCGATGTCGAGGTGGCTGTGGCCGGCGACGCCGCCGGCGCCCAGGATGACGCCGCCGTGCTGGAGGGTGCCGTCCGGGTAGGATAGCTTGGCGCCGACGGCGCCCACCCCGGGCTCGACGGCGATCGACGCCATCTCGGCGAGCCAGCCGGGCTCGCGCACCTCGATGTCGTTGTTGAGGAACAGGAGCAGGGCCCCGCGCGCCGCCGCGGCGCCGGCGTTCGACAGGGCCGAGAAGTTGAACGGGCCGGGGCAGGCCAGCACCCTCACCCGCGGGTCCGTCGCGGCGCGCGCGAGGAGCGCCCGGGTCGCGGGCTCCGTGCTGTCGTTGTCGAGGATCACGACCTCGATGTCGGGATAGGCGGTCCCGGACAGGAGCCCCTCGAGGGCGACCGCCAGGAGCTCGCCGCGGTCGCGCGTCGGGATCACCACCGAGACCCGCGGCGCGGGGTCGGGGAGGACGCGCACGAGCCGGTTGAACCCGAGCGGCCCGCGCTCGACCCGGTGGGGCAGGCCCCGGCGGGCGAGGAGGTCGCGCAGGGCCTGCAGCCGGGCCTCCTCGGCCCGGGCCAGGGAGGCGTCCGAGAAGGTCCCGGACCCGACGGCGGTGCGCCAGTGGTACAGGATGACCGGGAGGTGGCGGACGCGCTCGGGCCGGAGCGTGTCGCTCAGCCGCAGCAGCAGGTCGTGGTCCTGGCTGCCCTCGAAGCCGGGACGCAGGCCGCCGGCCTCGCGCACCAGGGAGGCGCGGATCACCGTCAGGTGGTTGACGTAGTTCTGGCCGTAGAGGAGCTCGAGGTTCCAGTCGGACTTGAAGTGCGGCTCGAAGCGCCGGCCGCGGGCGTCGATCTTGTCCTCGTCGCTGTAGACGAGGTCGAGGTCCGGGTCGCGCAGGATCGCCTTGGCGACCTCGTAGAGGGCGTGCGCCGGCAGGACGTCGTCGTGGTCCATGAAGGCGACGTAGGACCCGGTGGCGAGGTCGAGGGCCGTGTTGGTGGCCCGGGCGATGTGGCCGTTCTCGGATCGGCGCACCCACCGGATCCGCGCGTCCGTGGCGGCGGTCCGGGCGATCAGGCGCGGCACCGCCGGGTCGCTCGAGGCGTCGTCGGCGATGCAGAGCTCCCAGTGCGGATAGAGCTGGAGGCGCACCGAGCGCATCGCCTCCTCCAGCACCTTCGCGCCGGGATCGTAGACCGGCATGACGACGGAGATGAGCGGGGGATCGCGCCAGGTCGCCACCTCGGCCTCGATGCGCGCGCGGTCCGCGTCGCTCAGGGTGTCGAAGTGGGCGACCCAGGTGTCGTAGCCGCTGAGGCCCGGGGGCGTCAGCGCCCGGGTGAGGCGGTGCTGCGAGCGCACCCGCTTGCCGAGGAGGCGCCAGAACAGCGCCTGGGCGGCGAGGTCGGGCCGGCGCAGGGCGCCGAGGCCCAGGAGGACGATCCGGCTGCGCACCGTGATGGTGAAGTCCGAGACCGCCAGGGCGTTCTCCCCGGCCATCGGGGTCATGCGCAGGGCGACCGCCCGGGCCGGCAGGCGCCCGAGCCAGGTGAACCGACCGTTGCCGAAGGCGCGCTCCGACAGGCTCGCGCTCTGATCCCCGCCCGGCAGGCGCGACACGACGGCGAGCTCGACGCGGGCGAAGGAGCCGCGCCCGTCGTCGCGGAACGAGATGCCGACCCAGCGCCCGCCGAGACCGAGCCCCCGGAGGTCGAGGACCAGCGCGCCGGCGCGGGCGTCGTGCGGGTCAGGGACGAAGTCCCGCGCGGCGGGCGCGCCCGCGAGCGGCCGGATCGTGGCGCGCACGGGCTCCGCTCCGGCTTCGGTGTCGGCTGACACGATGTCTCCCTCTATCCCCGCGACGCCCGTGCAGCGCCGCGGACCGGGTGCCGCGGCCGCGAGCGGGGGTGGGCATGCAGGCGGGATCGGGGACCGCGCATCCTCACGGATGCGCGGCGCGGCCGGGCGCCCGGGCGATCCCGGGCACCGGCGCTCCCGGACCGGGACCTTGTAGCAGCCGGCCGGGGTCCGCCGTCAATCGCGGGGCCCGAGCGGCGGCCGCGCCCGCAGCATTCCGGCCGCGCGCAGCGGTCCGGCGCGACGCCGGCGGCCCCCGATCCGCGCGCGCGCCGCATCCCCGGGGCGCGTCCGCTCAGAGGGACTTCAGCAGCGTCTCCGCCCCCGACAGGTCGGCCTTCGAGGGCGTGTCCTCGACGTTGAGGGCCCGCACCACCCCGTCGTCGACCAGCATCGCGTAGCGCTTCGAGCGCACCCCGAGGCCGAAGCCGGCGCCGTCCATGTCGAGGCCGATCGCCTTGGCGAAATCGCCGTTGCCGTCGGCCAGGAACTCCATCGACTCGGCGCCCGATGCCTTCGACCAGGCGTCGAGCACGAAGACGTCGTTGACCGAGGTCACCGCGATGGCGTCGACGCCGCGGCCGAGGATCTCCTCCCGCCTGGCGACGTAGCCGGGCAGGTGGTTGCGGTGGCAGGTCGGCGTGAAGGCGCCCGGGACCGCCACGAGGACGACGCGACGGCCCTTGAACACGTCGTCGGTCGTCTTGGCGGCCGGCCCCTCGGCGGTCATGACCCGGAAGGTCGCCTGGGGCAGGTGCTCGCCAACCTGGATCGTCATCGGTGCTCTCCTGATCAGTCCGGGCTGTGTCCCGGCATCGTCCGGATCGGCCGGCGACGCGGCCTACCGAAAAAATCGCTGCGAAATCAAGGGGTGTCGGCGGGTGCGGGTCGTCGCGGGCGCCCTCGCGGCCGCCGCGCGGCCCTGCTTAGCGCGGCCATTCCCGGGTGTCGAGGTTGGCCTCCGTCACGACCGGGTGCAGCCCGGGGCTGGCCAGGGTCAGGCTCAGGGGCAGCGCGCCGGCGCCGCCGGCCGGGGGCCGCTCCCGCACGGGCACGCGGAACAGCACGGTCCCGGGCGCTTCCGGCCGCGCCCGGGGCGGGGGGACGAGGAGCCATCCCGGCGGCCCCGACACGAACAGGTCCGCCGGGCGCCCGTCGGGCACCCGGGCCCGGACCGCGACGACGAGTCCGCCGGTCCGGCCCGGGGGCTCGGGCACCGCGCCCAGGACCGCGAGCGCCCCTTCACCGAGGCGGGCGGGCTGCGGCGAGGCCGCCAGCGCCTCGGCCACCCGCGGGTCCGGGACCGCGGCGGCGTCGGCCGGCAGGGTCAGCGCGAGGTCGGCCCGCACCGGGATGCAGATCGCGCTGCAGATCCCGTAGTCGAGCCGCAGCCGCAGGGCGACCGGGCCGTCCGGATCGATCGGGTGCACGCGAAGCGGCAGCACCACCCGGCCCTCGTAGCCGAACACGACGTCGCCCGCCTCGTCCATCCGCCGCGGCACCGGCCAGACCACCTCGACCCGCGCCGCGTTGCGCGAGCCCGACCAGTCGAGCGTCGGCGGGATCCCGGCCTCGCCCGGGTCGCGCCAGAAGGTCTTGAAGCCCGGGTCGAGGACGATCTCGAGGCCCGCCACCCGCAGGCCGTCGGCCTGGCCGCCCGGGATCAGGCGGGCCCGGGCGTGCAGGCCCGTCGACCAGGCCGGCGCGGCGCCCGCCGGGGCCGGCGCGCCCGCCGCCAGGGCGCCGAGGAGGAGGGCGCAGCGGAGGAGGGCGCAGCGGAGGAGAGCGCCGCGGAGGAGAGCGCCGCGGAGGAGGAAGGTGAGGCCCCGCCGGGGCCGCCGGGGCCGCCGCGGCGCCGCGCCGGCCGCGGGCGCGACGGGATCGGGAAACGTCATCCTTCCACCTGCTCCGGGGGCCGCGCGGCCCCGTCGCGGACCGGCGCCAGCCTACCGGGCGGGTCCGGCGGCGCGCCAGCAACGATCGCGTGACCCCGCCCCGGCCCTGCGGCGAGGTTGCCGGGCGCGGCCACGGAGCCGGGGCGTGCCCGGTGCGTTTCCAGGATGGACAATGCCGGGCCGGGGCGTAGCATGGACCTCATGCGGAGCAGATTTCCACAGAACGACACGGACGTTCCGGGCGACGCGCGCGGCCCCCGCCAGCGGACCGGGGCGGGCCGCGACGAGGGCGCGGCGGACCGTCGGTCCGGGCCGAGCTACCTCGACGGCCAGCTGCTCGTCGCCATGCCGGGCATGGCGGACGAGCGCTTCTCCCGCTCGGTGATCTACCTCTGCGCGCACTCGGCCGAGGGGGCGATGGGGATCATCGTCAACAAGGCCGCGGCCGACCTCAACATGCCGGACCTGCTGGTCCAGCTCGACATCATCGGCCAGGAGGACGCCATCCGGCTGCCGAACCGGATCGGGCACATGCCGGTGCTGATGGGCGGCCCCGTGGAGGCGAGCCGGGGCTTCGTGCTGCACTCGCCCGACTTCCACATCGACCAGTCGACCCTGCTGATCGACGAGGGCATCTGCCTCACCGCCACGATCGAGATCCTGCGGGCGATCGCCGTCGGCAAGGGCCCGTCGAGCGCCGTGCTGGCGCTCGGCTACGCCGGCTGGCAGGCCGGACAGCTCGAGAGCGAGATCCAGGCCAATGGCTGGCTGCACTGCCCGGCCGACCCCGAGCTGATCTTCAACACCGCGCTCGATACCAAGTACGACCGCGCCCTGCGCGGCATCGGGATCGAGCCCGCCATGCTGTCGATGAGCGCCGGTCACGCCTGAGGCGGCCGGCCGGCGGCCTCAATCAGGCCCGGCGGCGGCTTCAGTCAGGCCCGGCGGCGCCCTCGAACGGGCCCGGGTTCATCCCGTCGACGCTGGGCGCGGGCCGCCGCCGCGGGGTGCGCGGGGCCGCGCTCGCGGTGGGGGCCGCCCCCGCCATGCCGAGGCGCGTCGCGAGCGACAGGGCCCGGGCCTCCGAGAAGCGCAGGTGGCAGAAGCCGTGCGAGCCCTCGCGCACGTAGGCGCGGCAGATCTGCTCCCGCTCCGACGAGAAGGCGGCCTGCTCGGTCACGATCGGGCGCACGTCCTCGCGCCGGGCGCGCTGGGTCATCACCTTGTAGTTCTCGCGCACCGCCTTGTCGGCGACCCCGCGGGCGCCGTCGAACTCCTGGGCCCGGGGCAGCAGGAGGCTCGCGCCCGGTCCCCAGAGACCCTTCGGCGTCGTGGCGCAGTCGGCGGCCTGGAACAGGCAGGAATCCGGCTCGGAGAGCGGCGTCACCATCACGCTGCCCTCGAGGATCTCCATCCGGAGCGGGCAGGCGGCGTCCGAGGAGGCGAGCCGGGTGACGCCGTTGGGCCTGCCCTGCTCGGCGAGGGCGACCGGGTTGCCCTCCGCCAGCGGCACCTTGCAGCTCTCGGTGGGCTGCGAGATCCGGGTGCCCGGCAGGGTGATCCGGGCCGTGAAGGCGCCGCCCGCGCGCTCGAGGCGCAGCGAGCCGGCATTGCCGTTCTGCTGGAGGTCCTGGCCGAGGACCGCCTCGTCGCTCGGGGTCCGCAGCACCACGGGCTTGGGCGGGGCGGGGGGCGCGGGCGCCGGCCGGGGCGACTCGGGCAGCACCTCGCCGGGCAGGCCGCCCGGCGCCGCCGGGCCGCGGCCGCCCGGGACCGTGGCGGGCGGCACCGGGGGACGCGCCGCCCGCCCGATCCCGAACAGCTCCTCCAGGAACGACTGGGCCGAGGCCGGGCCCGAGACCGCCGTCAGGACTGCCAGGAGAGGGAGGAGGCGGAACGGCTGCATCAGGCTCCAGGCGGGCGCGCGACGGGACGGGGGCCGGGCGCGGCGGCCGTGATCCCGTTCCCTAGCATGCGGTCCGTGGCGCGGGCGTGGCAAGCCCGCAACATTGTTGTGGCGGCGCGGCCCGAAGGCCGGCCAGGGGCTTGCCGGCGCGGCCGCCCGCGCACCGCCTCGCCTTGCGGCCTCCGGAGGGCCTTCTTATATCGGGCTCGGCGCGGGTGACGCCCTCGAGCTTCGCCTCCCGGCGGACCGAGATCCGGTCGAAGCCCGCTCCGGACCTAACCTTCAAAGTACCGCCATGGGCCGAGCTGCTTCGGGGCTCGGCGGTCTGCTTAAGAACACCAACGAGGGATCCCACCATGGGTAAAGTGATCGGCATCGACCTTGGCACCACCAACAGCTGCGTGGCCGTGATGGAAGGCGCGCAGCCCAAGGTCATCGAGAACGCGGAGGGCGCGCGCACCACCCCGTCCATCGTCGCCTTCACGGACGACGGCGAGCGGCTCGTCGGCCAGCCGGCCAAGCGCCAGGCGGTGACGAACCCCGAGCGCACCTTCTTCGCCATCAAGCGTCTCATCGGGCGCACCAACGACGATCCGATGACCCAGAAGGACAAGGGCCTGGTCTCCTACAAGATCGTGCGCGGCGGCAACGGCGACGCCTGGGTCGAGGCCGACGGCAAGCAGTACTCGCCGTCCCAGATCTCCGCCTTCACGCTGCAGAAGATGAAGGAGACGGCCGAGTCGTACCTCGGCCAGCCGGTCACGCAGGCCGTCATCACGGTTCCGGCCTACTTCAACGACGCCCAGCGCCAGGCGACCAAGGACGCCGGCAAGATCGCCGGCCTCGAGGTCCTGCGCATCATCAACGAGCCGACGGCGGCGGCGCTCGCCTACGGCCTCGACAAGAAGAAGTCCGGCCTGATCGCGGTCTACGACCTCGGCGGCGGCACCTTCGACGTCTCGATCCTGGAGATCGGCGACGGGGTGTTCGAGGTGAAGTCCACGAACGGCGACACGTTCCTGGGCGGCGAGGATTTCGACAACCGCATCGTCGAGTACCTGTCTGCCGAGTTCAAGCGCGAGCAGGGCATCGACCTGACCAAGGACAAGCTCGCCCTCCAGCGCCTCAAGGAGGCCGCCGAGAAGGCCAAGATCGAGCTGTCCGCGGCGACGCAGACCGAGATCAACCTGCCCTACATCACGGCGGACGCGAGCGGTCCCAAGCACCTGGCGCTGAAGCTCAGCCGCGCCAAGTACGAGTCCCTCGTGGACGACCTCGTGCAGCGCACGATCGAGCCCTGCCGCAAGGCCCTCAAGGACGCGGGCGTCTCGGCGAGCGAGGTCGACGAGGTGGTGCTGGTCGGCGGCATGACCCGCATGCCGAAGATCCAGGAGGTGGTGAAGACCTTCTTCGGCAAGGAGCCCCACAAGGGCGTCAACCCGGACGAGGTGGTGGCCATCGGGGCCGCCGTGCAGGCGGGCGTGCTCCAGGGCGACGTCAAGGACGTGCTGCTCCTCGACGTGACCCCGCTCTCCCTCGGCATCGAGACGCTGGGCGGCGTGTTCACCCGGCTCATCGACCGCAACACCACCATCCCGACGAAGAAGTCCCAGGTCTTCTCGACGGCCGAGGACAACCAGAACGCGGTCACCATCCGGGTCTTCCAGGGTGAGCGCGAGATGGCGGCGGACAACAAGCTGCTCGGCCAGTTCGACCTCGTGGGCATCCCGCCCGCGCCCCGCGGCCTGCCGCAGATCGAGGTGACCTTCGACATCGACGCCAACGGCATCGTCAACGTGACGGCGAAGGACAAGGCGACCGGCAAGGAGCACCAGATCCGCATCCAGGCCTCGGGCGGCCTGTCGGATGCCGACATCCAGCGCATGGTGCAGGAGGCCGAGGCCAACGCCGCCGAGGACAAGAAGCGCCGCGAGCTGGTCGAGGTGAGGAACCAGGGCGAGAGCCTGGTCCACTCCACCGAGAAGTCGCTCGCGGAGTACGGCGCCAAGGTGTCGGAGGCCGATCGCGGCGCCATCACGACGGCGGTCGACGCCCTGCGCCAGGCCCTCTCGGGCGAGGACGTCGAGACCATCAAGGCCCGTACCACGGACCTGATGCAGGCCTCGATGAAGCTCGGCGAGGCGATGTACGCCGCGAGCCAGGCGGCGGGCGGCGCCGACGGCCAGGGCGCCGCGGCCGGCGAGCCCAAGAAGGACGACGTCATCGACGCCGACTTCCAGGAGGTCGACGACAAGGACCAGAAGAAGCGGGCCTGATCGGGCCCGGCGCACGGGCGCCCGCGGCCGGGACGTTCCCGGCCGCGGGTCGCCGCGCGCGTGAACGGTTGACCACCCGGTCCCCGGTGCCCGCCGCACCGGGGACCGGCTTGTGAGGATCGGCCCGGTCGAGGGATCGTTCGATCGCGGGGCGTCGATCAGGGGTTTGGGGACGGGGAATGTCGAAGCGCGACTATTACGAGGTGCTGGGCGTCGCCAGAACCGCGAGCGAGGGCGAGCTGAAGGCCGCGTTTCGCAAGCTCGCGATGGTCTACCACCCCGACCGGAACCCCGGAAACAAGGAGGCCGAGCTCAAGTTCAAGGAGCTGAACGAGGCCTACCAGGCCCTGTCCGACGGACAGAAGCGCGCCGCCTACGACCGCTTCGGCCACGCCGCGTTCTCGCAGGGCGGGCAGGGCGGTCCCGGGTTCGGCAACGAGTTCGGCGACTTCATGTCGGACATCTTCGACACCTTCTTCGGCGACGCCCGCGGCGGCGGCGGGGGCGCAGGCGCGCGCCCGGGCGCGGCGGGGCGTGGCGCGGGCGCCGGCCGGGAGCGCGGGGCCGACCTGCGCTACAACCTCGAGATCACCCTCGAGGAGGCCTTCACGGGCAAGGCCGAGACCATCCGGATGCCGACCTCGGTCACCTGCGAGGTCTGCGCCGGCTCGGGCGCGAAGGCGGGCTCGAAGCCCAAGACCTGCCCGACCTGCGCCGGCTACGGCCGGGTGCGGGCGGCGCAGGGGTTCTTCGCCATCGAGCGCACCTGCCCGAACTGCCAGGGCCGCGGCGAGATCATCGAGGACCCGTGCGCGGCCTGCGGGGGCGCCGGGCGGGTGACCCGGGAGCGCAGCCTCTCCATCAACGTGCCGGCGGGCGTCGACGACGGCCTGCGCATCCGCCTCGCCGGGGAGGGCGAGTCGGGCCTGCGCGGCGGCCCGGCGGGCGACCTCTACATCTTCCTGTCGATCAAGCCCCATCCGTTCTTCCAGCGCGACGGGGCCGACCTCTTCTGCCGCGTGCCGATCTCGATGGTGACGGCGGCGCTCTCGGGCGAGATCACCGTGCCGGTGATCGGCGGCTCCGACACCCAGGTGCGCATCCCGGCCGGCACCCAGACCAACAAGCAGTTCCGCCTCAAGGGCAAGGGCATGCCGGTGCTGCGCTCGCGGGACGTGGGCGACCTCTACATCCAGGTCTTCGTCGAGACGCCGCAGAACCTCACCAAGCGCCAGCGCGAGATCCTCCAGGAGTTCGACCAGCACGGCACGGCCGCCGACAACCACCCCGAGAGCGCCGGCTTCTTCTCCCGCGTGAAAGAGTTCTTCGACGGGCTCGGCGGCGCCGGGCGGGCCTGAGGGGCGGGGCCCGCCCCGAACCTCCGCCCCGGCGCGAACCCGGACGCCCCCGGCGCGTTCCCCCGCGCGGGATCAGGGCGCGGCCGGGGGGACGCGGACGACCCGGCAGAAGGCTTGACGGCAGCGCGCCTTTGGTCGACAGCCGTTCCGCAGCTCTGTTGTTCTTCCGCGTCTTCAAGGGTCCTGCCGTTGCCTCGCCGATCCAGCGCCAAAGCCATCGCGGTCCCCCTGCGCGAGCAGCGCGACCCGCTCGAGGACGAGGCGCGATTCCTGCGCTCGTGGCTCGAGCGCCCGCTGGTCACCGGCGCGGTGACGCCCTCGGGGCGCCTGCTCGCCCGGACCATGGCGTCCTACGTCGATCCCCGCCTGACCGGGCCTGTGATCGAGCTCGGGCCCGGCACCGGCCCGGTGACGGACGCCCTGGTGCGCCGCGGCATCGCGCAGGAGCGGCTCGTCCTCCTCGAGTACAACCCGGATTTCTGCGAGCTGCTGCGCCGGCGCTTTCCCCGCGCGACCGTGCTGCGCGGCGACGCCTACGACATCCAGCACGCGCTCCGGGACGTCCTCGGCGGGCCCGCCTGCGCCACGATCTCGAGCCTGCCGCTGTTCACCAAGCCGCTGGAGCAGCGCCTGGATCTCCTGCGCGCGGCGCACGACCTGATGCACGCCAACGCGCCCTTCGTGCAGTTCACCTACGCGGTGGTGCCGCCGATCCCGGCCAATTCCGCGACCTACACGGCGAGCCGCTCGAACAAGGTCTGGCTCAACCTGCCGCCGGCCCGGGTCTGGGTCTACCGCCGGCCCTGAGGGAGCGGCCGCACGGGCCCGCTCAGCCCTTGTCGCCCCATTGCTTCTCGATGATCGTGTAGACCTTGTCGCTGAGGTTGATGTCGAGCTCGACGAGGGCGAGGGTCGTGCGCACCCGGCTCAGGGTCTCGGCGAGCCGGAGCACGGGCTCGGGCACCGCGCGCTCGGCCGGGGGCGTCCCGCTCAGGCCGACCACGTCGCTCACCATGGCGGTGTAGGCGTCCCAGAACTGCTGGTGGCCGATGACGTTGAAGCGCGACAGCGTATCCATGGCGGCGCTCCAGTGCCCCGACTTCAGCATCTCGCCCGGCACCGTGCAGGACAGGTCGCGGGTCAGCGGGTTCGAGAGCCAATTGTAGGTGGTCTGGTCGATGCGGTCGAACGCCTTGCGCAGGGCCGAGGGGTTGGCGAAGTCGAGGCCGGCCGCGAAGGCGCAGGGCGCCTCGAGCTGGTCGATGCGCCAGCTCTGGGAGGGCTCCCGGCCGATCTGCTCCATCTTGCGCAGCCACAGGATCCGCTTGGCCAGCTCGATGTAGGGGTCGACGATCAGGATCGTCTTGAGGAACTCGCCCTGCGCGAGCAGCTCCTCGTAGCGGCGGACGAACAGGCTGCCGTGCAGGTACAGGGAATCGGTGTGCTTGCCGTCGAACACGCAGCGCAGGAGGTCGTAGTGGATCTCCCGGATGCCGAAGTACGACATCTGGAACTCGTTGAAGATCGTGTCGCGCAGGCTGTTGTCCTGGTCGATCGTGTAGTCGAGCGTGAACAGGCGCAGCGGGCGGCAGGTGCGGTCGGCGGCGTGCTGGTAGAGCAGGAAGTTCGAATCGGCATCGAACACCGCGACGCGGCTGGCCGCCGCCAGGCCCGGGCAGGTGGCATCGGTGATCTCGAAGCCGCACAGGCCCGTGTCGTGCCAGCCGAACTCCTTCAGCTGCGGGAACGGCACCCAGGCCTCGAGCTCGAGCGTGCGCTCCGCGTCGATGACCACCCGGACCCGCGGCGTCTGGCGCGAATCATTGGGGGTGAGCCAGAGCAGCAGATGCGACGCGTCGAACCGATTCACGCTGAAATGCATGACGTCCCAGAATCCTGCGCCCCGAGCCCGAGTGCCCGCCCCATCCGACGACCCCCGCGCAAGGTTGCGGAAGGAGCCGGCCCGCGGACGGCTCGGCCCGCGCCGCCGCGCTCCCCCGGGCCGAGCCGTCCGCCCGAGCGTCGCCGATCATCCGGGCAAGCGTATGGTGCAGGCGCCGGACGGCCGCAAGCCTCGGGGGAACCCGGGTCCGGCGCGCTCAGGCCCGCACCGCGTCCGCCGGCCGGGCCGCCGGGGCCATGTCGCGGATGCGCTCGGCGGCGTAGGCCTCGATGTCGAAGGCGTCGTCCGGCACCTTGGCGAGGAAGCGCTCGGCGATCTCGAAGATCACGAGCTCGGGCCGCACGCCCGCGACGTAGGCCCAGTCGATGTTGGCCGACCACACGAAGTGCAGCTCCCGGAACGTCTCGGCGAGCGCCCCCGTGAGCATCCCGTAGACGTAGCTCGAGCAGGACGAGCCGAACAGCACGACGGTGCGGGGGTCCGCCTCGGCGCTCTCGTTCCGGTACACGACGTGGGCGCCGACGTGCAGGTCGCCGCCGCGCCCCGCCGCCTCGTAGGCCTGCACCAGCGTGCCGGCGTGGACCCGCGCGGCGTCGCGCTGGAGGTCGTGGAAGATGCGGGATTCCGCCCGCGGGAACGGCATCTTGGACTCGAGGTCCATCACCCCGGCCACCGCGAGGGTGCGCCGGTCGGCGAAGTCCCGGGCGCGGGCGCCGCAGGCCCGGCAGATCGCCCGGTAGGCGAGGAGGTAGCCCGGGAAGTTCCAGTGCGTGTCGGTGCGCAAGTACAGGTCCGCCTCGTCGCGGCCGGCCCGCATCGGCCCGACGAGCTCGATCCAGGCCCTCCGGCCGGCCGGCGACAGCGCCAGCAGCCGGCCGAGGCGCCGCGCCGGGGACCGGCGCGCGTCGACCCGCAGGCCCGCGAGCTTGTTGTCGTAGACCGTGATCTTCTCCGGCACCACGACGTGCAGGTACTGGGCCCCGAGGTCCCGGCAGCGCGCCGCCCGCCCCAGGACGAGGCGGCGCCAGGCGGCGAGCCGGCGCCAGATCTCCCACGAGGTTCCGTACTGCGCCAGGACGTCGTTCGAGCCGCCCGTCAGGAACAGCCAGCCGTCCTTGCCGATGTGGAACATCTCGCCTCGGGGTTGGGGTGCCTCCGGCCCTCCGGGCCCAGCCGGCGCGGCACCGGGGAATTCGGTTCGGCGGCGCAAGACGCCGCGGCGGCTCAGGTCGCGTCGGTCTGCTCGCCCGGACCGTGGGGCCGCCTCGGGGCCTGGAGCCTCCGGGCCGTGCGCCGGGCCCCCAGCAGGGCGCGCTGGGCGAGCCAGCGCGCCCCGAAGCGCGCCGGCAGGCTGGCCAGCGAGAGGGCGAGACGGGCCTTCAGCCAGGGATCGTAGGGCTCGGCCCGGCGCAGATCCGCCGTGAGCTGGCGCAGGTCGGCCAGCGAGCGCCACGGCCGGCGATAGAGGGCGCGGTCCTGCTTCACCTGGAGGTAGATCAGCGCGTTCCGCTCCAGCTCGTCGCGGTAGTCGCTCGCCTCGAACAGGATGTGGAAGTCGCTCTTGAGCAGGTAGTAGGCGGGCGGGTCGGCGCGGCCCCCGAAGCCCGCGGCCCGCAGGCGCTCGGAATGGTCGCAATGCTCGAAGCCGTAGCGCTCGAAGCGCGTGTCCATGTAGCCGACGGCGCGCAGCGCCCGCCGGCTGAACGAGACGCACTGACCCGTGATGTCGGTGCACAGGACGGGGTCGGACGGGGTGCCGGCGCCCGAGATGAAGCGCTCGGCGAACCACTCCCCGGCGAGGTTGGCGTGGCCGAACCGGTGCGCCGCCTCGATCCAGGGCCGTTCCCAGCCCGGGCTCGTCGGCACGGTGTCGTCCTCGAGCATGATCACGACGTCGCAGCGCGCCACCTCGTGCAGGTAGAACAGGACGCGGTTCTTGTTCCAGGCGATGCCCCGGTTCGGCCCGCCGAGGTGCGGCACCTTCCGGGCCCGCAGCATCGCCAGGGTGTCGTCGGCCGAGCCGTCGTCGGCGACGACGAGGCGGTGCGGCGTGGCGGTGAACCGCGCCACGCCGTCCAGGGTGCGCGCCAGGGACTCGGCCCGATTGTAGGTCGTGACGCCGAGTCCGAGCCTGAGCATCCTCTTGTCGTCTCGTCTCATCGCCGGGGCGGCCGGGAACGCAACCCGGCATGGGGGGCGCACCATACGCGAGCAGCCGCTAACGGGAAAGCCGGGCCGGTGCCAGGGGATGGCGGAGGGCCCGGGCCTTGCGGCGGCGCCGCGGCCGGGTGTTGATGCGGCGATGTCCGACCTGTTCGCCTCCGCCGGCCCCGCGCGCGACGCGCCACGCCCGCTCGCCGACCGTCTCCGCCCGACCGCGCTCCCGGACGTGGTGGGCCAGGAGCACCTGACCGGAGAGGGCGGCGCGCTGACGCGCCTCCTGCACGGCCGCCACCTCGGCTCGCTGATCCTCTGGGGACCGCCCGGGACCGGCAAGACCACGGTGGCGCGCCTCCTCGCGGGGGAGACCGACCTGCATTTCGAGCAGATCTCGGCGATCTTCTCGGGCGTCGCGGAGCTCCGGAAGGTGTTCGAGGCGGCCCGGGCCCGGCGGGCGGCGGGCCGGGGCACCCTGCTCTTCGTCGACGAGATCCACCGCTTCAACCGGGCGCAGCTCGACGCCTTCCTGCCGGTGGTGGAGGACGGCACCGTCACGCTGGTGGGCGCCACGACGGAGAACCCGTCCTTCGAGCTCAACGCCGCGCTCCTGTCCCGGGCCCGGGTGCTGGTCTTCCGCGCCCTCGACGACGCGGCCGTGGAGAAGCTGCTCGCCCGGGCGGAGGCCCTGACCGGCCGGCCCCTGCCCGTCGATCCGGAGGCCCGCGCCGTGCTGGTGCGGATGGCCGACGGGGACGGCCGCGCCGCGCTCACCCTGGCCGAGGAGGTCTGGCGCTCGGCCGCCGCCGGCGAGACCCTCGACGCCGCCTTGCTGCAGGAGCTGATCCAGCGCCGCGCGCCCGTCTACGACAAGGCGCAGGAGGGCCACTACAACCTGATCAGCGCCCTCCACAAGACGATCCGGGGCTCGGATCCCGACGCCGCCCTGTACTACCTCTGCCGCATGCTGGACGCCGGCGAGGACCGGCTGTTCATCGCCCGGCGGCTGGTGCGGGCCGCCGTGGAGGATGTCGGGCTCGCCGACCCGCAGGCGCTGGCGGTCGCCACCGCCGCCAAGGAGGCCTTCGACTTCCTGGGCTCGCCGGAGGGCGAGCTCGCCCTGGCGCAGGCCGCCGTCTACCTCGCCACGGCGCCGAAATCGAACGCGCTCTACACCGCCTACAAGGCCGCGACCCGGACCGCCAAGGAGCACGGCTCCCTGCCGCCGCCCCGCACCATCCTCAACGCGCCGACGAAGCTGATGCGCCGCCTCGGCTACGGCGAGGGCTACCGCTACGACCACGACGAGCCCGACGCCTTCTCGGGCCAGGATTACTGGCCCGAGCGCCTGGGCCGGCAGCGCTTCTACGCGCCGACCGAGCGCGGCTTCGAGCGCAAGGTGGCGGAGCGGCTCGACTGGTGGGAGGCGGAGCGTAAGGCCCGCCGGGAGGAGAGCTGAGGGCCGTCCCGGCGCCCGGCCCCCGGGGCGCACTGCATGTTTGCGGGCCGGTACGCCCGATGCTACCAGCACGTCATGACGGGCAAGCCTCCCCACCGCGGCGGTCCCGGGCGGTCGCGGACCGGCCCGGGCGGACCTTCCTCGGGCCGCTTCGCGCGGGCCCGCACCGGGCCGCGCACCACGGCCCGCGACGCCGCCGAGCGCGCCGGCGGCGGACGCGACCTCGGCGACGCCGCGCCCTGGGGCGACGACGAGG
>NZ_QOWC01000067.1 GCF_003574465.1 Methylobacterium crusticola
CGCGCTCCGCGACGAGGCGGCGCTCGAGGACGTGGCGCACGACGCCGTGGCGCGTGAGGCCGCCGGGCGCGACGATGACGCGCGCGGCGACGCCGCGCTCCCGGCCGCGGACGCCCTCGTCGGTTCGCCGAGCGCGGCCCTGCACTGAGCCCGCCGGGACCGACCCCGCGCCAGCAAGGCCCCGCGCCAGCAAGGCCCCGCGCCGGCGCGGCGCGGGGCCGGCCCTCAGGCCAGCCCGAGCTTCTGCGCGAGCCCGATCCGCTGGAGCTTGCCGGTCGCGCCCTTCGGGATCTCCTCGAGGAGGAGGACGCGGCTCGGCACCTTGAAGGGCGCGACCCGGCCGGCCACGAAGGCCCGCAGGGCGGCCTCGTCGGACGCCTGCCCGTCGCGCAGCACGACCGCCGCCGCCACGTCCTCGCCGAGCTTGGGGTGGGGCAGCGCGAAGGTCACGCACTGGGCCACGGCCGGGTGGTCCATCAGGATCTCGTCCACCTCGCGGGGCGAGATCTTCTCGCCGCCGCGGTTGATGATCTCCTTCAGGCGGCCCGTGATGGTGAGGTAGCCGTCCGGGTCGAGCACGCCCTGGTCGCCGGTGCGGAAGAACCCGTCGGGGGTGAAGGCCTCGGCGTTGGCCTTCGGGTTCGCCTCGTAGCCCGCCATCACGTTGTCGCCCCGGATCACGATCTCGCCGGTCTCGCCCGCCGGGAGCGGCGTGCCGGCCTCGTCCACCACGGCGATCGCCGGGCCCGCCGCGAGGCCGACGGAGCCGGGCCGGCGGGGGCGCGGCGGCAGGGGATTCGACGCCATCTGGTGGGCGGCCTCGGTCATGCCGTAGGCCTCGATCAGGGGGGCGCCGAACACCTCCTCGAGCTCGCGCAGGACCTGCGGGGGCATCGAGGACGAGGAGGAGCGCAGGAAGCGCAGGGGCACGCGGGCGATGACCTCGCGGTTGCGGGCGGCGCGGCCGAGGATCGCCTGGTGCATGGTCGGCACGGCGGTGATCCAGGTCGGCCGCACCTCGTCCATCCAGGCGAAGAACTTGAGGGCGTTGAAGCCCGGCGTGCAGCACACGGCGCTGCCGGCCGAGAGCGGCGCGAGCAGGCCGGCGATGAGCCCGTGGATGTGGAACAGCGGCATGATGTTGAGGCCGCGATCCTCCGGCGCGAGGGCGAGGCTGGCGCGGACGTTGCGGGCCGAGGCGCAGACGTTGGCCTGCGACAGGGGCACGATCTTCGGCCGCGAGGTGGTGCCCGAGGTGTGCAGCACGAGGGCGGTCTCGTCCGCCTCCGCCGGGCCGCCCCGGGCGGCCGGCGCGCCCGCGCCGGGCAGATCGAGCCTGAAGCGGCCGGCACCGGCCTCCGGCGTCTCGCTCAGGCGCGCCACCGGCACCCCGAGGGATTCCGCCACGGCGACCGCCGGGCTCTCGCGGCCCGCCGCCGTCACCAGCACCCGGGCGCCGAGATCGGCGAGGTAGAACGAGAATTCCTCGGCCTTGTAGGCCGGGTTCAGGGGTGCGGCCGTGGCTCCGGCGGCGACGGCCACGAAGGCCGCCGCCATGGCGGGGCCGTTGTCGAGGACGAGGGCGACCCGGTCGCCGCGCCCGATCCCGTGGGCGTTCAGCGCCGCCACGGTGTCGCGCATCTGGGCGCGCAGGCCCCCGAAGCTCAGGGGAGCGCCCCCGGGCGCGCCGAGGGCGGTCGCGTCCTCGGCGCCCGCCCGCATCAGGGCGTCGATCGTGCGTGCGGATTGCTCGGCCATCACGGCCCCTCCCCTGGTCTGTGCCCCGTCACGCGCCGCGCACCTCGAGCCGGCCGCGCGCCTCCTCGAGCGTGCGGGCGAGCAGGCGCGTGCAGGCGTAGATCGCGTCGATCGACGGCGTCGGGATGCCGGTCAGGCGGCCGAGCTCGACCACCGAGCCCACGAGCGCCTCGAGCTCCACGGGACGGCCGGCCTCGACGTCCTGGAGCATCGAGGTCTTGTGGGCGCCGACCTTCTCGGCCCCGGCGATGCGCCGCTCGATCCCGAGCTTGAACGTCACCCCGAGGTGGTTCGCGATCGCCTCCGCCTCCCGCATCATCGCGGCCGCGAGGGCCCGGGTCTCGGGGAAGCGGCAGATGTCGACGAGGGTCGCGTGGGTGAGCGCGCTGATCGGGTTGAAGCTGAGGTTGCCCCAGAGCTTGAGCCAGATCTCGGCCCGGATGTCGCTCGTCACGGGCGCGCGGAAGCCCGCCGCGACGAGGCGCCGGGCGAGCGCCTGCACCCGGGGCGTCACCGCCCCGGAGGGCTCGCCGAGGCCGAAGCGGTTGCCCTCCACCACCGTGACGAGGCCGGGCTCGGTCAGCATTGCGGCCGGGTAGACCACGCTGCCGATCACCCGCTCGGGGTCGATCGCCGCCGCGATCAGCCCGCCCGGGTCGGCGGTCTCGAGCCGCGTGCCCGCGAGGGGACCGCCGTGCCGGTGGAAGTACCACCACGGGATGCCGTTCTGCATCGTCACCACGACCGTGTCGGGACCGATCAGGTGCGCGAGGTCCGCGGCCATCGGGCCGACCTGGTGGGCCTTGAGGGTCAGGAGCACGACCTCGTGGGGACCGGCCTCCGCCATGGACTGGGTGGCGCGCACGTCCTTGGCGTGGCGCCGGCGGCCGTCCTCCTCGACGAGGCGCAGGCCGTCCCGCCGGATCGCCGCGAGGTGGGGGCCGCGGGCGATCAGGGTCACGGCCTCGCCGGCATCGGCGAGCCTCGCCCCGAGGAACCCCCCGATGGCGCCCGCCCCTACGATCGCGATGCTCATCGCGCCTCCCCGTGGTGTCCGCCGGACCGTTCCGCTGACAGACAGCCCAAACCGGGCGCCTCGGCAAGCCCGGTCTTGGTGTGGCCCGGCCGCGGCGCCGGCGCGTCGTCGGCAACCGCCGCCGGGGCGGTCGCGTTCCGGGCCGGGCCGCCCCGGCGGCGGTCGCGTTCCGGGCCGGGCCGCCCCGGCGGCCTTCCGCCCGCTCAGCGGCAGGCCGCGAACCAGGCGCCGGTGAAGCGGAAGACGGGCTCGCCGTGCTGGTTCGTGCCGGTGCTCGCGTGCGTGACGACGCCCCAGCCGGGACGCGAGCGCGACAGGCGCTTCTCGGTCAGCGTCGCGTCGTACCGGATGGTGTCCCCGGCATAGACCGGCTTGAGCCATTGCAGGTCGCGGAATCCCGGCGAGGGACCGCTCGGCGCCACGGGCTCGCCGCGCTCCCGGGCGGCGGCCGCGCCGCGGTCGCGGGCCGCCACCATCCGGTTCATCCAGGCCGCCGCCGTGTGCCAGCCCGACGCGCACAGGCCCCCGAAATGGCTCTGCGCCGCGGCCGCCTCGTCGACGTGGAAGGGCTGCGGGTCGTAGGCGCGCGCGAAGGCCAGGATCTCGTCGCGCCCGAAATGATAGCTGCCGAGGTCGTACGGGACGTCGAGGGGCAGGTCCTCGAACCAGGCCGGCGGGATCGCGGCCGGCGCGGCCGCCTCGGGTGCGGGAACCGCCGGGGGCCGGGTCCGCGGCGGCAGGGGCGCGGCCCCGCGCCGGCCGAACATGGCCCAGAAATCCTGCGTCATCACGGTCTCGCCGCGGCCGTTCCGGATCTCCAGGACGATGCGCACGAAGCCGCGGTCGGGCTTGCTGGCGGAGGGGCGGGCCTCGCGCACGCCGAGCTGCACCGACAGCGCGTCGCCCGGCAGGACCGGCCGCAGCCAGCGCACCGCGTCGACGCCGGGCGAGCCCATGGAGCTCGACTGCAGGATGAAGCCCTCGGCCACGAGGCGCATGGTGAGGGCGCAGGTGTGCCAGCCGGAGGCGATCAGGGTGCCCACGAAGGTGTCGCGCGCGGCCGCCTCGTCGACGTGGAACGGCTGCGGGTCGTAGGCGCGCGCGAAGGCGACGATGTCCTCCCGCGTGACGCTTTGCGGGCCGCACGCGAGCTGGAAACCGGGGACGAGGTCTTCGAAGCAGTAGCGGGGCATGAGGGAGCCGCGTGAGTGACCGATGCCCGCCCGGCTATCACGGCCCGGGGCCGGCCGTCACGTCGCGCCCCCGCCCCGCCCTACGCGAAGGCCCCCGCCGCCTTGTGGGCGAGGCGGATCGGCTCGGGCAGCCGGTACTTCGGCGCGCAGGCGAGCACCAGCGCGACGCTGCCCGGGATGTCGGCGAGGTGCCCGGGCGAGATGAAGAGCGGGTTCCGGGCCGTCCTGGTGCGCACCACCGCCCCGATGGTCTCGCCCCGGTGGACGAGGGGCACCTGGGCGCCCTTCTCCTCCGGGAGGGGGGCGTTGCGGCCGACGAGGCGGGTCTTGCCGACCCCGATCGTCGGGCGCTCCAGCCACAGCCCCATGTGGCTCGCGATGCCGATGCGGCGCGGGTGGGCGGTGCCCATGCCGTCGAACAGGAACACGTCCGGCTCGCTCCTCAGGCGGGCGAACGCCTCCTCCAGCACCGGACCCTCGCGGAAGCTGAGGAGGCCCGGCACGTACGGGAACGGCGTCGGCGCGAGGGCCGTCACGGTCTCGACCACGCGGAAGTCCGGGAAGGTCGCCACCACCACGGCGGCGTGGGAGCGCGCGTCCCGCACGCTGACGTCGACGCCGGCGACGAGCCGCACGCCGGCGAGGTCGAGGGGCCGGTCGGCCACCACCTCGGCGGCGAGGCGCCGCTGGAGCGCCACGGCCTCGGCCGGCGTCAGGTCCCAGGCGTGGCGGCGGCGCAGGTCCATGGCGGCGGGCCGGAGGGGTCCCGGGCGGTCAGTTGGCGAAGCGGAAATGCAGCACGTCGCCGTCCTGCACCACGTACTCCTTGCCCTCGAGCCGCAGCCTGCCGGCCTCCCGGGCGCCGGCCTCGCCGTTGAGCGCCGTGTAGTCGGCGTACGCGATGGTCTCGGCCCGGATGAAGCCCTTCTCGAAATCGGTGTGGATCACCCCGGCGGCGCCCGGCGCCCGGGTGCCCTGGGTGATGGTCCAGGCCCGCGCCTCCTTCGGGCCGGCGGTGAAGTAGGTGATGAGGCCGAGGAGGTCGTAGCCGGCCCGGATGACGCGGTTGAGCCCGGGCTCCGTCAGCCCCACCGCCTCCAGGTAATCCGCCTGCTCGGCCGGGGGCAGCACCGCGATCTCGCTCTCGATCTTGGCCGAGACCACGACGGCCCGGGCGCCCTCCTGCGCGGCCCGGGCGAAGACCGCGGCCGAGTGGGCGTTGCCGGCGTCGGCCGCGCCCTCGTCGACGTTGCAGACGTAGAGCACGGGCTTGGCGGTCATCAGGCCGAGCTGGGAGAACAGGCGCTCCTCCTCGGGTTTGCGCGCGACGAGGCGGGCGGGCTTGCCGTCGCGCAGGAGCGGCAGGGCCCGCTGCACGAGGTCGAGGGCCTCCTTCGCCTCCTTGTCGGCGCCCTTGGCGCGCTTCTCCAGCGCCAGGACGCGCTTCTCCAGGCTCTCGAGGTCGGCGAGCATCAGCTCGGTCTCGATCGTCTCGATGTCGGCGATCGGGTCGACCTTGCCCTCGACGTGGGTGACGTCGCCGTCCGTGAAGCAGCGCACCACGTGCGCGACGGCGTCGACCTCCCGGATCGTGGCGAGGAACTGGTTGCCGAGCCCCTCGCCCTTCGAGGCGCCCCGCACCAGCCCGGCGATGTCCACGAAGGTGAGCCGGGTCGGCACGATCTCCTTCGAGCCCGCGATGCGGGCGAGGTCGTCGAGGCGCGGATCCGGCACCGCCACCTCGCCGACATTCGGCTCGATGGTGCAGAACGGGTAGTTGGCCGCCTGTGCCGCCGCGGTCTGGGTCAGCGCGTTGAAGAGGGTCGACTTGCCGACGTTCGGCAGGCCGACGATGCCGCATTTGAAGCCCATCAGATCATCCCATCCGGTTCGCGGCGGATGCCGGCCGCACCGGCCCGCGGCGCGTGCCCGCCTTGGCTGTCGGGAGCCGGGCCGGTCATGCCGGCCTCTCGCCCACGCGTTTCACCTCGTCCCAGCCCCGCCCCGCCATGGCGAGGTGGACCTTGTTCTGGAAGCGCGCGTCGTCGCCCGCCGCCAGCAGGGCGGCGTGCTCCGCCACGGCGTCGCAGAGATCCTCGACCCACGGCAGCTCGGCCTTGGCGAAGTCGTTGAGCACGTAGGCGTGGACGAGCGCCTTGTCGCCCGGGTGCCCGATGCCGAGGCGGGCGCGCCAGTACGCGTTGCCGCACTGGGCGGTGATCGAGCGCAGGCCGTTGTGGCCGGCATTGCCGCCGCCGCACTTCACCCGGAACCGGGCGGGTCCGAGGTCGAGCTCGTCGTGGAACACCACGACGTCGCCGAGCGCGATCTTGTAGAAGCGCTGGGCCTCCGCCACGGCGCGGCCGGACTCGTTCATGAAGGTCTGCGGCCGCAGGAGCAGCACGCGCTCGGTGCCGAGCACGGCCTCGCTCGCCTCGCCCTGGAACCTGCGCCGCCAGGGCGCCGCGCCGTGCCGGCGCGCGATGGCCTCGAGCGCCATGAAGCCGATGTTGTGCCGGTTGCCCGCGTAGCGGGACCCGGGATTCCCGAGGCCGACGAACAGCCGCATGGCGGATCAGTCTCACCGAAACGAGCGGAGGCCCCGGGGCCGCGCGGGCCCGCCGGAGGCCCGGCCGGAGACATGGGGACCATGTCTCGCGGGGCGGGCTCCGGCCCGGGGGCGGTCCGCGCGGGGTTGCGGAGGGGCCCGGGCCCGCGGGCCCGGCCCGCGGCTCAGCCCGCGGTTCAGCCCTCCTGGGCCTCCTCGGTGGCCTTCTCCTCGGCGGATTCGGCGCGGGCGGCCTCGGCCACGGCGGCCTCCTCGGCCTCCACCTCGGCGCCCAGCACCGTCGGGGGCACGATCGTGGCGACGGTCTCGGCGCCGTCGAGGGTGATCGTGGCGCCGGCCGGCACCGGCAGATCGGAGACGTGGATCGAGTCGCCGATGTCCTTGCCGGTCAGGTCGACCGTGATAGCGTCCGGGATCGATTCCGGCGCCACGTCGAGGGTCACCGTGTGCAGCACGACGTTGAGGGTGCCGCCCCTCTGGCGGATGCCCGGCGCGGCGTCCTCGTGCGAGAAATGCACCGGCACCTCGACGGAGACGGTCTGGCCCGCGACGACGCGCAGGAAGTCGACGTGCAGCGGCACGCCCGAGACCGGGTCGAGCTGGAAGTCGCGCGGGATCGCCCGGACCTTGCGGCCCCCGGACTCGATCTCGAACACCGTGGTCAGGAAGCCGCCGGCGTAGATCAGCGTGCGGGCGCGGACGAGTTCGATGGCGATGGCCTGCGGGGGCTGGCCCCCTCCGTAGACGACGGCGGGCACCTGGCCCTGGCGACGAACGGCCCGGGCGGCCCCCTTGCCGACCCGGTCGCGTGCCACGGCCTCAAGCGGCTTCACGGCGCTCATGGCGTGATCCTTCAGCGAGCAATGGTGAGGTTGGCTCAAACGCCGAAGGCCGCCCCGATCGAGAGCGGCCCTGCGAACCGGCGTCGCCGCGCCCGCTCCCGTCTCCGGGAGTCCGGCCTCCAAGGGTGTCCGGCAGGCGCGCCGGGCTCTTAGCAGCGCACCCGCCCGAAGGCAAGGCGGCGGCGCACCGGGGATCCGGCCCCCTCGCGGCGACCGGCCTGAGGATTCCTTAACGGATCGCCCGCGAATGTCGCGCGCGTGCCGCCGCGCGGGCCCGGCGCTGAAGAGGAGGCGTCCCGGTGTCCCGCCCCATCGTCTGGGCCCTCGGAATCCTCGCGACCGCGGCCCTGTCGGCCGGCGGCGCGACCGAGCGCCTCGCCGGCCTGTTCCGGCCCCCGGCGCCCGCCCCGGCCGAGGCCGGGACCTCCCTGACGGTGAGCCTGCACCAGGACCTGCGGGGCCACTACACGGTCCATCCCCTCGTCGAGGGCCGCACCGTGCGGATGATGGTCGATACCGGCGCGACGCTCTGCGCCTTCACGCAGGAGGACGCGGAGCGGGCCGGCATCCGGGTGAGCGGGCGCGACTTCGCCCGGCCGGTCGGCACCGCCAACGGGGTCGTGCTGGCGGCCCCGGTGCGCATCGGCGAGATGCAGGTGGAGGGCATCAGCGTGCGGGGCGTGGACGCCGTGGTGCTGCCGCGCGGGCAGCTCGGCACCAGCCTGCTCGGGATGTCGTTCCTGCGGCGCCTGCGCGGCTTCGAGGTCGCCGGCGGCCGGCTCACCCTGCGGGGGTGAGGCCGTCAGAACGCGGCCGTGCAGGGCGTCCCGAGGGCGGTGCCGTTCGGCAGGATGATCTCGGGGTTCGCGCTGTTGGCGATGCGGCCGTTGCGCACCGGCCAGGGGACCTGCTCGGTCATGGTCCAGTTCGCGACCTGCGCGCTGATCACCGGCTTGTACGGCATGGTGATCTCCACGAGGACGTAGCGCGCCCCCGCCGCCATGTAGGCGCCGGGCACGGCCGGCAGCGTGGTCGAGGCGGCCGGAGTGACGATGGTGCCGGCGGCGCCGCTCGACTGGGCGCTCGAGCAGATCTTGGCCCGCCCGGTGGCGTCGTAGACGCCCACCGCCTTGATGGTGAAGGTCGCCGTCGAGGCGTCGAAGGGCGACAGCACCGCGCGCGCGGCCTTGAAGATGGCGCCGAGAGCGGTCTGCGACACGTCCCCGGACTCGCGGGACACGAGGTCGGCCATGGTCCGCGCCGCGAGCGTCACCTTGCGGACGTTGCCGATGTACTGCGAGAGCTCGGTCGACCCGAGGTAGAGCCCCAGCATGAGCGGGAGCACGAGGGCGAACTCGACGGCGGCGATGCCCCCCTCGGCCCGGGCGAAGGACCGCAGGCCGCGGCGCGGCCCCGGGCCGGGCGCACCCGCCGCCTCGCCGCGGCGGGGCGGGCCCGCCGCCTCGGGACCGGGATCGGCCTCCCCGCGCGCGGCCCCCGGGGGGGCGCCCGCGGCCCGGCGGGAACCGGCGCTCATTGGAACGGCTCCGTCTTGAAGGCCACCGTCGACTGGAGCACGCGCGCCCCGTTCGAGAGGATGTTCGGGTTCATGAAGCCGAAGAAGACCGGGTACTCGACCGCGGCCTGCACGATCACGATCTGGCTCGGCCCCGGGCTCTGGTAGGCGGTGCCGAAATCCGTCCGCCAGGCCTTGGTGCCGGCGTCGACCGGGCTCGGCGGCGTGAAGCTCGCGCTGTCGGCCGGAGCCAGGACGTCGACCTTGATCTTGCTGCAATCGAACAGCGTGACGCGGCCGGTGCAGATGGCGTCCTTGAACTTCTGGGTCGCCACCTGCTGCGACGTCGTCCCGGTGGGGGGCGTCGGGTCCGAGGCGCGGGCGGCCTGGAACTGCCCGGTGTAGATCTGCCGGGCCGCATCCGCGACCGCGTTGTCGAGGTTCTGGGCGGCGAAGAAGCCGAGGGCCGTCTCCATGATGGCGGCGAGCAGGATCAGGAACGGCATCGCGACCATCGCGAACTCGACCGCGGCGACGCCCTCGCGGTCGCCCGCGAGCGCGAGGGCCCGACGCCCGAGGCGTCCGGCCCGCCCGCCCGGGTCGGCGCGGTCCGCCCCGCGCGCCTGCGCCTCGCCACTGCTCCGTCGCATCGTCACCCGCCGCGAGCCCCGCCCACTTCGCGGCCGCGAGTGTTAGGCCGAAACACTTGCCGAACCCTTGCGCCGTTCGCGCAGCGGGCGGGGCTCGGGGGGCGCCCCCGAGCCCCTTCCGGGACCGGGGGCGCGCCCGGCGACGAAGCTATTGCCCGGTCGCCATGGAGTTGCGCTGGCCGGCCTGCCCGCTGACCTCGGAGAAGTATTTCGGGGCGTCGCCGAGCTGCACGGCCGGCTGGCAGGCGGGGGTGCACGAGTAGGATTCGCGCTCGAGGCCGCGCTGCACCGTGACGACGGAGGGGCTGCCGGCCTGCACGCTGATGAAGGATTCCGCCAGCATCGCCCCGGACGGGTCGAGGGCGATCAGGTTGGTGCTGCCGAAGCTCTTGCCGGTCAGGATGACGATGCCGTTCCGCTGGAGCGAGACGTCCGCGATGATCGGGTTGCCGACCACCACCGTGGCGGTCCGCTCCGGCAGGCGGATCACCTTCGCGTTGTCGACCGAGACCGTCACGGTCCCGGCGTCGCTCTCCCGCGCCGTGGCGGCGCCGGTCGAGGCCAGGACGGACAGGGCCAGGGCGGCGGCCCGCAGGGCGGCGCGGGGGCGGCGGGACGGCGGGCGCATCGGATCGGTCTCGCGGGCTTCGGCTCGGCCTCCAATGAAGCTCGGGACGGTTGAGGAATCGCTAAGTCGCCCGGGGTGATCGGCGCCGGGTTTCCGCCCCGGGAGGGCCCGGCACCGGCATTGCCGGTCCGTGCCGTCCCGACCCGACGCGCGCGGTCTCGACATTTGGCGTCAACCGCGGGACCGGGCGTTAACCATCATTTGCACTCCCGTGAGACATCGCCGGCTCGCCGATCGTTTTAACTCAACCTCAACGGGGTCCACCCTACGGTGGCGCCAGTTCCGATCGGCACCCACACGATTGTCGACGGACGAGTCGAGGCCAATCAGTCGAGGAACAGAGTTATGACGAGCATTCTGAAGCGTTTCGTGTCCGACGAGTCCGGGGCCACCGCCATCGAGTACGGCCTGCTGGCGAGCCTGATTGCCGTCGCCATCATCGGCGCCGCGACCACCCTGGGCAGCAACATCGGCACGAAGTTCAACAACATCGCCGGCAACATCGCCACCGGCAAGTAACCCGAGGAGGCGCTGAGCCGGTCCCGGACGCGACCGGGCCGGTTCCCCCTCTCGGGGCTCCCCGCGCGCTGCGGCGGCGCGGTGGCCCGAGACCCGCGCCGGTCCCCCGACCGGTGCGCGTCCTGCCTGGAAGCGCGCGCTCAATGGCCACCCTCGCCCTCCTCGTCGTGTTCCCTTTCCTGATGGCCTACGCGGCCGCGAGCGACCTCCTGACGATGACGATCCCGAACCGGCTCTGCGCCGCCCTGGTGGTGACGTTCGCGGGGCTCGCGGCCGGCAGCGGCCTCGGCTGGCCGGAGGTGGCGAGCCATCTCGGGGCCGGGGGTGTGACCCTGCTCGCGACCTTCGCGCTGTTCGCGTTCGGCCTCATCGGCGGCGGGGACGCCAAGCTCGCCGCCGCGACCGCCCTCTGGCTCGGTTTCGACCACCTCGCCGACTACCTGCTCGTCGCCTCCGCGGCGGGGGGCGTCCTGACGCTAGGCCTCCTGCGGCTGCGCACCCACCCCCTGCCGGGCTTCGCCTCGGCCTGGCCGTGGGCGCTCCACCTCCACGACCGCCGCACCGGCGTTCCCTACGGGATCGCCCTCGCGGCCGCCGCCCTCGTGGTCTGCCCGGCCGCCTCACTGTGGCGGCTCGCCCTGCCGGCCTGACGGCGCCGCTGGCGCCAGGGTCCCCGGGGGCCCGGCCCCGGGGACGCCGGGTGATCGACGATTGGTTAACCCTAATTTGAGGAATGCCTGCTGAGTTCGGACCACGGGCGGCGTGAGGCCGTTCGTCTCGGTCCCCGGTTCCGGCATCCATGAAATCGTCGCGTCTCCTCCTCATCGGCGTCGCCGTCGTCTCGGGCACGGCGGCCTTCTACCTGATGAGCGGCCGCGAGCCGCCTCCGGCGCCCGTGGTCCAGCAGGCGGCCCCGCCGCCGCCCGCCGACACCGTCGACGTGCTGGTGGCCGCCGCCGAGCTCCCGCTCGGGCAGACGCTGAAGCCGGCCGACCTGCGCTGGCAGCCCTGGCCCAAGGGCGCGGCGGGGGACGGCTTCCTCCAGCGCAGCGCCGTCCCGACCG
The DNA here is from genome assembly GCF_003574465.1 of Methylobacterium crusticola. Taxonomy (GTDB): domain Bacteria; phylum Pseudomonadota; class Alphaproteobacteria; order Rhizobiales; family Beijerinckiaceae; genus Methylobacterium; species Methylobacterium crusticola. Next base: position 11,776 of record NZ_QOWC01000067.1, read on the forward strand.
CCCTCGAGGACACGACCGGCTCCATCGTCCGCAGCCCGTTCCTGGCCGGCGAGCCGATGCGGCGCGAGAAGCTCATCAAGGCGAACGGCAGCGGCTTCCTGTCGGCGATCCTGCCCTCGGGCATGCGCGCCGTGGCGATCTCCATCGATGCGCGGGGCAGCAACACCGCCGGCGGGTTCATCCTGCCGAACGACCGGGTCGACGTCCTGCGCACCTACCGCGACGAGGAGGCCTCGCGCACCGGCAATTCCGACGTGCAGCTCTCCGAGACGCTGCTCACCAACATCCGCGTCCTGGCGGTGGGCCAGACCGTGCAGGAGCGCAACGGGGAGCGCGTCGTCACGGGCGACACCGCGACCCTCGAACTCACCCCGGCCCAGACCGAGGTGATCACCCTCGCCCAGAAGGTCGGCCAGCTCTCGCTCGCCCTGCGCAGCCTCGCCGACGCGTCCCAGGCCGCGCCGGACCCGGTCGACCGCAAGGCCGAGGCCGGCCTCACCGTGGTGCGCTACGGCGTCTCCAAGCAGATGCCGCGCCGGTGAGCGGCCCGATGGATCCCTGCGCCCCGCGCCACGAGAGCCGCCCGATGCCGATCCCCGACCCGCTTTCCCGGGCCCTCGCGCGCACCGCGCTGGCGGCGGGCGTGCTGGCGGCCTGCCTCCTGCCGCCGCCGGCCACCGCGCAGGGGGCGGGCGTGCCCGGCCTCACCCGGAGCGGCATCAGCCCGGCCCCGGTGGTCGCGGTGGGCCCCAACGAGGCCGAGGTGTCCCGGCGGGTCGACCTGACCATGGGGCGGTCCCTGGTGATCGACCTGCCGCGGGACGCCAAGGAGGTCTTCGTCGCGAACCCCAAGGTCGCCAACGCCGTCGTGCGCTCGACCCGCAAGGTCTTCATCATCGGCGTCGAGAACGGCGCCACCTCGATCTTCGTGATGGACGCCGACGGGCGCCAGATCGCCGCCCTCGACGTCACGGTCGGCCGCGACCTCAACGTGCTGCGCCAGACCCTCAACGGCAGCATCCCGGGCGGGCGCTTCGACGTGCGTCCGGCGGGCGACTCGGTGCTGCTCACCGGCTCGGTGAACTCCGCCGGGGAGGCTCAGCAGGCCGTCGACATCGCCAACGCCTTCGTGGGCATCGGCGGCGGGGGCGGCGCCAGGGGCGCGGTCATCAACAACCTCACGATCCGGGGCAAGGACCAGGTGATGCTGCGCGTCACCGTGGTCGAAGTCTCCCGGCAGGTGCTGAAGCAGTTCGGCATCAACACCAGCGCGAGCTGGAGCCCCCTCAATCCCCTCAACGTCGCCAACGGCGGCCCGCGCCCCTCCGACTTCGTCAACGAGACGCCGTTCCCGCTCTCCGGACAATCCTTCCCCGAAGGCAACCGGCTCCAGGCCTCCGTGCGGGCGGGCGGGTTCTCGCTCCAGGCGACGCTGCGGGCCTTCGAGCAGGCCGGCGTCTCCCGGGTGCTGGCCGAGCCCACCCTCACGGCGATCTCGGGCGAGTCGGCGAACTTCACGGCCGGCGGCGAGATCCCGGTCCCGACGAGCCAGAGCTGCACCGCCTTGGTGGGCAGCGGGGCGGGCGCCTCCTCGAACTGCGCCGTCGGCATCGAGTTCAAGCCCTACGGCGTCGCCCTGAACTTCACCCCGGTGGTGCAGTCGGAGAACCGCATCTCGATCCGGGTCGGCACGAACGTCACGGAGCTCGATCCCCAGAACGCGATCCTGGTCTCGAACGGCAACACCAACATCTCGGTGCCGGCCCTGACGGTGCGCAAGTCCGAGACCACGGTCGAGCTGCCCTCGGGCGGCACGATGATGACGGCCGGCCTGATCCAGCAGCGCACGCGCCAGGCCATCAACGGCCTGCCGGGCCTCCTCAACCTGCCGATCCTCGGCGCCCTGTTCCGGTCCCGCGACTACCAGCGCCAGGAGACGGAGCTGATGATCATGGTCACGCCCTTCATCGCCAAGCCGATGGACCCGGGCCAGGTCAGGAAGCCGGACGACGGCTTCACGGACGCCACCGACGGCCAGTCGGTGCTGCTCGGCCGCTTCAACCGCCTCTACGGCGTGGTCGGGGCCGCCCCGCTCGGGCCGACCTACCGCGGCCGGGTCGGCTTCATCACGGATTAAGACGGACCCCGAGACGCGCCATGATCCGCTCCGCCCGCCTCCTCGCCTCCCGCCTGCCGCTCCTGTGCGCCGCCGCGGCCCTCGGTGCCTGCGCCGCCGACCGGGCCCTCACCACGGGCTCGACCTACCCGATGACCGTGCCGGAGCGCCACCCGATCGTGCTCTCGGACAGCCCGCGCAGCCTCGACGTCTTCGTCACCGGCGTCGGCCACCTCGACCCGCGCCAGGCCGAGGACGTCGACGCCTTCCTGGTCGAGTACCGCCGCTACGGCCGCGGCACCCTCGCGCTCGAGGTGCCGCGCGGCTCGCAGGTGCCCGGGCCGGCGGTGCAGCGCACCCTCGCGCTCGTCCGGGCGCAGGCCGCCTCCCGGGGGGTGACGCCCCGGGAGATCGTGCTCGCCCCCTACCCGGTCGCCAACGTGGCGGTGAGCGCGCCGGTGCGCCTGAGCTTCCAGCGCATGCAGGCCAAGGTCGCGGGCGCCTGCGGGCTGTGGCCCCAGGACCTCGGCGTGACGGGCGCGGGCTTCAACGCCCGCAACGAGCCGTACTGGAACCTCGGCTGCGCGACGCAGTCCAACGTCGCGAGCCAGATCGCCGACCCGGTCGACCTCGTGCGGGCCCGCCAGGAGGGCCGGATCGACACGGTCATCCGGACGCAGGACCTCCAGGACCTCCGGACCGGAAAGGATCCGTCAACCACTTGGAAGCAGGATGGGCGCGCGAGCGTGAAGTCGCAGGTGACCCAGTGATGCGGACGCGCCGGACGGGCACCGTCGCCGGGGCCGTCCTCGGCCCGGCGGCAGCGCTCCCCGGAACCGCGAGGGCGAAGGCGCGCCATGTCTGAGACGACCGAGACCGCCGGCCGGGTGATCGCGCCGGTCCCGCGCATCACCATCCAGGCGTTCTGCGAGACGCCCGACGTCGCGGCCGTGATCGAGGACGCGGCCGGCGACCGGCGCATGCAGAAGGCGCACCTGAAGGTGCAGATGGGCGGGGCGCCCGCCGCCGTCGAGGCCTACCGCAACGCCCCGACCCCGAACGTGATCATGATCGAGATGAGCGGCGGCAAGGTCAGCCCGCTGAGCTACCTCGACAGCCTGGCGGAGGTCTGCGACGCGGGCACCAAGGTGATCGTGATCGGGCACGTCAACGACGTGCTGCTCTACCGCGAGTTCATCCGCCGGGGCATCAGCGAGTACCTGATCGCCCCGATCGATCCCGTGGCCACGATCGCGGCGATCTCCGACCTGTTCAGCGAGCCCGGGGCCGAGCCCCTCGGGCGCACGATCGCGGTGGTGGGCGCCAAGGGCGGCACCGGGGCCTCGACGCTCGCCCACAACATCGCCTGGTCGATCGCCCGCGACTGCGGCACCGCGACGGTGATCGCGGACCTCGACGTCGCCTTCGGGACCGCCGGGCTGAACTTCAACCAGGACCCGCCGCAGGGCGTGGCCGAGGCGGTGTTCGCCCCCGAGCGCATCGACGCCAACTTCGTCGACCGCCTGCTCTCGAAGTGCACCGACAACCTGAGCCTGCTCGCGGCCCCCGCCACCCTGGACCGCCCGACGGACTTCGCCGAGGGGGCCTTCGACGGGGTGATCGACATCCTGCGGGCGACCGTGCCGTGCATCGTGCTCGACGTGCCCCACGCCTGGCCGGCCTGGTGCCGGCGCATGCTGATCGGCGCCGACGAGATCGTCGTGGTGGCGGCGCCGGAGCTCGCCTCCCTGCGCAACGCCCGCAACCTGTTCGACCTGCTGCGCCAGTCGCGCCCCAACGACCGCATGCCGCGCCTCGTGCTCAACCAGGTCGGGATGGGCAAGCGCCCCGAGATCGCGGTGGCGGAGTTCGCCAAGGCGCTCGACGCGCCCGTGGCGGCGGTGGTGCCGTTCGATCCCGCCCTGTTCGGCACGGCCGCCAACAACGGCCAGATGCTGGCCGAGGTGCAGCCCGGCAGCAAGGTCACGGAGATCCTCGGCGACCTCGCGGGCGCCCTCGCGGGGCGGGCCGAGCCGCGGCGCAGCCGCGCCAGCCTGCTGGTGCCGATCCTCGCCCGGCTCGGCCGCCGCAAGGCGTCCTGAGCCGGGGACGCCGAGACGCAAGACTTGCCCGGAGGCCGACCCCGCGACGGGCCCGCTAACCCTCCCCGTTCCCCAGGAAGGCCGCAGATCCCATGTTCGGCAGGAGACCCGGAGCGACGGCCCAAAAGATCGCGGCCGGCCCCGCGCCGCTCGCGGCGGCGACGGCGCCGGTGTTCCAGGACAGCGCCCGGTCCGACGCCGCCCGGCCGGTGCCGGCCCGCGAGGCCCCGCCCGCGCCCGACGCCGCGCGCTCGGACGAGTACTACCGCACGAAGAGCATGATCTTCGGCGCCCTGATCGAGGCGATCGACCTCGCCCAGCTCGCCCGCCTCGAACCCGACGCCGCCCGGGAGGAGATCCGCGACATCGTCACGGAGATCATCGGCCTCAAGAGCGTGGTGATGTCCATCGCCGAGCAGGAGGAGCTGCTCGACGACATCTGCAACGACGTGCTCGGCTACGGCCCGCTCGAGCCGCTGCTCAACCGCGACGACATTGCGGACGTGATGGTGAACGGCGCCAACCGGACCTACATCGAGGTCGCCGGCAAGATCCAGATGACGTCGGTGCGCTTTCGCGACAACCAGCAATTGATGAACATCTGCCAGCGCATCGTGAGCCAGGTCGGGCGCCGGGTCGACGAATCCTCGCCCATCTGCGATGCCCGCCTGCCCGACGGCTCCCGCGTCAACGTGATCGCGCCGCCGCTCGCCATCGACGGCCCCGCCCTCACCATCCGCAAGTTCAAGAAGGACAAGCTCACCCTCGACCAGCTCGTGCGCTTCGGCTCGATCTCGCCCGAGGGCTCCCGGATCCTCCAGATCATCGGCCGGGTGCGCTGCAACGTGGTGGTGTCGGGCGGCACCGGCTCGGGCAAGACCACGCTCCTCAACTGCCTCACGCGCTACATCGACGACGACGAGCGCATCATCACCTGCGAGGACGCGGCCGAGCTGCAGCTTCAGCAGCCCCACGTGGTGCGCCTCGAGACCCGGCCGCCGAACCTCGAGGGCCAGGGCCAGGTCACGATGCGCGACCTGATCAAGAACTGCCTGCGCATGCGGCCCGAGCGGATCATCGTCGGCGAGGTGCGCGGGCCCGAGGCCTTCGACCTGCTCCAGGCCATGAACACCGGCCACGACGGCTCCATGGGCACGCTGCACGCCAACTCGCCGCGGGAATGCCTGTCGCGCATCGAGTCGATGATCTCGATGGGCGGCTACAACCTGCCCTCCAAGACCCTGCGGGAGATGATCGCCGGCTCGATCGACGTGGTGGTGCAGGCCGCCCGCCTGCGCGACGGCTCGCGCCGCATCACCCACATCACCGAGGTGCTGGGGATGGAGGGCGACGTCATCATCACCCAGGACCTGTTCCTGTACGACATCGTCGGCGAGGACGCGAACGGCAAGCTGATCGGCCGCCACCGCTCGACCGGCATCGGCCGGCCCCGGTTCTGGGAGCGCGCGCGCTACTACGGCGAGGACCGGGCGCTCGCCGCCGCCCTGGACGCCGCGGAGATCCGCGAGACGGACGACGCACCGTGAGCCGCCCGCGCGCCCCGGCCTCCGGCAACGCGGCCCCCGGCCGCGCCGGCAGGAGGCGCCCGTGCCCGAACTGAGCGCCGTCGCGGCGTCGGTCCTCCTCGCGGTCTCGGCGGTCGCCCTCGCCTCGGCGCTGCTCGTCCCGCTCCTGCCCGACGAGGCGCGGGCGAGCCGGCGCCAGCGGGCCGTCGCGGGCCAGCGCCAGGCCGCCGAGCGGGTGCAGACCGTGAGCCGGCGCGAGCAGGTGGCCAAGAGCCTGAAGGAGCTCGAGGCCAAGGAGAAGAAGGTCCGCCCGAGCCTGGAGCTGCGCCTGTCCCAGGCCGGGCTCGGCATCGGCAAGACCCAGTTCCACGTCGTCAGCGGCGGCGTCGGCGCCCTCATGGGGGTCGTCGGCTACGTGGCGGGGGGAAGCGTCATGGCGGCCCTCGGCCTCGCCTTCGTGGGCGGGCTCGGCCTGCCGCACTGGCTGCTGGCCTTCCTGCGCAAGCGGCGCCGCGCCCGCTTCGTGCTCGAGCTGCCGAACGCCATGGACGTCATCGTGCGCGGCATCCGCTCCGGCCTGCCCCTCGGCGACTGCCTGCGCGTCATCGCCCGCGAGTCGCCCGAGCCGGTGAAGACCGAGTTCCGGGCCGTGATCGAGGCCCAGGCCCTCGGCATCCCGGTCTCGGAGGCGGTGGCCAAGCTCTACGAGCGCATGCCGGTGCCGGAGGCGAACTTCTTCGCCATCGTGATCGGCATCCAGCAGAAGTCCGGCGGCAACCTGTCGGAGGCGCTCGGCAACCTCTCGCGGGTGCTGCGCGAGCGCCGCAAGATGGTCGACAAGGTGCAGGCGATGAGCATGGAGGCGAAGGCCTCGGCGGCCATCATCGCCTCCCTGCCCTTCGTGGTCGCCGGCCTCGCCTACCTCACGAGCCCCGACTACATCACGCTGCTCTGGACCACCCAGACCGGCCAGATCTCCCTCGTCTGCGCCGGTCTCTGGATGCTCGTGGGCATCGCGGCCATGCGCCGGATGATCCGCTTCGACATCTGAGCCTCGATCCGGGAGCCGGATCCGCGCCGCCGGGAGGGGCGGGCCATGGAGTACCTCACCAAGCTGATCGACCCGAGCTTCGTCGGAGCGGTGCTGACGGCCGTGGCGGCCGCCGCGACCGTCTACACGCTGGCCCAGCCCTTCCTCGAGCCCGACCGGCTCTCGCGGCGCCTCAAGGGGGTCGGCCAGGAGCGCGACCGGATCCGCCTGCGCGAGCGCGACCGGATGAGCCAGAAGACCAACCTGCGCCAGCCGCCCAAGGCCTACATGAAGCGCGTGGTCGAGCGCTTCCGCCTCGACAACTGGCTCGCCACCGAGAACGCGAAGAACAAGCTGATGATGGCGGGCTATCGCGGCCAGCAGGCCGAGATCGCCCTCCTGTTCTTCCGGCTGGTGATGCCGATCGGCTTCTTCGTCCTGTCGAGCTTCTACCTGTTCGTGCTGCGGGTGCTCGACCAGCCGCTGATGATCCGGATCGGCATCGTGGTGGCGGCGGTCTATCTCGGCATCAAGGCGCCCGAGATCTTCCTGAAGAACCAGACCGACAAGCGCCAGGCGCTGATCCAGCGCAACTGGCCCGACGCGCTCGACCTGCTGCTGATCTGCGTCGAGTCCGGCATGGCGATCGAGCACGCCTTCCGGCGGGTCGGGGCCGAGATGGCCAACCAGTGCCTCGTCCTGGCCGAGGAGCTGACGCTGACGACGGCGGAGCTGTCCTACCTGCCCGACCGGCGCGTGGCCTACGAGAACCTCGCCCTGCGCACGGGCCTCGAATCGGTGAAGAACATCACCACCGCGCTGATCCAGGCCGAGCGCTACGGCACCCCGGTCGGCCAGGCGCTCCGGGTGCTGGCCCAGGAGAGCCGCGACCAGCGCATGAACGCCGCCGAGAAGAAGGCCGCGGCGCTGCCCCCGAAGCTCACCGTGCCGATGATCCTGTTCTTCCTGCCCGCCCTGTTCGTGGTGATCCTGACGCCGGCGATGATCCAGGTCTTCAACTGGAAGTGAGCACCCCCCGGGCGGGAGGCGCCCGCTGCCCGCGGACGGGGTCATCGTGCCGGGGCCGCCCCGGGGGCGAGGGACCGCGGCGGCGGGGCGCGGGGGTCGTCCGCGCCGTCCCCAGGGGCTCCCCCTCAGGTGCCGGAGGGCGGCGCCCGGCGCTTGGCCGAGCGGTCGGCGGAGCGGATCGCCTGCCAGGCGTTCGGCTGGGACACGAAGGCGCGCAGGGCCGCGACGTTCTGGGTCGCCTCGGCGGGGCCGAGGTCGCGGGCGAGCACCTGCTCGGCCTCGCCGAACCGCCCCTGGAGCCCGAGCACCAGGGCGAGGTTCTGGCGCACGCGCCCGTCGGCGCGGGGATCGGCCGCCGCCTGGCGCAGGGTGGCCTCGGCCTGGGGCAGGCGCTTGGCGAGGGCGTAGGACAGCCCGAGATTCGACAGCACCGTAGGCTCGCCCGGCACGATCTTGAGCGCCGCCTCGTAGTAGCGCTGGGCCTCGGCGTGGTCGCCGGTCTGGTCGGCCACCGCCCCTTGCGCCGAGAGCACGCGCCAGTCGGGGTTGGCCGGCGAGTGGGCGTTGCGCAGCACCTCCGCGGCCTCGCCGAAGCGGCCGGCCTCCGCGAGGCTCTTGCCGTAGGCGGCGAGGACCGCCGGGCTGCGCGGGTTGCGCAGGGCCGTCTGCTGGAGCACGGCCGCGGCCTGGGGCTTCTGGTCGGTGGCGCGCAGGGCCTGGGCGTAGGCCAGCGCCACCCCGACATTGCCCTGGTCGGCCTCGTAGCGGGCGGCGAGGCGCCCGAGGTCGCGCCGCGCCGTCGCCTCGCCCGGTGCCCGCGCGTCGATCGAGCCCGTGGTCTCGGGCGAGCGCGAGAGGCAGCCCGAGGCCATGAGCGCGAGGGCGCCCACGGCGGCGAGCCGCCGGGCGCGGCGCAGGACGCAGGAGGTTTCGTCGATCGCAGGCATCGGCCACTCCGGCGGGGTCGGCGGCGCGCGCCGCCTCGGCCCGATGTTCCAGTTCGTACGGCGTTAACCCTAACCGGCCGTTAAGGCGCCCCGCCGCAGGCGCGCTCCCCGCGCGGCCGGCAAGGCTCGCCCCCGGGCGGGAGTGGCGGCCGGGGCGGGCGATGGGTTAGGCTTCCCGGGGCCGGCGGGGCGGCGCCGGCCGGGGCGTTGAGGGGTGTGGTCGATGACGGACGATGCGCAGGGGTCGGGGCGGCCCAGGGTGACGCTGCGCTTCGATCTCGAGAGCTTCGGGCCCGAAGATCGCGGCCTGTGGCCGGCCTTCCAGGCCGCCTGCCGGGATTTCGCCGTGGCGACCGGGCTCGAGGACGAGCCCGCCGAGGAGCGCACCGCCCGCGCCCGCGCCTGCCTGGCGGACCACGGCCTGCCCGCCGACCTCGACGCTCACCTGCTCGCGGCCTTCGACGATTTCGCCGCGTCCGGCGCGCACGCCGCCGCGAAATCGATCGGGGCGTACTGAGGCGGGGACCCGGAGACCGGCCCCGGACCGGCGCCGGCCCGCCGGCAGGTTGACATCCGGTCCCTGTTCCTCCCCCCTCCCCGGACCTCGACCAGACCGGGAATGCCGCGCGTGACCACTCTCCTGCCCGCCGCCGATGCCGCCGCCGCCACCCCGATCTGGTGCGTCGACGCGGCCGCCTGGGCGGGGCTCGCGGCGGAGCTGCCGGCGCCGGCCGTCGCCTTCGCGCGGGCGACCGGGTTCGAGGCGAAGCCCGGCCGGCTCTGCCTGCTGCCCGATCCGGAGGGCGGGCTCCTCGGGGTGCTGTTCGGGGTCGAGTCCGCGGGCGGGCGGGCCGATCCGTTCGCCCTCGGGCGGCTGCCGGACCTCCTGCCGGAGGGCACCTACGCCCTCGCGGCCCCGGTCGCCGACCCTGCCCTCGCGGCACTGGCCTGGCGGCTCGCCGGGTACCGGTTCGCCCGCTACCGGGAGCGCCCGGCCCCGGCGGCCCGGCTCGCGGCGCCGGAGGGCGTCGACGCCGGCGAGATCGGGCGGATCGCGGACGCGGTGGCGGCCGGGCGCGACCTCGTCAACACGCCCGCCAACGACCTCGGCCCGGCCGAGATCGAGGAGGCGGTGCGCCGCCTCGCCGGGCGCCACGGCGCCGCCTGCACGGTCACGTCCGGCGACGACCTCGCCCGCGACTTCCCGATGATTGCGGCGGTCGGCCGGGCCTCGCCCAGGGCCCCGCGCCTCGTCGACCTCGCCTTCGGCGACCCCGGGGCCCCGAAGGTGACGCTCGTCGGCAAGGGCGTGGTCTTCGACACCGGCGGCCTCGACATCAAGCCCTCCGCCGCGATGCTCCTGATGAAGAAGGACATGGCGGGCGCCGCCGTGGCGCTCGCGGCCGCCGAGATGGTGATGGGGGCGGGCCTGCCCGTCCGCCTGCGGGTGCTGATCCCGACCGTCGAGAACTCGATCTCGGGCAGCGCCTTCCGGCCCGGCGACGTCCTGAGGAGCCGCCGGGGCCTCAGCGTCGAGATCGGCAACACCGACGCGGAGGGCCGCTTGATCCTCGCCGACGCCCTCGCGCTCGCCGACGAGGAGAGCCCGGACCTCCTCGTCGACTTCGCGACGCTCACGGGCGCGGCCCGGGTGGCGCTCGGCCCCGACCTGCCGGCCCTGTTCACCGAGGACGACGCGCTGGCCGCCGAGATGGCCGAGACCGGCCTCGCGGTGAACGACCCGGTCTGGCGCCTGCCGCTCTGGGCACCCTACGCGAGCCTGCTCGACTCGAAGATCGCCGACATCAACCACGTCTCGGGCGGCCCGTTCGCGGGGGCCGTGACGGCGGCGCTGTTCCTGCGCCGCTTCGCCCCGTCCGCCCGGGCCCACGCCCATCTCGACCTCTACGGCTGGAACCCGGCCGCGCGGCCGGGCCGGCCCGAGGGCGGCGAGGTCCAGACCGCGCGGCTCGTCTACGCGCTGCTGCGGCGCCGGTACGGCCGCGCCTGACGGCCGTCCTCAGGCAGCGAGCGCCGCCCGCTCCGCCTCGTAGGCCTCCCGCACCACCGCCCTGCCGTAGCGGCGCTCCAGGCGCCGCACGGTGAAGTGGGCCCGGGCGATGGCCTGGAAGTGGTCCATGAAGGCGGTGTTCACCGCCGCCCCGCCGAGGGCGCCGATCACCGGCACCGCCTGGGCGGCCAGCTTCTGCGAGACGACGCCCCCGAAGCGGGCGCCGACCTGGGCGGCGAAGCGCATCAGCGCGGGCGCGGTCTCGTCCACCATCCCGCGGCCGGCCGCGTAGCGGGCCGCCTCCGCCATCGCCTTGGCGAGCGCCCCCCGCACCGCGAAGTAGCCGCTGTCGGCCGCGGTCGCCTCGCCGGCGCCGCCGCGCCCGCCGAGCGCGAAGACCTGCATGCAGGCGAGGGCGCCCTCCGGCGTGGCAACGTCCTCGCCCTCGCGCTGGGCGATCTCGGCGATCGAGCGCAGCATCAGCGTCGTGGAGACCGGCAGTTCGACCGCGAGCGAGGTGAGGCCGAAGGCGCCCCCCACCGCCCCGGAGAACGCCGCCAGCGCCTTGTGCCCGCGGTCGCCCGGGGGGAAGCGCTCCAGGAAGTCGAGGGCGCGGGACCGCAGGGAGGCCGCCGGCCCCTCGGGCGCGGCCGACGCGAGGGCGTTCGCGCCGCTCGCCCGCTGCGGCAGGGTCGCGAGGGCCACCCGCAGCGCGCCCTTCATGGCGCTCTCCGTGGCGTGGCTCACGGCCTCGGCCACCTGGGTCGGCAGCGCCCGGCCGATCATGTCGAGGGGGGCGCCCGCGATGGCCGAGAGCCGCCCGGCGAGGCTCGGGCGCTCGAGCGTCGCGACCGCGCGGCGCAGGGCCTCCCGGTCCTCGGCGCCGAGGGGCTCGGGGACGCCGGCGGGAACGGGGGTCGGGGCGGGATCTCGGGCGACGATCTCGGTCACGGCGCTGCCTCGCGGAGGACGGCGGAGTACGGTCACGGTACAAGCCGGGAGGCCGGGACCCGGTTCCGCAAGGGCGCGCCGGCCGGAGGGCGCGGGGGCTGGCGCCCCGGCGCCGGACGGCTACGATTCGCGGCCCCGATCCCGCGCCCCGGCCGGAGAGGACCGCCCATGACCACTGCGCCCACGACCGTCCCGCCCCTGACCCCCTCGCCGTCCGGTGCGCTCGGCGTCCCGGTGATCCGCACCATCGCGATGCCGGCGGACACCAACCCGTCCGGCGACATCTTCGGCGGCTGGCTCATGGCGCAGATGGACCTCGCGGCCGGCAACGTCGCGGCCCGGCGGGCGCGGGGGCGCTGCGCCACCATCGCGGTCGAGGGCATGACCTTCCTGCACCCGGTCACGGTCGGCGACGAGGTCAGCCTCTACGCCCGGATCGTGGCGGTCGGGCGCACCTCGATGCGGATCCGGATCGAGGCCTGGCGCCGGGCCCGCGAGAGCGAGGAGGTGACGCAGGTCACGCAGGCCCTGTTCACCTTCGTGGCGATCGACGACGGGCGCCGCCCCCGGCCGGTGCCGCCGGCGCCCGCGGGCGAGCCGGACCCGGCGGACGGGTGAGCGCCCCTCAGGCCCGCGCGGCGAGTTCGCCCGGCTCCGCGGCCGGCACGCCGTCCGGCACCGCGTCCGGCGCGGCCGCCGCGGGCAGCCAGCGCAGGGCCAGGCACAGGATCGTCACCGGGATGCCGATCGACGACGTCATGGCGAAGAAGGCCGGGTAGCCCATGGCCTCGACGGCGAAGCCCGAGAGGCCGCCGACGAACTTGCCCGGCAGGGCGTAGAGCGAGGACAGGAGCGCGTACTGGGTCGCCGCGAAGGCCGGCGAGGTCAGGCTCGACATGTAGGCGATGAGCGCCGTGCCCGCGAAGGCGCCGGCGAAGTTCTCGATGCTGATGCTGGCGATCAGGAGCGGCAGGTCGTGCCCGGCGAGCGCCAGCCAGGCGAACATCAGGTTCGAGGCGGCCGAGGTGATGCCGCCGACGAGCAGCGTCGGGTAGAGGCCGAAGCGGCTCACCGCGATGCCCCCCGCGAAGGCGCCCGCGATCCCGACCCAGACCCCGTAGACCTTCGACACGGTGGCGATCTCGGAGAGCGAGAACTTCATGTCGATGTAGAGCGGGTTCGCCATGATGCCCGAGACGATGTCGGGCAGGCGGTAGACCGTGATCAGCGCCAGGATCAGGACGAGCCCCGCGCCCTTGCGGCGCATCAGGTCGGCGAAGGGGTCCACCACCGCCTCGCGGGCGGCCGCCCGCCAGCCCCGGCCGGCCGCCGGGGGCGCGGGCTGCCCCCTCGGCGCCGCGAGACAGCCCGCCACCGCGAGCCCCATCAGGACCGCCATGGTGGCGTAGGCCGGCGCCCACCCGAAGGCGTCGGCGACGAACAGGGCGCCGGCCCCCGCGCAGATCCGCGCGAGGCTGTAGCCGAGCTGGTAGGAGGCCAGCATCATGCCCTGGCGCTCGGTCGGGGCGGAATCGATGCGCCAGCCGTCCACCACGATGTCCTGCGTCGCCGACGCGAACGCGATCACCAGGGCGCAGCCCACCATGTAGCCGAGGGACTGGCCCGGATCGCCCCGGCTCATGGCGACGAGGCCGGCCGCGACGCCGATCTGCGCCGTCAGCATCCAGGCCCGCCGGCGGCCGAGGAGGCGTCCCAGCACCGGCACGTCGAAGCGGTCGATGACCGGCGCCCAGAGGAACTTCAGCGTGTAGGCGAGCGAGACGTAGCTGAGGAGCCCGATGCTGGAGCGCTCGATGCCCGCCGTCCGCAGCCAGGCCGAGAGCGTCGCGAAGACGAGCAGGATCGGCAGGCCCGCCCCGAAGCCGAGCACCAGCATCAGGGCCATGCGCCGGTCCGCCACGACGTCGCGCAGGGTGGCCCGCGTGCTCTCCAGCCAACTGACCCGGCGTGTCATGACCTTCGTCGTCCTCGCAGAAAATCCGGTCCGTCCCGTCCGGGGGGCGACGCATCCGGCCCCATGAAGTGGGCGGCAAGATGGACGAAGGGTTAACGCGCGGCGCGGGCCCCCGTCCCGTTCCGGGAGGCGGGACCCCTCCGGTGCGGCCCCGGGGCCCTGCGGCGCCGGGAACCCCCGCCCCGGTCGGGGGTTCGCTGGGGTGGGAGTGACACGGGGGCCCGCCGCGGCGGCCTGCCCCGGGATGTGCGCCGCCCGGGACGGATGGCGTGGGTGGCGAGGGCCGGCATGATCGGGCGAGGGAGGATGGCGGGGGCGGACCGCCTGGGGGAGAACCGCCCGGGGCCGGCGGATCCGGGGGCGTCGGCTCCGCGGGACCGCGCCGAGGGCCGGGGCCCCGCGCGGAGCACGGGCGGGGGCGTCGATCCGGCGGGCGCCGCGGGCCCGGAGGCCGTGTTCGCGGCGGCGTTTCGCGCCAGCACGAGCCCGATGGTGCTCACCGACGCGCGCCAGCCCGACCACCCGATCGTGTTCGCCAACCCGGCCTTCTGCCGGCTCACCGGCTACTCCGCCGCGGAGGTGCTCGGCCGCAACTGCCGCTTCCTCCAGGGACCGGACACCGACCGGGGCGCCGTCGCGCGGGTGCGGGCCGCGGTCTCCCGGGGCGAGCCCGTGAGCGTGGACGTCCTGAACTACCGCCGGGACGGCACGCCCTTCTGGAACGCCATGGCGCTGAATCCGGTGCCCGATGCCGCGGGCGGGATCCGGTCCTTCTTCGCGGTCCTCACCGACGTCAGCGGCACCCGGCAGGCCGAGCGCGCCCTGGCGCGGGCCCGGGACGACCTGGAGCAGGATGTCGACGGCCGCGCCCGGGCGCTCCAGGCGGCCCTCGACCAGCAGACGGCCCTGCTCCACGAGGTCGATCACCGGGTCAAGAACAACCTCCAGGTCATCTCCTCGCTCGTCCTGCTGAAGGCGCGCCGCACCCGGGACGCGGCCTGCCGCGAGGCCCTCAACAGCATGGCCGAGCGCATCGGCGCCCTCGCGACGGTGCACCGCCTCCTCTACTCGGTGGGCGACGTCAACCGCTTCAACCTGCGCGACTTCGCGGCCGATTTCGGCGCCGACCTCGCGGCCGGCCTCGATCCCGACCGGATCCGCCTCACGATCGACGTCGACGCCATCGCGGTCTCGGCCTCCCGGGCCGCCCCCCTGGCGCTCCTGGTGCACGAGCTCGCCACCAACGCGGTGCGCCACGCCTTCCCGGGCGAGCGTCGGGGCCGGGTCGCCATCGTGGCCCGGCGCCGGGCCGACGCCATGACCCTGGAGGTCAGCGACGACGGCGTCGGGCTCGGCCCGCACGACGCCAACCCGGAGGGCTTCGGCCGCGCGCTCGTCGGCATGGTGGTGCGCCAGCTCCGCGGCTCGCTGGCCTGGGAGGACCTCGCGCCCGGCACCCGCGCCCGCCTCGTCCTGCCGCTCGACGCCGACGAGGCCGGGGCGTGACGGGGACGAGCCTGCGCGTGCTCATCGTCGAGGACGAGGCCTTCATCGCCCTCGAGCTCGAATGCCTGCTCGAGGAGGCCGGCCACGTCCCGGTCGGCATCGCCGGCCACTCGGCGCAGGCCATCGCCCTCGGGCGCGACCAGCGGCCGGACGTCGCCCTCGTCGACGTCCACCTCGTCGACGGGCCGACCGGCATCGCGGTGGCCCGGGCCCTGAGCGCCCAGCCCGAGACGACGGTCCTGTTCACGACCGCCAACGCCAAGCGCCTGCCCGAGGATTTCGCGGGCGCCGCCGGGGTGATCGCCAAGCCCTATTCCGAGCGGGTGGTGCGGGCCGCCCTCGCCTACATCGCCGGCCGCCGCCAGGGCGGCGACCCGGGCGCGCCGCCCGACGGGGTGACGCTGGCGCCGGACCTGCAGAACAGGTCGTAGCAATTCCCGGCAATGATCGAGCAACAGTTATTCGCGTACCGCTGACATGGCGCGATTACCCTGACTCTGTTGTGCACAGCGTCTGACAACGGATCAGCCGCTCGAAGCATTGTGTTCGGATTGCTATTTCATCCGCACAGTCACTTTGCATATCAAGAATAACCCTAAAGCATAATAGCCGCCTGCATACTTGACAGGCATGCAACCTGATGTACTTTAAAAAGTATTCACGATCCTGAGAAGGGCGGGAACGATGATTTCAGAAATGACTTTTCCGGAGCCGCCGCGCCCGAAGCCGACGGGCCGGTTCCTCGTGACCTTCAACCGCGGCATGGACTTCGCGACCGCGAGGAGCGCGATCGAGAACCGGACCGGCATCCGGGCCGTCGATGCCCGCGACCTCGGTGCCGGTGCGGTCCCGGCCCCCGATCCGGCGGCGCCCGAGAGCAGCGTCGTCTTCGACCGCTTCGGGGTCGCGGTGATCGAGCCGCAGGGCGACGCGGGGACGCGGGTCGGCAACCTCGCGGCGGCCGAGGGCGTGAGGACCGTCCGTCCCGAATTCTACATGTTCGCCATCGGCGAACTCGAGCAGCGGTACGCGGCGTGGGTGCGGGAAGGGCTCGCGATCCTGGTGAGCGGCCTTCCGCACGGCGTCGGCACGATGTCCGCACCGATGCACGCGACCGCCGCGCAAGCGGCGCCCTTCGCGAACACGTCCGCGTTCACCTGGGGCCTCGCGGCGGTGGGAGCGGTGCGCTCGACCCTCACGGGCAAGGGCGTCCGCGTCGCCGTCCTCGACACGGGGCTCGACACCGGGCACCCGGACTTCGTCGGCCGGGCCATCGTGTCGGAGAGCTTCGTGGCCGGCGTGACGGTGATGGACGTGCAAGGACACGGCACGCACACGGCGGGAACGATCGCGGGACCGGTCCGGTCGAGCCTCGGATTGCGGTACGGCGTTGCACCCGACTGCGAGTTGTACGTGGGCAAGGTCCTGGACGACGGCGGATCGGGAACCGAACTCGACATCATCAAGGGCATCAACTGGGCCATCGACCAGAAATGCGCCGTCATCTCGATGTCGCTCGGGCGGCCGACGCAGCCCGGCGAGCAGCCCGATCCGCTCTACGAGGAGGTGGGGGCGGCGGCGTTGCGGGAGGATTGCCTGATCGTGGCCGCCGCGGGGAACGAGAGCGCCCGCGACTTCGGCTTCATCGCGCCGGTCGGCGCGCCGGCGAACTCGCCGTCCATCATGGCTGTCGCGGCGGTCGATCCGACGCTCAAGGTCGCCTCCTTCTCCTGCGGAGGCGTGAACGGCACCGGGGGCGGTGTCGATCTCAGCGGTCCGGGCGTCTCGGTGCTCTCGTCCTTCCCGCGCCCCCGCCTGTCGCGGCAACTGCAGGGGACCAGCATGGCCTGCCCGCACGTCGCCGGCGTCGCGGCGCTCTTCGCCAGCACGGATCCCGGCTTGCGGGGCCAGCGGCTCTGGGACGCGCTCGTCGCCGCAGCGCGCGAGATCGGCCCGCAGCGGGATTACGGGCGCGGCCTCGTGCAGGCACCCCCGATCCTCGAGGCGTGATGCGGATCGTCACCCGCCCACTCGCAACCGTCGGACGGGATGAGCGAGGCACTCAGCGGCGTGGCGCAGCGCCGGCGGCGACCGCGCAGGCCCGCCGAGCACCCGGCGCCCGGCCGAGGCCGCGCGGCGTGACCGGGAATCGGTCATCGCCGACGGCCGACGAGGCGGTCCGGCTCCGGATCGTCCGTGGGCGGCAGCGAGGGTGGATACCGGAATCGCCCGAGGCCAGCCGGGCTGCCGGGGGGATCGCGCGGACGAGCCGATTGCGGCCCCGAACGCGCTTGCACCGGGCGGCGATCGGCCCGATATTCATCTCAAGGCAATTGTCAAGAGTGAGGTAGGCCATGGCCGACATCGGAATGGTGATCATGGTCGATAAGGACAGGCGAGCCGACATCGATCAGGTCGCGAAGTCGCTCCAAGCAAAAGGGCTGCAGATCCAGGAGACGATCCCGCGCTTTCGCACCATCCTGGGCACGAGCGACAGCTCGCTCGCCCAATCCTTCAAGTCCGTCGAGGGGGTGGAGACGGTTCGACCGCAGGCGACCTTCCAGCTCCCGGAGATGGACGAGAAGATCCCGCAATAGGGCGGCATTCCCTCGGCCCTCCGGTTCCCGATGCGGCGCGTCCGAGGGGCGCCCGGACCTCCGGCCTCACCCTGACCCTTGCGCCCGCGCCGCCTTCAGCCGGTAGAGCGCGTCGAGCGCGTCCCGGGGGCTCAGGGCGTCGGGATCGAGCCCGTCGAGCAGCGCCGCGACGGGGTCGGGGCGCGGGGCCGGCGCAGGCGGCGGCTCCGGCGGCGCGGCGGCGAAGAGGGGCAGCTCGGCCGCGGGCGCGCGGCGGCCGCGGCCGCCATCACCGCGCTCGAGCTCGGCGAGCAGGCCCTTGGCGCGGGCGATCACGGAGGACGGCAGGCCCGCGAGGCGCGCGACCTGGAGGCCGTAGGAGCGGTCGGCGGCGCCCGGCACCACCTCGTGCAGGAACACCACGTCGCCCTTCCACTCCGTGACCTTCAGGGTCGCGTTCGAGAGCCGGTCGAGGCGGCGGGCGAGGCCCGTCAGCTCGTGGAAGTGGGTCGCGAACAGCGCCCGGCAGCCGTTCACCCCGTGCAGGTGCTCGAGGCAGGCCCAGGCGATCGAGAGGCCGTCGAAGGTGGCGGTGCCCCGCCCGATCTCGTCGAGCACCACGAGCGAGCGGCGCGTGGCCTGGTTCAGGATCGCGGCGGTCTCCACCATCTCGACCATGAAGGTCGAGTGGCCCCGCGCCAGGTCGTCAGCGGCCCCGACGCGGGAGAACAAGCGGTCGACGAGGCCGAGATGGGCCGAGGCCGCCGGCACGAAGGCCCCCATCTGGGCGAGCACCGCGATGAGGGCGTTCTGGCGCAGGAAGGTCGACTTGCCCCCCATGTTGGGCCCGGTGACGAGCAGGATCTGCCCGGCCGGGTCCTGCCCCGCCGGGTCTTGGCCGGGGCGGGGCTGGGTCCCCGACAGGTCGCAGGCGTTGGCGATGAAGGCCTCGCCGGCCCGGGTGAGGGCCGCCTCCACCACGGGGTGGCGGCCGCCCTCGATCCGGAAGGCGAGGCCGTCGTCGATCACCGGCCGGGTCCAGTTCAGCTCCACGGCGAGCGCGGCGTGGGAGGCCGCGACGTCGAGGGCCGCGAGGGCGCTCGCCGCGGCCGCGATGCCCTCGGCCTGCGCCATCACGGCCCGCGCCAGCTCCGCGAACGCCGCGAGCTCGAGGGCGAGCCCGCGCTCGGCCGCGCCGGCGATGCGGGTCTCGAGCTCGCCCAGCTCCACGCTGGTGAAGCGCATCGCGTCCACCATCGTCTGGCGGTGGACGAAGGTGGCCCGCCAGGGGTCCTTCAGCAGGGTCTCGCCGAAGGCCTGCGGCACCTCGATGTAGTAGCCCAGGACGTTGTTGTGCTTGATGCGCAGCGTCCGGCACCCGGTGTCCTGGGCGTAGCGGGCCTGGAGGCCGGCGACGAAGCGGCGCGAATCGCTCTGGAGCGCCCGCGCCTCGTCGAGCTCGGCCCGGTAGCCCTCCCGCAGGAAGCCGCCGTCCCGCTTCAGCAGCGGCAGCTCGTCGGCGAGCGCCGCGCCCAGGGTCTCGACGAGGTCGCCGCCGACGCCCGCGAGCAGCCGGGCGGCCTTGCCGATCTCGCCCGGCAGCGCCCCCGCCCCGGCGAGCGCCGTCGCGATGGCGCGGGCGGCGAGCAGGCCGTCGCGCAGGGCCGCGAGGTCCCGCGGGCCGGCGCGCTCGAGCCCGATCCGCGACAGGGCCCGCGCCATGTCGGGGGCGCGGGCGAGCTCCCCCCGCAGCTCGGCCCGCAGCGCGCCCTCGCCGACCAGGAACGCCACCGCGTCGTGCCGGCGGCGGATCAGCGCGAGGTCGGTCGAGGGCCCGGCGAGGCGCTCGGCGAGGAGGCGCGCGCCGGCGCCCCCGACGGTCCGGTCGATGGCGGCAAGCAGGCTGCCCGCCCGCTCGCCCGCGAGGGTGCGCGTCAGTTCCAGGTTCTGGCGCGTCGCCGCGTCGATCATCAGGCTCACGCCCGCGGCCTGGCGCACGGGCGGGCTCAGCGTCACCCTGGCGCCGAGCTGGGTGCGGGCGATGTAGTGCAGCACCGCCCCCGCCGCCGCGACCTCGACACGGGTGAAGGCCCCGAAGCCGTCCAGGGTGGCGACGCCGAACTGCTCCTTCAACGCCCGCTCGGCCGAGGCCGGATCGAGGTCGCCCCGCCCCATCGGCGTCACGGCGGCCGCGGTGTCGCGCCACAGCCGCGCGAGCCCGGGATCCTGGTGGATCGCCTCCGCCATCACGATCTCCCGCGGCTCGAGGCGGGCGATCTCGGCGGAGAGCCCGGCGGCCTCGACCTCGCCGAGGGAGAAGCGCCCGGTCGAGATGTCGACGGCGGCGAGGCCGTAGGCCCAGGCGGACTCGGAGGCGCGGCGCCGGGCGAGCGCCAGGAGGAGGTTCGCCCGGCCCGGGTCGAGGAGCCGCTCCTCCGTGATGGTGCCCGGGGTGACGAGGCGCACCACGGCGCGCCGGACCACGGACTTCCCGCCCCGCCGGCGCGCCTCCGCGGGGTCCTCGGTCTGCTCGCAGACCGCCACGCGGTGCCCGAGCCCGATGAGGCGCTGGAGGTAGTCGTCGGCCCGGTCCACCGGCACGCCGCACATCGGGATGTCGGCGCCGGCGTGCTTGCCGCGCTTCGTGAGGACGATCCCGAGCGCCCGCGAGGCGACCTCTGCATCCTCGAAGAACAGCTCGTAGAAATCCCCCATGCGGTAGAACAGCAGGGAGCCCGGATTGGCGGCCTTGATCTCGACGTACTGCGCCATCATCGGCGAGACGCGGGCCTCGTCCTCGGACGCCGGGCGTCGGCCGCGCCCGGAGGCCGGCGCCTCCGCCACGGGCTCGGCCGTCTCGCAGCCCTCGTCGCGCAGGCGCCGGCCGGTATCGCTGTCCATCGTCATGGGGGCCGAGACTACCAGAGAGGCGCGGCGGCGTTCCAGGGCGCCGGCCGAATCCGCCGGTGAATGATGGGGATCGCGGTGCCTGCCCGAAATGGCGGCAGCCTGGTCGATTGCGTCGCAGGGCGGCTTGAGCCGGCGGGCCCCTGGCCCTAAGGGACTTGTCCCCCGGTCAGCCCCCGTCCCCCGTCGAAGAAGAGCCCGGCATGAGCGAGTCCCGCCCCGTCACCCGCCGCAAGCGCCCGACCTTCACGGACCAGGAGGCCCTGCAGTTCCACGCGCAGGGGCGGCCCGGCAAGCTGGAGGTGGTGGCCACGAAGCCGATGGCGACCCAGCGCGACCTGTCGCTGGCCTACTCGCCCGGCGTCGCCGTGCCGGTGCTCGCCATCGCGGACGACCCGGCCCTCGCCTACGACTACACCGCCAAGGGCAACCTCGTGGCGGTGATCTCGAACGGCACCGCCATCCTCGGCCTCGGCAACCGCGGCGCGCTCGCCTCCAAGCCCGTGATGGAGGGCAAGGCGGTGCTGTTCAAGCGCTTCGCCGACATCGATTCCTTCGACCTCGAGGTCGGCACCGAGGACGCGGACGCGTTCATCAACAGCGTGCGCTACCTGGGGCCGACCTTCGGGGGCATCAACCTCGAGGACATCAAGGCGCCGGAGTGCTTCATCATCGAGGAGCGCCTCCGGGAGCTGATGGACATCCCGGTCTTCCACGACGACCAGCACGGCACCGCGATCATCGCGGCGGCGGGCGTGATCAACGCCCTGCACCTCACGGGCCGGGACATCCGGGACGCCAAGCTCGTGGTCAACGGCGCCGGCGCCGCCGGCATCGCCTGCATCGAGCTCCTCAAGGCCCTGGGCTTCCGGCCCGACAACGTGATCCTGTGCGACACCAAGGGCGTGGTCTTCGCCGGCCGCACCGAGGGCATGAACCAGTGGAAATCCGCCCACGCGGTCGCCACGGACCGGCGCACCCTGGGCGAGGCGATGGCGGGGGCCGACATCGTCTTCGGCCTCTCGGTCAAGGGCGCCTTCACGCCCGAGATGATCGCCGCGATGGCCCCCCACCCGATCATCTTCGCGATGGCGAACCCCGACCCGGAGATCACCGTCGAGGAGGTCGGGCAGGTCCGCGACGACGCCATCGTGGCGACCGGGCGCTCGGACTACCCCAACCAGGTCAACAACGTGCTGGGCTTCCCCTACATCTTCCGGGGCGCGCTCGACGTGCGGGCCACCACGATCAACATGGAGATGAAGATCGCGGCCGCCCAGGCGCTGGCGGCGCTCGCCCGCGAGGACGTGCCCGACGAGGTCGCGGCCGCCTACCAGGGCACGCGGCCCCGCTTCGGGCGCGAGTACATCATCCCGGTGCCGTTCGACCCGCGCCTGATCCACACCATCCCGCCCGCGGTGGCGCGGGCCGCCATGGAGACCGGCGTCGCCCGCAAGCCGATCGAGCACATGGACCGCTACCGGGCCCAGCTCTCGGCGCGGCGCGATCCCGTCGCCGGCACCCTCAACCGCATCTTCGAGCGCGTGCGCCGCTTCCCCAAGCGCGTGGTGTTCGCGGAGGGCGAGGAGGAGCTCGTCATCCGCGCCGCGGTGTCCTTCGTCAACCAGGGCCTCGGCACCGCCATCCTGGTCGGGCGCGAGGACCGGGTGCTGGCGAACGCCGAGGCGGCCGGCATCGATCTCGCGGGCCGCGACCTCATCGAGATCCACAACGCCGCGAAGTCCGACCGCAACAGCGTCTACGCCCAGTTCCTGTACGCCCGCATGCAGCGCAAGGGCTTCCTGTTCCGGGACTGCCAGCGCCTGATCAACCAGGACCGCAACCACTTCGCGGCCTCCATGGTGGCCCTCGGCGACGCCGACGCCATGGTGACGGGCACCACCCGCAACTACTCCATCGCCCTCGAGGACGTGCGCCGCGTCATCGACCACAAGCCCGGCCACCGGGTCATCGGCGTCTCCCTGTGCATCGCGCGGGGCCGCACCGTGCTGGTCGCCGACACGGCGATCCACGAGATGCCCACCGCCCAGGAGCTCGCCGGCATCGCCATCGAGGCGGCCGGCGTGGCCCGGCGCCTCGGCTACGAGCCCCGGGTGGCGCTGCTCTCGTTCTCGACCTTCGGCCACCCGCGGGCCGAGCGCGCCGAGCGCGTGCAGGAGGCGGTGAAGATCCTCGACGGGATGCGGGTCGAGTTCGAGTACGACGGCGAGATGGCGGCGGACGTCGCCCTCGACCGGGACCTGCTCGCCCAGTACCCGTTCAGCCGCCTCAAGCAGCCGGCGAACGTCCTGGTGATGCCGGCGTTCCACTCCGCCTCGATCTCCACCAAGATGCTGCAGGAGCTCGGCGGCGCGCAGGTGCTGGGCCCCCTCATCGTCGGCCTCGACAAGGCGGTGCAGATCGTCCCCCTGGGCGCGACGGACGCCGACCTCGTCAACATGGCGGCGCTCGCGGCCTACAACATCGGGGGCTGAACCGGGGCCTGGGGGGCGTCGCGCGCGAGCTCCTCGGGCACCAGGGTGGCGGCCCGCTGGCGGGCGATCAGCGCCGCGAGGCCGACCGGGCGATCGTCCCAGGCGTCGACGCCGACGTCGCAGGAGCGGCAGGTGTCGGGCAGCGTGCCGTGGGTGTGCCCGTAGAGGTGGCGCGTCCCCCGCCAGAGGCCGGGCCAGGCCCGGTGGGCGTAGTGGGCGAGGAACAGGCGGTGCTCGGCCTCCCCGTCGCGCACGGTGAGGCGGGCGCTCTCGACGGGGTCCGCCGCCCACGGGAGGGCGACGACCCGGTTGGTGTCGTGGTTGCCCCGCACCAGGCGCTTGATGCCGTGCAGGCGCCCGAAGACCTCGGCGCAGTAGGCCCGGTCGGCGTGAGCCGCGAAGTCGCCGAGGTGCCAGACCTCGTCCCCGGGGCCGACGACGGCGTTCCAGCGCGCGATCAGGGCCTCGTCGTGCTCCGCCAGGCAGGCGAAGCGGCGCCCGCGCTGGCGCAGGATGTGGGCGTCGCCGAAATGCGTGTCGGCGGTGAAGTAGACGGTCATGCTGGCCCGCGGTCCCGGCGTGCGCTCCCGCTGCCAGATGGGCCCGCGGGGCGCGCCGGACGCTGGAGCGGATCGCCGCGGCCCGCAGGAAGTCGAGAGCCCCGCGGGGCGTCCGGGAGCCTCGCGGGGCGTCCGGGACCCCCCCGGGGCGGCAGGCGCCTTGCGGCGCGCGCGGCGCCCCGCGGGCCGCCGTCTCAGTAGGCCGGGCCGCCCGAGGTGTTGCCCTTCTGCTGCTGGTAGCCGGGGCGCGACGGGTTGCGGGAGTTCGGGTCGCTCCGCATCATCCGGCGGTGCACGCCGCGGTGGCGCATCATGCGCTGGTGCCGCATCATCCGGTGGCGGCCCTGCATGGCGGCCCGCTCGACGGTCGAGCCGTCCGTCGCCACGGCCGAGGGGCCGGTCACGGCCGCGGAGGCGGGCGCTGCGGCAAACCCGAGGCAGCCCAGCATCACGGTCGCCGCGAGGGTCAGGGTCAGCGTCTTCATCTCGATCGTACTCCCAGGCGGCGGCCGGGCCGGCCGACCTCTCGCCGACAATCTTTCGGGGGGCGAAGCGTTCCGTTGCGGAAGAGCGGATTCTTCCTGGATGATCAGCGGCCTCCCGGACGTGCTGCCCGGCCGGCGAGGCGGGCTTGCGCGGGCTTGCGCGGGCGGGCGCGGTCGGCCATCTCACCGGCGATGCCCTCCCGTCCTCCCCTCCCGGCCGACGCCGCCCCGTCCCTGCCGATCGAGGCGGTCCTGGGCGAGCTCGCGGCCGCGCTCGCGCGCGGTCCGAACGCCGTGCTGGTGGCCCCGCCCGGGGCCGGCAAGACCACCCGGGTCCCCCTGGCGCTCCTCGCCGCCCCGTGGCGGGGGGACGGGCGGATCATCCTCCTCGAGCCCCGTCGCCTCGCCGCCCGGGCGGCGGCCGAGCGGATGGCCGCGACCCTGGGCGAGGCCGTCGGCGACACGGTCGGCCTCAGGGTCCGGCTCGGCTCGAAGGTCTCGGGGCGCACCCGCATCGAGGTCGTGACGGAGGGCGTCTTCGCCCGCATGATCCTGGACGACCCGGAATTGTCCGGGATCGCCGCGGTGCTGTTCGACGAGTTCCACGAGCGCTCCCTCGACGCCGACCTCGGGCTCGCCCTCGCCCTCGACGCGCAGGGGGGGCTGCGGGAGGACCTGCGGCTCCTCGCGATGTCGGCGACCCTGGACGGGGCGCGGGTGGCGTCCCTGATGGGGAACGCCCCGGTGATCGCCTCCGAGGGCCGCGCGCACCCCGTCGAGACGCGCTACGTCGAGCGCGATCCCCACGGCCGGATCGAGGACGCGGTCGCGGACGCGGTGATGCGGGCGCTGAGGGCCGAGCCCGGCTCGGTCCTGGCCTTCCTGCCGGGCCAGGGCGAGATCCGCCGCACCGAGGAGCGCCTGCGCGCGCGCCTCGAGGCCGTGCCGGACGTCGACGTCGCGCCGCTCTACGGCGCCCTCGACCGGGCCGCGCAGGACCGGGCGGTGCGGCCGAGCCCGGCTGGCCGGCGCAAGGTCGTGCTGGCCTCGGCCATCGCCGAGACCTCGCTCACCATCGAGGGCGTCCGGGTCGTGGTCGATTCCGGTCTCGCGCGGGTGCCGGTCTACGAGCCCGACCTCGGGCTGACGCGCCTCGTCACGCAGCGCGCCTCCCGGGCCTCCGTCGACCAGCGCCGCGGCCGGGCCGGGCGCACGCAGGCCGGCATCTGCTACCGGCTCTGGGCCGAGGCCGCGACCGGGGCGCTCGAGCCCTTCACGCGGCCCGAGATCCTCTCGGCCGACCTCGCCGGGCTGGTGCTCGACTGCGCCGCCTGGGGCGTGACCGACCCGACCGCCCTGCCGTTCCTCGACCCGCCCCCGGCGCCCGCCCTCGCGGAGGCGAAGGCGCTGCTCGGCGGCCTCGCGGCCCTCGACCCCGGCGGGCGCCTGACCGCGGCCGGCCGGGC
>NZ_QOWC01000068.1 GCF_003574465.1 Methylobacterium crusticola
CGGGACGCGGCCGATGGCGATCACCGCGGCGGCGCGCTCGCGCAGCGAGGGGCGCGCCGGGGCCCGGACCGGGAGCGGCCGGGGCGGGGCGTGGCCGAGGCGGCCCGGGTGGATCACCCCGAACCCGCTGAAGCCCGCGAAGGCGCGGCCCGGCCCGAGGCGCGGGGCGCCCGAGAGGTCGACGGCCGCCGCCGTGTCGCCCGCGTCGAGGCGCCAGCGGACCGGCACGGCCCGGAAGGTGCGGCGCGCGGCCAGCGCCTCCCCGAGGCGGCCGTCGGCGACCACCGGGCCGGCGAGGAGCTCGTCCCAGGTGCGCCCGACCGGGGAGGCCCCGACGATCTCGGCGAGGGCCGGCGTCGCCTCGACGAGGCAGCCCCGCGCGTCGCTGCGCCAGAGGAACCGGAGGCTCGGGCGTTCCTCGACGGGCTCGGCCGGAGGGGATGCGGGCGGAGGAGCCTCGGGGGACAGGAACTCGGGCGCGGCACCGGGATCCTGCGGCGGCGCGGGCTCGGCGAGACGGGCCGGCGCCTCGCCCGCGGCGGGGCGGCGGGCCCGGCGCGCCGGCAGGGGATCGAGGACCGCGACCGCGAGGCCGGGTGTGCCGTCCGGGAGCGTCGCCGGCAGGCAGGCGCAGACCAGCGGGACGGCGAGGCGGCCGGCGTCGAAGCGCAGGCGCTCCATGCGCGGGTGCCGGGTGTCCGGCGGCAGGGCGGCCGCGCCGCGCAGCTGGCCCGGGAGGTTCAGCGCGGGCGCGATCCGGCCCGCGGCGTCCGCGATGCCGTTGCGGAGGCTAATTGCCGCAGGGGAAGCGTACAGGACGTGCGTGGCGGCACGGTCGACGAGCAGGACGGCGCGGTCGGGCCCCGCCATCAGCCGGCCGAAGGCCGGGACGGCCCGCAGGGCCTCGATCGTCGTGTCGAAGAGCTCGTTGCGCCCCACTGCCGCTCCCCACGCCGCGCGCCGGCCGCGCCGGCCCACCCGACCCTTAACGGATGCCGACCGCACCCGGGAGGCTTTAACGGAACTCAAGCACTTGCGCACGGGCACGAAATGCGCACTCCCGACGTTATCCCGCAGGCAACCTTAACGACCTCCGAAAGGGTGGATTTCCGGGGAGGCCGTGGTATTGTGCACTGCACAAAGACCGTGCCAAGCCCAGAGCGAGGAGACGAACATGACCACGACCCCGAACTACGAGATCCCGACCGAGATGCGCGACTTCGCCGAGAAGAGCGTCGAGCAGGCCCGCAAGGCGTTCGATTCGTTCATCGGCGCGGCCCGCAAGACCGCCGACACCCTCCAGGGCTCCGCCGAGGCGGCCCGGACCAACGCCCAGACCGTCTCGACCCGCGGCTTCTCGTACGCCGAGCAGAACGTCAACGCCGCCTTCGACCTCGCGCAGAAGCTCGTCCGCTCGCGCGACCTCCAGGAGGCGATGCAGCACCAGGCCGAGTTCGTGCGCAGCCAGTTCGCCGCCATGCAGTCGCAGGCCCGCGAGTTCGGCAGCCTGACGCAGAGTGCGATGCAGCAGAGCGCCGAGAACGCCAAGCAGGCGATGCAGCAGGGGGCCGACGCGGCCCGCGGCGCCATGCAGCAGGGCGCGGACGCAGCCCGCACCACCGCCCACGACGCCGCGAGCGCGACGAAGGACGCCACTTCCTGAGCAGCGCCCCATCCCGGGACAGCGGCGGCCGCGCCCCCACGGGCGCGGCCGCCTCGCGTTTCGGGCCCCTAGGGGCCGCCGCGGGGCGGGCGCCCGGCCGGTCCCGTCATCCGCCGGCCCGGCCGCGGGCGGCTGCCGCCCGCCAGGGGGCCGAGGGCCGCCGCGTCGGCGACGGGAGGTCGACCACGATGCCCATCTACCGCCTGCGCGCCGCGACGCGCGACCGCCACGGCATGGTCGGCGTGCCGGTCCACGACCGGCCGATCGAGGCCGCGACGGTGCGCCGGGCGGCCGCCATCGCGCTCGGGAAGGCCGACGAGGTGTTCTCCGACGAGACCAACATCGCCTGGCTCGTCGCCGAGGACGGCGCCCTGGTCTGGACCCTGCGGCTCGAGGCCGAGGACGCGCCGGGCTGACGCCGGGAGCGGCCGCGCCGCCATCGTGGTGCCGCACGCGCCGGGCACCAAGCCGGCCCGCCGGGTGCAACCGGCCTGCCCGAGACCCTGATGAGACCCCTCCTGTTCGCGGCCGCGATCCTGGCCGCCGTGCA
Source organism: Methylobacterium crusticola (assembly GCF_003574465.1). GTDB lineage: Bacteria > Pseudomonadota > Alphaproteobacteria > Rhizobiales > Beijerinckiaceae > Methylobacterium > Methylobacterium crusticola. The sequence continues at coordinate 2,214 of NZ_QOWC01000068.1, forward strand.
ACCCGCCGCCGCGGACTGGCGCTACTGCCTGGCCCGGGGCCCCGGCCGCACCGTCTACCTGTCGGGCACCTTCGCGTCCCTCGACGCGATGACGAGCCTCGACGCCGCCTTCGGCCGCATGCTCGACCGCACCAACCGCGCGCACGATCCGGTGCAGTGCCCGCGGGCCGCCGACGCCACGGCGCTGCGCGCCATGCGCCAGACCGCCATGCGCTTCAACCGGGAGGACGGCGAGACGGTCGTGGAGACGAACTGGACGCCGGAGCAGGAGGCGGCGGTCCCCGGAACGCCCCCCCGCCGCTGACGTGGGCGCCGCCGCCGCGGGGCGCGGCCCGGCGATTCCCGGCGCCGCGGGCGGCTCCGCGCATGGCCGGGCCGCGCCCGCGGCGGATTGAGCCGCGATCGTTAGCATCCTATCCATGAGCCGGACGAAGCACCGGGCCGCGCCCGGGCGACCGGCCCGGACATGCGACGCGACCTCCTCCAGTCCCTCACCCTCACGCTGCTCCGGGCCGGGCGGAACTGGCGGCGCGCCGCCGACGACGTGGTCACGGCCTACGGCCTGACCGAGGCGACGGCGCTGCCCCTGCTGATGATCGGGCGCCTCGGCGGCGACCTCCGGCAGACCGCCCTGGCCGACGCCCTCGGCATCGAGGGGCCGACCCTGGTGCGGGTGCTCGACCGGCTCTGCGGGGCCGCCCTCGTCACCCGTGCGACGGATCCGGCCGACCGGCGCGCCAAGGTGCTGCGGCTGACCCCGGCCGGGCAGGCCCGGGCCTCCGCCATCGAGGCCCGGTTCGACGCCCTGCGCGGCGCGACCTTCGCGGGCCTGGACGACGGCGACCTCCGGGCCGCCCTGCGGGTGCTGGACGCCGTGCAGGCCGGCCCGGGCCAGAGGTCCCCTCCGGGCCAGGAGCCCTTCCCGGGCCAGGAGCCCCTCCCGGGCCAGGAGCCCTTCCCGGGGCCCGAGCCCCTCCGGGCGCCGGCGGCCCGCGCGGCGGCGCCGTGAGCGCCGCCGCCGCGCTGCCCGGCTGGCGCCAGTGGCTCTTCGCCGCCAAGATCTGCGGCGCGGCGCTGCTCGCCCTGTGGATCGCCCTCTGGATCGACCTGCCGCGGCCCTACTGGGCCATGGCGACCGTCTACATCACCACGCAGGCGCTCGCGGGCGCCACCCGCTCCAAGGCCGCCTACCGGGTCGGCGGCACCCTCATCGGCGTCGCCGTGGCGGTGGTGCTGGTGCCCAACCTCGTCAACGCGCCCGAGCTCCTGACCCTGGCGCTCGGGCTCTGGACGGCCGCCTGCCTCTACCTCTCGCTCCTCGACCGCACGCCGCGCAGCTACCTGTTCATGCTCGCCGGCTACACCGCGGCCCTGATCGGCTTCCCGGCGGTGACGGACCCGGCCGCGATCTTCGACACCGCCGTCGCCCGCGCCGAGGAGATCACCCTCGGGATCCTGTGCGCCGCCCTCGTGTCGGGCCTCGTGCTGCCCGAGCCGGTGGGACCCGTGGTGGCGGCCCGCATCCAGGCCTGGCTCGAGGAGGCGGGCCGCTGGACCGCCGACGTCCTGTCGGGCGCCGGCGAGGAGCCGGCGGTCCGCGCCCGGCGCCTGCGGCTCGCCGCCGAGGCCGCCGAGATCGACGTGCTGGCGACGCACCTCTCCTACGACACCTCGGCCCAGGCCCGGGCGGCCCCGTGGGTGCGGCTGCTGCGCGGCCGCATGCTGATCCTGCTGCCGGTCCTGTCCTCCCTGGCCGACCGCATCGGGGCGCTGCGGGGCCTCTCGGCCCTCCCGGCCGACCTGCGCGACCTCCTGGGCGACGTCGCGGCCTGGTCCGGGGCGGGAGCCCGGCCCGAGGAGGGCAGGGCGCTCCTCGCCCGCATCGACGCCGCCGACGCGTCCCTGCCGGCGGAGGCGGGCTGGGCCGCCATCGTGCGGGCGAGCCTGATCGAGCGCCTGCGGGAGCTCGTGGAGGTCGTCCGCGACTGCCGCGTGCTCGAGGAGCACGTCGCGCGGGGCGGGGGCCGGCTGCGGCAGGAGCTCGCCTTCGCGAGCGAGTTCGGCGCCCGGGCGCCGCGCCACCGCGACCACGGCATGGCGCTGCGCTCGGCCCTCGGCGTCCTCGTCTCGGTGACGGTCTGCGTGGCGGTCTGGGTCGCGACCGCCTGGCCGGACGGCGCGACCGCCGCCATGATGGGGGCGGTCCTGTGCTGCCTGTTCGCCGGGCTCGACGACCCGGTCCCGCCGATCCTGAGCTTCGCCACCTGGTCGGTGGTCGGGTCCCTGGCGGTCGGCGTGCTGCTCTTCGGCATCCTGCCGCTCGTGCACGACTTCGTGACCCTGGCCCTGGTGCTGGCGCCGCCGCTGCTGCTCTGCGGCCTCCTGATGACCATCCCCCGCACGATGCCGGTCGGCCTCGCCCTCGGCGTCAACGGCAACGCGCTCCTGGCGATCCAGGACCGCTACACGTCGGAGTTCTCGGGCTTCGTCAACTCGAGCCTGGCGCTCGTCGGCGGCATCTGGATCGCCGCCCTCGTCACCCGGCTGATCCGCTCGGTCGGCGCCGAGCAGGGCGCCTGGCGCCTCCTGCGGGCGAGCCGCGCCTCCCTGGCCCGGGCGGCGCGGCGGCGCGGGCGGGGCGACCGCGTCGCCTTCGCGTCCCTGATGCTCGACCGCCTCGGCCTCCTGGTGCCGCGCCTCGCTGCGGCCGGCCCCGACAGCCCCCTGCGCCGGATCGACACCCTGGCGGCCTTGCGGGTCGGCATGAACCTCGTCTCCCTGCGGCGGGCCCGGCACGGGCTGCCGCGCGACCAGGTGGCGGCGGTGGACGCGGCCCTCGACGCGGTGGCGGCCCACTATTCCGGGGCCGCGGGCACGCCGGCCGAGGCGCTGCTCGCGCGCATCGACGCGGCGATGCGCCGGGTCGGGTCGGCGACCGGGCCGCAGGGGCGCCGGGACGCGCTCCTCGGCCTCGCGGGCCTGCGCCGGGCCCTCTTCCCCGCCGCTCCCCCCTACCGGCCCGGCCCGGCGGGCGCGACCCGCCTCACGGAGGCCGCGTGATGCCCGACATCGACCTCTACGGGGTCTTCGTCCCCTCCCTCCTGGTCTGGGCGATCGTCGCCTTCGCGGTCACGGCGGTGCTGCGCCGGATCATCGCCGGCCTCGGCCTCTACCGGGCGATCTGGCACCGCCCGCTCTTCGACCTCTCCCTCTACCTCACCTGCCTCGGCGGCGTCGTGGCCGTCGCCGGCCTCCTGACCTGAGCGGTTCCTCGCCATGACCCGTGCGCTCGCGTTCCTCGGCCGGATCGCCGTCACCGCCGCGATGCTCGCCGCCGCCGTCGCGGTCGGCGCCGCCCTGTGGGACTACTACCTCGAGGCGCCCTGGACCCGGGACGGCCGCGTGCGGGCCGACGTCGTCGGGGTCGCGCCCGACGTCGCGGGCCTCGTGCGCGACGTCGAGGTGCGCGACAACCAGGAGGTCCGGCGCGGCGACCTGCTGTTCCGCATCGACCCCGACCGCTTCGCCCTGGCGCTGCGCCAGGCGGACGCCGTGGTGGCGGGCCGCAAGGCGACGCTGGTCCAGGCGGAGGCCGACCTCGCCCGCTACCGCCAGCTCAGCGACAACGTCGTCTCGCAGCAGAAGCTCGAGGCGACGCTCGCCACCGAGCAGGGCGCGCGGGCGGCCTACGACCAGGCGGTGGCGGACCGCGACGTTGCCAAGCTCAACCTCCAGCGCTCGGAGGTGCGGGCCTCGGTCAACGGGCGGATCAGCAACCTCGACCTGCGCCCCGGCGCCTACGTGGCGGTGGGCAAGGCCGTGATGGCGCTCGTCGACGGCGACACGCTGCGCGTCGAGGGCTACTTCGAGGAGACGAAGCTCGACCGCATCCGCGTCGGCGATCCGGTCAGCATCCGGCTGATGGGCGACGACCGCGACGTCGCGGGCCGGGTCGAGAGCGTCGCGGCCGGCATCGAGGACCGCGAGCGCAGCGCCGGCGCGAGCCTCCTCGCCAACGTGAACCCGACCTTCGCGTGGGTGCGCCTCGCCCAGCGCATCCCGGTCCGGGTCGCCCTCGATCCCGGCCCCGGGACCGCGCGGCTCACGGTCGGGCGCACCGCCACCGTGGTGGTGCGCCGCGACGGCCAGGCCGCGCCGCGGCCCCTCGACGGGCTCTGGCAGGGCTGGGACGCGCTCCGGGCGAACCTCGGGGTGCGCAAGGGCTGAGGCGGGCGCGCGCCGCGCTTCCCGAAGGGATGCCGCCGCCCTAAACAGGGAAGGAAGGCCGGCCGGGAGAGGCCGGCTCGGGAGGAGCCCGCATGGCAACGCATGAGCAGGATGCGCTCGGCACCCGCACGATCGAGCGGATCACCTGGCGGCTGATGCCGCTCCTCGGGCTGATGTACCTCATCGCCTACATCGACCGCCAGAACGTCTCCTACGCCAAGCTCCAGATGGTCGGGGACCTCGGCCTGAGCGAGGCCGCCTACGGGTTCGGCGCCTCGCTGTTCTTCCTCGCCTACTTCCTGTTCGAGGTGCCCTCGAACGTGATCATGGAGCGGGTCGGCGCCCGGGTCTGGTTCACCCGGATCATGGCGACCTGGGGGCTGATCACGATCCTGCTCGGGTTCACCCAGGGCACCGTGATGTTCTACGTGCTGCGCTTCCTGCTCGGCGCCGCGGAGGCGGGGTTCTTCCCCGGCGTGCTCTACGCCCTGACCCTGTGGTTCCCGCAGGATTACCGCGGGCGGATGGTCGGCTGGTTCATGATCGCGAGCGCGGTGGCGAACGCCGTCGGCGCCGCCATCGGCGGGGCGCTCCTCGACCTCGACGGGACCCTGGGCTTTCGCGGCTGGCAATGGGTCTTCCTCGCCACCGGCCTGCCGGCGGTGCTGCTCGCCTTCGTGGTGTTCTTCATCCTGCCCGACCGGCCCGAGCGGGCGCCGTGGCTCGACGCGGGCCAGAAGAAGTGGCTCGCCGACACGCTGGCCCGGGAGCAGGCCACCACCCCGCACACCGATCACACGAACCCGTTCCGGGTCCTGACGGACCGCCGCGTGGTGCTGCTGGCGCTGCTCTACGTCGCCTTCCCGCTCGCCGCCTACGGCCTGAGCTACTGGCTGCCCACCGTGGTCAAGGGCTTCGGCGTCTCGAACACCGTCAACGGCTTCATCAACATCATCCCGTGGATCTGCGTCGGCCTCGCCCTCTGGTGGGTGCCGCGGCACGCCGCCAGGACCGGCGAGACCACCTGGCACATCGCCGGCCCGGCCCTCGTCGGCGCCGCCGGCCTGATCCTGAGCGTGCTGCTGCCGGGGGACGCGGTGAAGTTCGCCTGCCTGTGCGTGGCGGCGGCCGGCATCTTCTCCGGCCAGCCGGTGTTCTGGTCGCTGCCGCCGACCTTCCTGCGCGGCGCCACCGCGGCCGCCGGCATCGCGATGATCAACTCCGTCGGCAACCTCGGCGGCTTCGTCGCCCAGAACGTGGTGCCGTGGATCCGCGACGCCACGGGCAGCAACCTGACCCCGATGCTGTTCCTCGCGGCCTGCCTGCTCGTCGGCGTGGTCATGGTCTTCGTGGTCCAGGCCGTGCTGCGCAAGCCGGCGCGGGAGAGCCTGGCGGACGTGACGCTCGCGCGTCATTGAGGGCGCGCCCGGTCGGGCGGCGCGCGGCCCCTCAGGCGAGGCAGGCCGCCGCGGCGAGGAGCGCCGCGGCGCCCCACAGCAGCCCGCAGGCCGTCCGGTAGAGGGCGAGGGCCCGCACGACGTCCTGCGGCCCGGCCCCGGCCCGGCCGTCCCCCATCCAGGCATCCTCGATCCGCGTGCGGCCGTAGGTGCGGGGCCCGGCGAGGCGCAGCGCCAGCGCCCCCGCCATGGCGGCCTCGGGCCAGCCCGCGTTCGGCGAGCGGTGGCGGCCCGCATCGCGCCGCACGGCCGCGAGCGCGCCGCGGGCGGAGGCGTCCGGGCGCAGCAGCGCCGCCCCGATCAGCAGCCCGGCGGCGAGGCGCGAGGCCGGCAGGTTGACGAGGTCGTCGAGGCGGGCGGAGGCCCAGCCGAAGGCGGCGTGCCGCGGCGTGCGGTGGCCGATCATGCTGTCGGCGGTGTTCACGGCCTTGTAGAGCGCCCCGCCGGGGAGGCCCGCGAGGCCGAGCCAGAAGGCCGGCGCCACGATGCCGTCCGAGAAGTTCTCGGCGAGGCTCTCGATCGCGGCGCGGCACACGCCGGCCTCGTCGAGGGTGTCGGGGTTGCGCCCGACGATCATCGCGACCTCCCGCCGCCCGCCCGGCAGCCCCTCGCGCACGAGGGCCTCGGCCACGCGGGCGACGTGGTCGTGCAGGCTGCGCTGGGCCGGCAGGCTCGCGGCCGCGAGCCCACAGAGGAGGAGCCCGGCGCCGGCCCCGCAGGCCGCCGCGGCGGCCGCGGCACCGATGGCCGCGAGCCCGGTCGCCGTCAGGAGGACGAGGAGCGCCAGGATCCCGGCGGCGCGCCTGCGGCCCGGCGGGTCCGCCTCGCGGTTGAGGGCGCGGTCGAGGGCGGCGATCAGGCGCCCGATCCAGGTGACAGGGTGGCCGATCGCCCTGTAGAGGCGGTCCGGATAGCCGGCCGCGGCCTCGAGCGCGAGGGCGAGGAGCAGCACGAGCAGGCTGTCGGGCGGATGCAGCAGGGCGAGCATGGCGCGTGAGGCGGGCGAGGCGGGACCGATCCGGCACGGGGGCGACCTCGGCGAGGCCCGCCGGCTGTTTCCGGACGCGCCCGAGCCCTGGATCGACCTGTCGACGGGGATCAACCCGATCCCCTATCCGTGCCCGGCCCTGGAGGCCAGCCACTTCCAGCGCCTGCCCGCCGCCGGGGACCTGCGCGCCCTCGAGGCCGCCGCGGCCGCGGCCTACGGCGCCCCCGGCGCCGGCCACGTGGCGGCGGCCCCCGGCACCCAGGCGCTGATCGACCTCCTGCCGCGCCTGCGCGGCCCCGGCCGGGTCGCCGTGGTGGGGCCGACCTACGCCGAGCACGCCGCCGCCTGGCGCCGCGGCGGGCACGCGGTCGCGACGGTGCCGGATCTCGGCGAGGCGGCCGCGGCCGACGTCGCCGTCGTGGTCAACCCCAACAACCCGGACGGGCGCACCTGGACCCGCCCGGCCCTCGCGGACGCGGCCCGCGCCCTCGCGGCCCGGGGCGGCTGGCTCGTCGTGGACGAGGCCTTCGCGGATCTCGAGCCCGTCGAGAGCCTCTGCGCCGCGCCCCCGGCCGGCGCCGTGGTGCTGCGCTCCTTCGGCAAGACCTACGGGCTCGCCGGAATCCGCCTCGGCTTCGCGGTGGCGGCGCCCCCGGCCGCGGACGCGATCCGGGCGGCGCTCGGGCCCTGGGCGGTGTCGGGGCCCGCCCTCGCGGTCGGGCGCGTCGCGCTCGCGGATGCGGCCTGGCGCCGCGAGGCCGCCGCCGCCCGAGGCCGCGACGCGGCGAGGCTCGACGCCCTCATCGCCGCGGCGGGCGGGCGTCTCGTCGGCGGCACCCGGCTCTTCCGGACCGCCGACTTCCCCGACGCGGCGTCCCTGTTCGGCCGCCTCGGCCGCGCCGGGCTCTACGTGCGCCGCTTCGAGGCGGCCCCCCGGCGCCTGCGCTTCGGGCTGCCGGGCACCGGGGCGGCCTGGGCGCGGCTGGCCCGCGCCCTGGCGTGAGCCCACCCGCAGGGGCCCGCGCCATCAAAAAGGCCGAAAACCGCAGCAACGCTGCGGCCGGCCGTCGAGGCTGTTCGTCCCTCGCCCGCTCGCCGCCTGGACGGCCGTCGTTGACCCGGTTCGGTCGCGCCGCGTAGACCAGCTCGGCCGTGCGCGAGGTGCGGGATTCGTGGGCGCGCGAGCGCGGGGATCGGACGGGATGGACGCGGACGAGGTCAAACGGCGCGACAGGCTCGGCAGCGTCATCGCGTTCGCGCGGCGCAGCGTGCCGGACCTGCGCCGCAATGCCGAGACGATCGAGCCCGTCGGCGCGCCGCGCGGGCTGCGCTCGCGGCTCCCCGCCGTCCTGAACCCGCTGCGCTGGACGCGCGTGCCGCTCCTGCCCGCCGACGGCGCGCAGCCGAGCCTCGCCCGGAAGCTGGTCCGGAGCTTCGGGCTGTACGTGCTGCTGCCGACGGCTGTCGTCGGCTTCTACCTGTTCGCCATCGCGGCCGACCAGTACGTGGTCGAGGCGCGCTTCGCGGTCCGCGGCGAGGTCGAGCCGATGGGCAACGTCGCGATCGGCGAATTCGCCAGCATGATCCAGAAGAACAACAGCCAGGACAGCTACATCGTCGCCGACTACATCCGCAGCCAGCCGATGCTGGAGAGCGCCGAGAAGGCGCTCGGCGTGCGCAGGCTGTTCACCCGCGACGAGGCCGATTTCTGGACGCGCTACCCCGGGGACCAGCCGATCGAGGAACTGCTGAAGTACTGGCGCAAGCACGTCCAGGCCCACATCGACCTCGTCTCCGGCGTGATCACCCTGACGGTGCAGGCCTTCACGCCCGACGACGCCCTGGCGATCGGCCAGCACGTCGTCGAGCGCTCCGAGGCGCTCATCAACGTCATCTCGGCCCGGGCGCAGCAGGACATGGTGAAGCACAGCCTGGAGGAGGTGGCGAAGTCGGAGGAGCGCCTGCGCAGGGCGCACATCGCCCTGAAAGAGTTCCGCAACCGCTGGGGCATCATCGACCCGGGCAAGTCGGCCGAGGCGACGTTCCAGACGCTGCTCGCCCTGCGCAAGGACAAGATCAAGGCGGAGAACGACCTGCAGGTGCTGCGCGGCTCCACCCTCGACGAGAAGTCGCGGTCGATCCAGACCATCGTGGCGAGCCTCGCGGCCGTGAACCAGCAGATCAAGCTGCTCCAGGACTCGCTCACGAGCGACGGCGTCGCGGTCGGCGGCCGCAACGCCGCCGAGGCGATCCTCGAGTACGAGGGGCTCCAGGTCGAGAGGATGATCGCCGAGCGGCTGAACGAATCCGTCACGATGCTGCTCGACCGGGCGCGGGTGGCCGCCAACAAGCAGCACGTCTACCTCGCCACCTTCGTGCCCCCGTCGCGGCCGGAGCTGTCGCTGGTGCCGCGGCGCGGCCAGAACCTGTTCGTCGCGTTCTTCGCCTTCCTGGTCCTCTGGAGCTGCACCAGCCTGCTGGTCGCCGGCGTGAGGGACCACAACCTCTGAGGAGCCGGGCTCCGCCGGGCCGGGCCGCCGGGGCTCGGGCGCCGCGGAGCCTTGCGCGCCGGGGCGTTCCTGGCCATGCCGGACGCGACACGCGGGCGGGCGGCCGTGCGGCCGCCGCCCCGGATTGAGAGGACGAGCAGCACCCCGATGTCCGACTTCACGGACCTGGTCGCCCGCGCCATCTCGCCGACCATGTCGCGCGCGGAGCGCGAGGCGGTCTACCAGATCGTCAAGCAGGCGATGCGACGCCTGCAGGCGCGCGAGAGCCTCCAGCCGGACGATCCCAGGGCCATGCTCCAGCACCACATGGTCGAGGAGACCATCCGCGACGTCGAGGCGCAGGTCACGCGCTTCCTCGCCCGCCAGACCATCCTGGCGGCCGAGCGCGAGCAGGAGGCGGCCGCGGGCCGGACGACCGCCGGGGCGTGAGGGGCCGGGCGCGGGCCGGCGGCCCCCGCAAATTTTGGCGGGGGCGAGGGACCTTGGGTGACGTCCGGCGCGTTCAGCCAACAGTCAGGCTTCACAGCCCCGCGAGCGGAATACCAGGCCCCCATGAACATGGAACTCAAGCCCAAGCCGTCCGCCGACGGGCAGGCCTCCCCGGCGTCCGCCCGCCGCTCCCGCGTCATCGAGGGGCAGCCGTTCCCGCTGGGGGCGACCTGGGACGGGCGGGGCGTGAACTTCGCGCTGTTCTCGGCCAACGCCACCAAGGTCGAGCTCTGCCTGTTCGACGATGCCGGCGAGACCGAGATCGAGCGCATCGAGCTCCCCGAGTACACCGACGAGGTCTGGCACGGGTACCTGCCGGACGCGCGGCCCGGCACGAACTACGGCTACCGCGTCCACGGGCCCTACGAGCCCGAGGCCGGCCACCGCTTCAACGCGAACAAGCTGCTCCTCGACCCCTACGCCAAGGCGCTGGTCGGCTCGGTGATCTGGAACCCAGCCCTATTCGGCTACGTGATGGAGAGCGGCGACGACACCACCTTCGACGACCGCGACAGCGCGCCGTTCATGCGCAAGTGCCGGGTCATCGATCCCGCCTTCACCTGGGGCCGCGACCAGAAGCCGAACGTGCCCTGGGACAAGACCGTCTTCTACGAGACCCACGTCAAGGGCTTCACCAAGCTGCACCCGGCGGTGCCCGAGCGCCTGCGCGGGACCTACGCGGGCCTCGGCACCCGCGAGGTGCTGGACTACATCCGCACCCTCGGCGTCACCTCGGTGGAATTGCTGCCGGTCCACTCCTTCGTGGACGACAGCTACCTCCTCGAGAAGGACCTGGTGAACTACTGGGGCTACAACACCCTGTCGTTCTTCGCCCCCGCGCGGCGCTACGCCGCCGTGCCGGACTTCGCCTTCTCCGAGTTCAAGGAGATGGTGGCGCGGATGCACGGGGCCGGCCTCGAGGTGATCCTCGACGTGGTCTACAACCACACGGCCGAGGGCAACGAGCGCGGCCCGACCATGTCCTTCAAGGGCATCGACAACGCCTCGTACTACCGGCTGCTGCCCGACCAGAAGCGCTACTACATCAACGATACGGGCACCGGGAACACCGTCAACCTCTCGCACCCGCGGGTGCTCCAGATGGTGACCGACTCGCTGCGCTACTGGGCCACCGAGATGCGGGTCGACGGCTTCCGCTTCGACCTCGCGACGATCCTCGGGCGCGAGCCCTACGGCTTCGACGAGGGTGGCGGCTTCCTCGATTCGTGCCGGCAGGACCCGGTGCTGAGCTCGGTCAAGCTCATCGCGGAGCCCTGGGATTGCGGCCCGGGCGGCTACCAGGTGGGCGGCTTCCCGCCCGGCTGGGCCGAGTGGAACGACCGCTTCCGCGACGACGTGCGGGGCTACTGGCGCGGCGACGACGGCCTCCTGCCGGCGCTCGCCTCCCGCATCACGGGCTCGGCCGACAAGTTCAACAAGCGCGGGCGGCGCCCCTGGGCCTCGGTGAACTTCATCACCGCGCACGACGGATTCACGCTCAACGACACCGTGTCCTACAACGAGAAGCACAATATCGCCAACGGCGAGGACAACCGAGACGGCCACTCCCACAACCTGTCCTACAATCACGGCGTCGAGGGCCCGACGGACGACCCCGAGATCCGCGCCGTGCGCCTGCGCCAGATGCGCAACCTGCTGGCGACGCTGCTGCTCTCCCGCGGCACCCCGATGCTGCTCGCGGGCGACGAGTTCGCCCGCACCCAGGCCGGCAACAACAACGCCTACTGCCAGGACAACGCGATCTCCTGGGTCGACTGGGAGGCGGTCAAGCCGGACGAGCGCGACCTCGCCGAGTTCACGCAGCGCCTGCTGATCCTGCGCAAGGCGCTGCCGATGCTGAGCCGCGGGCGCTTCCTCACCGGCGCCTACGACGACGTGCTCGGCGTGAAGGACGTGACCTGGCTCACGCCCGCGGGCGTCGAGATGGCGCCCGAGAACTGGAACGACGGCGGCGCGCGCTCCCTCGCGGTGGTGCTCGACGGCCGGGCGCAGTCGAGCGGCCTCCGCCGGCGCGGCGCCGAGGCGACCCTGATGCTCCTGTTCAACGCCTACCACGACATGGTGCAGTTCACCCTGCCGGAGGTCGTGGGCGGCAACGCCTGGATGCGGATCCTCGACACCAACCTGCCCGACACGCAGGACCTCGCCCGTTTCGGCATCGGCGACACCTACGACGTCACCGGCCGGTCGATGCTGATGTTCGTCCTGCGCCCCACCGGCGTCGACCACGCCAACGAGACCTGGCGCTCCTACCAGCACGTGATCCAGGCCTTCGAGCGGGCGGAATCCGAGTCGGTGGCGTTCGGGATCTCCGAGGAGGCGTGACGGCGAGGCGCCGGCGCCTCTCCCCAGAACAGTGACGGTGGAAGCGGCCGCCGCGTCCGGGCGCGGCGGCCAAGCGTGGAGTGGGGCGGTGCCGAAGATCCTTCTCGTCGAAGACCACGAGGAAATCTGGGATTTCCTGTCGCGGCGGCTCAAGCGCCGCGGCTACGACGTGGTGCTGGCCCATGACGGCCAGGAGGGCGTGCTGAAGGCCCGGACCAGCCGTCCGGACATCATCCTGCTCGACATGAACCTGCCGGTGCTCGACGGCTGGTCGGCGGCGCGCGCCCTCAAGTCGGACGCCGAGACCGCCCGGATCCCGATCATCGCGCTCACCGCCCACGCGATGTCGGGGGACCGGGAGAAGGTGATCCAGGCGGGCTGCGACGACTACCACCCCAAGCCCGTCGACTTCTCGAAGCTGCTCGGCCAGATCGGCGCCGCCCTCGGCGCGTCGCCGGCCAGCCCGTGAGCACCCGGGACCCCCACCGCGGATGATCGACGATCCCGTCACGGCCCGGCGCCTGCGCGAGGCGATGCCGGTCTTCGCCGTGCTCGCGGCCTGCCTCCTGGGGCTGACCCTGGCGGTGATCCTGTCGCTCGGGCGCGACGTCCTGATGCCGATCACGCTGGCGGTCCTCCTGAGCTTCGTGCTCGCGCCGGCCGTGCGGGCGCTCCAGCGCCGGCGCCTGCCGCGCTCCCTCGCGGTGCTCGTCGTGGTGCTGCTGGCGTTCGGGGCGCTCGGCGGGCTCGGGACGCTCATCGCCAACGAGGCCGCGCAGCTCGCCGCCGACATGCCCCGCTACGCCGTCACCATGCGGGAGAAGATCGGGGCCCTGCGGGCCCGGGCGGGCGGCGGCGCGACCCTGGAGCGCCTGTTCGCGACGGTCCAGGACCTGAGCCAGGACCTCCGGCCGCCGGAGGCCCCGAAATCCCGCGCCACCCTGGAGACCGGCGCCGAGCGCCCGGTGCCGGTGGAGATCCGCGAGCCGAAGGCCGGCATCGCCTCGACCCTCGGCAGCATCCTGGCCCCGGTGCTCCACCCGCTCGCGACCGTCGGGCTGATCCTGCTGTTCACCCTGTTCTTCCTCGCCCAGCGCGAGGACCTGCGCAACCGGGCGATCCGGCTCGCCGGCTCGGGCGACCTGCGGGCCACCACGGCGGCGATCGACGACGCGGTCTCGCGCCTGTCGCGCTTCTTCCTGGCCCAGGCCGGCCTCAACCTCGCCTTCGGGGTGGTGATCGCGGTCGGGCTCTGGCTCATCGGCGTCCCGAGCCCGGTCCTGTGGGGGATGCTCGCCGCGATCCTGCGCTTCGTGCCCTATTTCGGCGCCGTGATCGGCATGGCGTTCCCGCTGCTGATGGCGATGGCGGTCGATCCCGGCTGGTCGATGCTGATCGCCACGATCGTGCTCTTCGCGGTGGTCGAGCCCGTGGCCGGGCACGTGATCGAGCCGCTCCTCTACGGGCATTCGACCGGCCTCTCGCCGGTCGCCGTGATCCTGGCGGCCACCGTGTGGACCTTCCTGTGGGGGCCGGTCGGCCTCATCCTGGCAACGCCCCTGACGGTCTGCCTCGTGGTCCTCGGGCGCCACGTCGAGCGGCTCGCCTTCCTGGACGTCATGCTGGGCGACCGGCCCGCCCTCGCCCCGTCCGAGATCTTCTACCAGCGCATGCTGGCGGGCGATCCCGGCGAGGCGATCGAGAAGGCGCGCCAGGTGCTCAAGGAGCGCGCCCTCGCGACCTACTACGACGAGATCGCCCTGGGCGGCCTGCGCCTCGCGCAGGACGACCGCGCCCGCGGCGCCCTCGCCTCGACGCAGCAGGAGGCGGTGGGCGCGGCGATCGAGACCGTGGTGGCGACCCTGGCGCGCCTGCCGGCCCCGGGCCGCCGGGGCGCCGTCGGGCCGGAGGCCGCCGCCGCCGTGGAGGCGCTCGGGCCCGACCGCGCCGCCACCGCGATCGTGCGCCGGCCCGAGGACCTCGCCGAGGGCTGGCGGGGACCCGCCCCGGTCCTGGTGGTGGCGAGCCGCGGCCCCTTCGACGCCGCAGCGGCCGCGATGCTGGCCCAGGTGCTGGGCCGGCACGGGCTTGCCGCGCGCACCATCGGGCAGGAGGCCGTGGCGCGGGGCGAGCGGCCGGAGACCGGGGGCGTGGCCCTGGTCTGCTTCTCCTACATCGAGCCCATCAGCACCTCCCACATCCGCCTCGCCGCCCGGGTCGCGCGGCGCTGCATCCCGGGCGTGCGCGTGATGGTGGCGGTGTGGCGCGACCGCGACCCGGCCTCGCGCGACCGCCTGCGCCGGGCGACCTCCGCCGACGTCCTCGTGACGACGATCAGCGACGCCCTCGACGCCGCGCTCACGATGTCGGCCAGGCCCGCGGACGCGGCCTCGCCCGGGCGCCCCGTCCCGGCACGGCGGGCCCAGGCCCTGAGCTGATACTACCTGGGCGAGTAATACGCCGCGTCGCTGATCTGCGGCAGTTGTCTTCCGGTGTTCCCGAACGTAAGCTCGAGTGCAGGGACGGTCCGCACGTCCCCCGGGACGCGTGCGGCGCGTCGCCCCGGCGCGCCCGCCATTGACGCTGCCCCCCGACGTCTATCTTCATCTCCGCGGTCGTGGGGATAGGCTCCGTGCCGCCGACCGGACCACCGGAGAGACGATGACCATCACGCCTGAGACGCCGCCGGTCGGCCGCGGACCCACCGTCTCGGAAGGTGCCACGGGCGACGTCAGCGACCGGAGGAACGACATCTTCTTCGCGGCCGTCGAGATGACGCGGATGCCGATGATCGTCACCGACCCGCGCCAGCCCGACAACCCGATCATCTTCGCCAACCAGGCCTTCCGGGGCATGACCGGCTACGAGCCGCACGAGCTGATCGGCCGGAACTGCCGCTTCCTCCAGGGCCCCGAGACCGATCCCGGCACGGTCGACGAGATCCGCCGGGCCGTCCTCGAGCGCAAGGAGCTCGCGACCGAGATCCTCAACTACCGCAAGAACGGCTCGACGTTCTGGAACGCCCTGTTCATCTCGCCGGTCTACGACCGCGCCGGGGCGCTCGTGTACTATTTCGGCTCCCAGCTCGACGTCTCGCGCCGCCGGGACGCCGAGGACGCCCTGCGCCAGTCGCAGAAGATGGAGGCGCTGGGCCAGCTCACCGGCGGCATCGCCCACGACTTCAACAACCTGCTTCAGGTGGTGATCGGCTACGTCGACATCCTGCAGGACGGGCTCGGGGACGCCGTCATCGATCCCGTGCGCCTCGTGCGGGCCGCCGAGAACATCCGCAGCGCCGCCGAGCGCGCGACCACGCTCACGCAGCAGCTCCTCGCCTTCGCGCGCAAGCAGCGCCTCGACGGGCGCTCGGTTAACCTCAACAACCTCGTGGAGGGCATGCGGGAGCTCGCGAACCGCACCCTCGGGGAGCCGATCACGGTCCGGTCCGTCCTCGGGGCCGACCTGTGGAACGCGCGCCTCGACCCCACCCAGACCGAGGTGGCCCTGCTCAACGTGCTGATCAACGCCCGGGACGCGATGCCGGCCGGCGGCGAGGTCACGATCCTGACCCAGAACGACAGCTTCGGCCCCGACGACCTGCCGGCCGGCCTGCCCCAGCCCGGCCGCTACGTCTCGGTGTCGGTCACCGACACCGGCTCGGGCATGGAGCCCGACGTGCTCGCCCGGGTGATGGAGCCGTTCTTCACCACCAAGGCGGAGGGGCGCGGCACCGGCCTCGGCCTCTCGATGGTGTACGGGTTCGTGAAGCAGTCCGGCGGGGCGGTGCGCATCGCCTCGCAGGCCGGCCGGGGCACGACGGTCCAGTTCTACTTCCCGGCCACCGAGGTCGAGGAGCGGCAGGCCCCGAGCGCCGTCCACCGCCCGACGCAGCGGTTCGGGACCGAGACGATCCTGATCGTCGACGACCGGCGCGACGTGGCCGAGCTCGCCCGGGCGATCCTGCGGGATTTCGGCTACACGACCCTGATGGCGACGGACGGGCGCCAGGCCCTGGAGGTGCTCGACGGCAGCGAGACCGTGGACCTGCTCTTCTCCGACCTCATCATGCCGGGCGGCATGAACGGCGTGATGCTCGCCCGCGAGGCGCGCCGCCGGCAGCCGCGGCTGAAGGTGCTCCTGACCACGGGCTACGCCGAGGCGAGCCTCGAGCGCACCGACGCGGGCGGCACCGAGTTCGAGATCATCAACAAGCCCTACCGCCGCATGGAGCTGGCGCGGCGCGTGCGCACGGTGCTGGACGGGCCGACCGGCGTGAGCTGAGATGGGCCGGGGCCGCGCCCCCGCGCGGCCCGGAGGGAGAGCCGATGCCGAACCATCCCTCGCGCCGCGCGGCCCTCGGGACGATCGCCGGCGGCCTCCTCGCGCCCGGGCCCGCGACGGCCGAGGCCACGTGCCGGCTGACGCCGCAGGCCGTGGAGGGCCCGTTCTACCTGGATCCGCGCCTCGTGCGGGCGGACATCCGCGAGGATTGTCCCGGCCTGCCGCTCCTCCTGCGCCTGCGGGTCGCCACGGTCCCGGATTGCGCCCCCGTGGCCGCGGCCCGCATCGACGTCTGGCACGCGGACGCCCAGGGCCGCTATTCCGGCTACCGCGACCAGGGCGACCGGGCCGCCTCTACGCTGGGGCAGACCTTCCTGCGCGGCACGCAATTCGCCGACGCGGCGGGCTGGGCCACGTTCCGGACCGTCTATCCGGGCTGGTACCCCGGCCGCGCCACCCACGTGCACGTGAAGGTGATCCTGGCCGCCCGCACGGTGCTGACGGGCCAGGTCTACTTCCCCGACGCCGTGAACGAGGCGGTGCAGGGCGGGATGCCGGCCTATGGCGGGCGGGCGCGCCGCGGCCGGATCACCAACGACCGCGACGGCCTGCTGCGGCAGGACGACCCGCAGCGCCGGGGCGTGGCCGCGGTGAGCGCGACCCCGGAGGGCTACGAGGCCGTGCTGACGCTCGGGGTCCCGTCGTAGGCGCGCGGTCTCCGCGGCGCCGGCCCTCGCGCCGGCGCCGCCCCCGGCGCCGGGACCCCGGCGTCGCCTCACGCCGTCACGGCGGTCTTCAGGTTCTCGTCGATCTTGTCGAGGAAGCCGGTGGTCGAGAGCCACTTCTGGTCGGGACCCACCAGGAGGGCGAGGTCCTTCGTCATGTGCCCGGCCTCGACGGTGTCGACGCAGACCGTCTCGAGGGTCGTGGCGAAGCGGGCGAGGTCGGCGTTGTCGTCGAGCTTGGCGCGGTGCGACAGGCCGCGGGTCCAGGCGAAGATCGACGCGATGGAGTTGGTCGAGGTCTCCTTGCCCTTCTGGTGCTCGCGGTAGTGGCGCGTGACGGTGCCGTGGGCGGCCTCGGCCTCCACGGTCTGCCCGTCGGGCGTGAGCAGCACCGAGGTCATCAGGCCGAGGGAGCCGAAGCCCTGCGCCACCGTGTCGGACTGCACGTCGCCGTCGTAGTTCTTGCAGGCCCAGACGTAGCCGCCGGACCACTTCAGGGCCGAGGCCACCATGTCGTCGATCAGGCGGTGCTCGTAGGTGATGCCGGCCGACTGGAACCGGGACTTGAACTCGCTCTCGTACACCTCCTCGAAGATGTCCTTGAAGCGGCCGTCATAGGCCTTGAGGATGGTGTTCTTGGTCGAGAGATAGACCGGGAACTTGCGGGAGAGCCCGTAATTCATCGAGGCGCGGGCGAAGTCGCGGATCGAGTCGTCGAGGTTGTACATCGAGAGGGCGACGCCGGCGCCCGGGAACTTGAACACCTCGCGCTCGATGACGGTGCCGTCGTCGCCCTCGAACCTGACCGTCATCCGGCCCTTGCCCGGCACCTTGAAGTCCGTGGCGCGGTACTGGTCGCCGTAGGCGTGGCGGCCGACCACGATGGGCTGGGTCCAGCCCGGCACCAGGCGCGGCACGTTCCGGCAGATGATCGGCTCGCGGAAGATCACCCCGCCCAGGATGTTGCGGATGGTGCCGTTCGGCGACTTCCACATCTCCTTGAGGTTGAACTCCTTCACGCGGGCCTCGTCGGGCGTGATGGTGGCGCACTTCACGCCGACGCCGTGCCGCTTGATCGCCTCGGCGGCCTCGACCGTCACCTTGTCGTTGGTGGCGTCGCGGTGCTCGACCCCGAGGTCGTAGTACTCCAGCGGGACATCGAGGTAGGGATGGATCAGCTTGTCCTTGATGTTCTGCCAGATGATCCGGGTCATCTCGTCGCCGTCGAGTTCGACGACGGGGTTCGCCACCTTGATCTTCGCCATGATCGATCCGCCTTCCCTGTGCCGCGGTGCCGCGCGCCGGCCCGCGTGGGAGACGCGGCCGGCCGTGGCGCGGTCATAGCGCGCTGCACAATGAGGGGGAAGCGGGTGCGGGGCCGTGCCGGCCGCACCGCCGCGCAGAAAAAAGCCCCGGTATGCGCACCGGGGCTGTCAAGGAGGTCTGTCCGCTCAACGCGCCGGCGCACCGCCGGTTCCCGGGCCTCCGGCCGGGGTCGCGCGGCGCGCTTAGGGGATCGCGCGGCGCGACCGGGCAGTCGCGCGGCGCGACCGGGCAACCGCGGCCGGGCAGGCGGTCGGAAGGCGGTGGCCAGAGCGGGCGCCGGTCCTTAGAAGCACCCGATCGCAGCCGCGCCCGTGCCGATGCCCGTGTCCCTGCCCATGTCCCTGCCCATGTCCCTGCCCGAGACCGACCCGACGCCGCCCCGCCCCGTGATCGTCCTGGTCGAGCCGCAGCTCGCCGAGAACATCGGCATGACGGCCCGGGCCATGGGGAATTTCGGGCTCGCGGACCTGCGGCTCGTGGCCCCGAAGGGCGGCTGGCCCAAGAAGGGCGTGCGGGAGGCGGCCTCGGGCGCCACGCACGTCCTCGACGGCGTGCGGGTCTTCGCCACGGTCGCGCAGGCCGTGGCGGACCTGACCTACGTGCTCGCCACCACGGCCCGCGAGCGCGGCCAGATGAAGCGCGTCTTCGGGCCGGACGCGGCAATGCGGGACGTCACCGGGCGGCTGGCGCGGGGCGAGCGGGTCGGCATCCTGTTCGGGCGCGAGCGGGTCGGGCTGTCGAACGACGAGGTCTCCCTGGCGGACGCGATCGTGACCTTCCCGGTCGATCCGCGGCACGCCTCCCTCAACCTCGCCCAGAGCGTGCTGCTCGTCAGCTACGAATGGCGCCGCGCCGCCGATCTCGCGCGGCTGCCGTTCGGGGGCGGGATGCGCTCGCCGCCGGCCCCCCGCGAGGCGCTGCTGTCCCTGTTCGAGAGCCTGGAGGCCGCCCTCGACGCCGCGGGCTACTACCCGCCCGAGAAGCGGGGCGGGATGGTGCGCAACATGCGCGACATGCTCCACCGCATGGCCATGACCGAGCAGGACGTGCGCACGTTCCGGGGCGCGCTCCGGGCGCTGACCCGGCGCCCGCCCGAGGCCTGACGGCCGCGGCCCGCGCGCCGCGCGGGCGCGGCTCAGACGAGCGCGTCGAGGGACTGGGCGATGTCGGCGATGAGGTCCTCGATCGACTCGAGGCCGATCGAGAGCCGCACCGTCTCCGGGCCGACGCAGGCCGCCGCCTTCTCGTCGTGGCGGAGCTGGCGGTGGGTGGTGGTCGCCGGGTGGATCGCCAGGGACTTGATCTCGCCGATGTTGACGAGGTGGGAGATCAGGCGAAGGCCGGTGATGAACCGGAGCGCCGCCGGCTCGCCGCCCTTGAGCGCGACGGTGAAGATCGCGCCGGCGCCCTGCGGCGCGTAGCGGGCCGCCACCGCCTCGCCGGACTGGCCGGGCAGCGACGGGTAGCTCACCCAGTCGACCTTCGGGTGGTCCCGCAGGAAGGCCGCGACCGCCCTCGCGTTGGCGCAGTGCCGCTCCATGCGCAGCGGCAGCGTCTCGGTGCCGGTGAGGGTCAGGAAGGCGTTCATGGGCGAGAGGCCGGGGCCGAGGTCGCGCAGGCCGAAGAGCCGGCAGGCGGTGGCGAAGGCGGTCTCGGGGAAGCGCTCCGAGACCACGAGGCCGTCGTAGTCCGGCCAGGGCTCGGTGATGAGGTTGTAGCGGCCCGACCCTTCCCAGTCGAAGCGCCCGGCGTCGCAGACGATGCCGCCGATCACCGTGCCGGAGCCGGACAGGAACTTCGAGGTCGAGTGCACCACGACGTCGGCGCCGTGCTCGATCGGGCGGATCAGGGCCGGGGACGCCAGGGTGTTGTCGACCACGAGGGGCAGGCCGTGCCGGCGCGCCACCGCGGCGATGCCCGCGAGGTCGGCCACGGTGCCGCAGGGATTGACGATGGACTCGCAGACGATGGCGCGGGTCGCCGGGGTGATCGCCGCCTCGAAGTCGGCCGGCTCGAGGCCCCGGGTGAAGTGCGGCGTCAGCCCGTAGCGGGTCTCGAGGCGGCGCATCAGGCCGAGCGAGCCGCCGAACAGCCGCGAGGACGACACGTAGGCGTCGCCGGACTGCATCAGGGTCAGGAGCACCAGGAGCACGGCGGACTGCCCGGAGGCCACCGCCACCGCGGCCTTGGCGCCCTCGAGCGCGGCGACCCGGCGCTCCAGGGCGGCGACGGTCGGGTTGGAGCCGCGGGAATACGAGAAGCCGGTCGCCCGCATGGCGAAGATGTCGGCGGCCTGCTCGTTCGACTCGAACACGAAGCCGTTGGTGAGGTAGATCGGCTGCGCCCGGGCGCCGGTGGCCGGGTCGGGCGCGGTGCCGGCATGCACCGCCTGTGTGGCGAATTGCAGGGGGCGGGGAGACTCGGCGGGCATGGCGGGTATCCGTGTCGTCAGGCGGCGCGCCGGACCGCGGCGTGCAGCGTCAGCACCAGGGCGGAGGGCGCGTAGGGCTTGGGGATGAAGCGGGCGCCGGGCGGCATGTCGTGCGGGCCGGGGCTGCCCATGCCGGAGACGACCAGGACCGGGATGCGCGGCCAGCGCCGGGAGACCAGGCGGGCGAGGGCGAAGCCGTTCATCGAGCCGAGCGGCATGTCGACGTCGGTCATCAGGATCTCGATGTCGGGCCGGCTCTCGAGGACCTGGAGCGCCCGGTCGGCGTGCGGCGCCTCCAGCACCGTGAAGCCGGCCTCCGCCAGGGTGTCGGAGGCTTCCATCAGGAGGAGGCCGTCATCCTCCACCAGCAAGACCACCGGCGGCTCGTCGCAGGCGGGATCGCGGGTCTCGCTGGGGGCTCGGTCCGGCTCTGATATCATGAGGGGCAATGGCTGACGCTCTGGAAGAGTGCTGCCTATGGGCAGCAACCACCAGGGTCAAGCGTGGCCGATCGAGGCCGGTGCGCAGATCAGGCCGTCGTCTCCTGCACGGCGGCGAGCGGCGCCTCGAGGTCGAGGACGGCGCCGCCCGGGGGGAAGCGCAGGCTGACGCGGCCGCCGAAGCTGTGCACGAGGCTGCGCTCGATCAGCCGCGACCCGAAGCCCGACCGGGTCGGGGGCGCGACGGGCGGGCCGCCGACCTCCTCCCAGCGGAAGCGGAAGCCCGGGCCGGGCCCGTCGCCGGCCGGCACCGTCCCCCACGAGACCGCGACGTGGCCGTGCGGGCTCGACAGGGCGCCGTACTTGGCGGCATTGGTGCCGAGCTCGTGCAGCATCAGCGCCAGGGTCAGGGCCGCGCGCGGCCCGAGGCTGAGCGCCGGCCCGGCGATGCGGAAACGGTCCGGGACGCCGGCGTGGGGGCGGACGGCGCCGTCGACGACGTCGCGCAGGTCGGCGGCGGTCCAGCTCCCCTGGATCAGGATGTCGTGGGCCTGCGAGAGGGCCAGCAGGCGGCCGCCGAAGGCCTCGGCCGCCTCCTCGATCGAGCCGGCGTTGCGCAGGGTCTGGGTCGCCACGGCCTGGACCAGCGCCAGGGTGTTCTTCACCCGGTGCGCCATCTCCTGCATCAGCAGGCTCTGCTGCTCCTCGGCCCGCTGGGCCTCGGTCACGTCCCGGGCGACGGCGAGCAGCCGCTCGGGCGCGCCGTCCGTCCCCTGGATCGGCGTCACCACCACGTCCCACCACCCCGGCGTGCCCCGCGCCGTGGGGGAGGGCGCCCGGAAGCGGCCCGTGCGCCCGGCGCGGGCGGCGGCGAGCGCCACCTCGGCGGCGGTCCGGTCGCCGGGGCTCGCCCAGGTGGCGAGCCAGCTGCCGCCGAGGACGCGGTCGTCGGGGCCGGTCTCGTGGGCGGCGTGGCCGCCTTCGCTGACCCACAGGACCGTGCCGTCGAGGGAGAGGACCTGGATGCGGTCGCGGCTCGCGGCGAGCAGCCGGGCCGTGAAGGCCTCGCTCGCCTGCAGGCGGGCGTTCAGCTCCTCGGACGTCGCCAGGCGCGCCTGCCAGTCGGCGGCCGCCCGCGACGGCGCCGCGGCCCCGAGGAGCCCCGCGGTCTCGGCCCAGCCCGCCCGGGGCGCGCCGGCACGCCCGGCGCCGGCCCGGATCAGGGCGCGCAGCCGGTTCGCCTCGTCCTCGCGGATGGCGATGTGGCGGGCCGTCGGATCGAGGCCGGAACTGCGGGCGCTATCGGCGTCGTGACGTGACATCGTGCCCGCGCCCCCTCCCGACACCCTCGACGCCCCGGCGCGGCCACGCGGGCGCGCACCCCCGCCGACCCGCGAGGGTCGCGAGCGTTCACGGGCGACGGGCTCCCGGCACGCTGCCGGCCGCCCGCGGCCACCCCGTGGCCGGTCATTGCGGATGGCGCGAGTAAATCACAAGCAGATGGAGCCGTGCAACAGCAGGGCAATACTGACGGGAGATTTTCCGCTCAGAATTTGCTCTGTGGAGCCCCCGGACCGGGCGGACGGGGAGAATCCCCCGCGATTCCGGGGATTCCGGCCGCCCCGGGCGAGCGCGAGGTGTCCCGGGTGATTCGCCCGGGCGCTCAGGCCGGCGCGAGCGCCTGGTCGAGATCGGCGATCAGGTCGCCCGCATCCTCGATGCCGATGGACAGGCGCACGACCTCGGGCCCCGCGCCCGCCCGGGTCTTCTGCTCGTCGGTGAGCTGGCGGTGGGTGGTGGAGGCCGGGTGGATCACGAGGGAGCGGGTGTCGCCGATGTTGGCGAGGTGGGAGAAGAGCTTCAGGTTCGAGACGAGCGCCACGCCCGCCTCGTAGCCGCCCTCGAGCCCGAAGGTGAACACCGCGCCGGCGCCGTGGGGGCAGTAGCGGCGGTGGAGCTGGTGGTAGCGGTCCGTCTCCAGGCCCGGGTAGCTGACCCAGGCGACCGCCGGGTGGCGGCTCAGGTGCTCGGCCACGGTGAGGGCGTTGTCGGAGTGGCGCTGCATGCGCAGCGGCAGGGTCTCGATGCCGGTGAGGATCAGGAAGGCGTTGAAGGGCGAGAGCGCCGGCCCGAGGTCGCGCAGGCCCAGCACCCGGACCGCGATGGCGAAGCCGAAATTGCCGAAGGTCTCGGACAGCACCATGCCGCCGTACTCGGGCCGCGGCTGCGACAGCATGGGGTAGCGCGCGTCTCCGGCCCAGGTGAACGAGCCGCCGTCGACGATGAGGCCGCCGATGGAGTTGCCGTGCCCGCCGAGGAACTTTGTGGCCGAGTGGACCACGATGTCGGCCCCGTGCTCGAAGGGCCGAATCAGGTACGGCGTCGCCATGGTGTTGTCGACGACGAGTGGGATGTTGTGGCGCCGGGCCACCGCCGCGATG
Organism: Methylobacterium crusticola; assembly: GCF_003574465.1. Classification (GTDB taxonomy): domain Bacteria; phylum Pseudomonadota; class Alphaproteobacteria; order Rhizobiales; family Beijerinckiaceae; genus Methylobacterium; species Methylobacterium crusticola. Next base: position 25,875 of record NZ_QOWC01000068.1, read on the forward strand.
GCGGCGATGTCGGTGATGACGCCGCCCGGGTTGGCGATCGACTCGATGAAGATCGCCTTGGTGCGGGGCGTGATCGCGGCCTCGAAGGAGGACGGGTCGTCGGTGTCGGCCCAGACCACCGACCAGCCGAAGTTCTTGTAGGAGTGGTTGAACTGGTTGATCGAGCCGCCGTAGAGCTTGTTGGCGGCGACGAACTCGTCGCCGGGCTGCATGAGGGCGTGCATGACCAGGAACTCGGCCGCGTGGCCCGAGGCGACCGCCACCGCGGCGGTGCCGCCCTCGAGCGCCGCGATGCGCTCCTCCAGCACGGCGTTGGTCGGGTTGGTGATGCGCGAGTAGATGTTGCCGAAGGCCTGGAGCCCGAACAGCGAGGCGGCGTGGTCCACGTCGTCGAACACGAACGAGGTGGTCTGGTAGATCGGCGTCGCCCGCGCGCCCGTGGCGGCGTCCGGCGCCGCGCCGGCATGGATCGCGAGGGTGTTGAACCCGGGCAGGCGGTCGGTCATGGGCGCGGTGTCCTTCGGCGGCAGGATGGGGCCGCTGTGCTCTAGGGCTGCGGCCCGCCGGGGGTCAAGCCTGACGCGACGTCGCGAGCCCAATACAGCCTGGCGGCTCTACAATCGGGTACTCGGCCGCGCGGGTGGGAGTCGGGCCGGCCGAGAAGGATCATCTACGAAACTGCTTGATCCGGGCGGCTCGCGCCTGCCGACCGCGCCACCGGGAGGCGACGCCCCGCCGGCGCGCGGCGCAACGCCCCGTCCGCGGCCTCACCGGTCGCGGCGGCTCCGGCGGCCGTGGTGGTGGTGCCGCCCGTGCAGCCGCGTCCGGTAGGCGCGCGGGCCGGGATCGAGGCCGAGCACGCCGTTGACGCCCCCGACCGCGCCGCCGACCGCGCCGCCCACGACCCCGCCCACCGGCCCGGCGACGCGGTTGCCCTCGCGGGCGCCGCGCGCCATCCCGCCCGGGATGCCCTGCGCCCCGGCGGCGTCCGGGAGCGCGAGCCCGGCGAGGGCGAGGGCCGCGGCGATCAGCGTCGACTTCATGGGAGCCTCCGAGGTTCGGGACCGTCGGCCGGAGGAAGGCCGGCCGCGCGGGCCCTCAACGGGCGAGCCCCCGGAAAGGTCGCAGCCGGACGGACGCCGGGGCGGGCCGCCCGCACCGGTTCCGCCCGCCCGGCGACGGGGCGGTCCGGCTCAGAACGTCCCCCGCAGGCCCGCGAACACGCTACGGCCGTTGCCCGGGTAGAAGACCTGCGTCCCGGCGCGCCCGAGGAGCGCCGCGTTCGTCACCGCCGAGAGGTCCGAGATGTAGCGCGCGTCCGTCAGGTTGCGGGCGTCCACGAACAGCGTCACGCCCGGGTCGAAGGCGTAGGACGCCTGGACCCCGAGGAGCGCGTAGCCCGGCACCCGCAGGGTGTTGGCGTGGTCCGCGAAGGCGCCCTGCGGCACCCAGTCGAGCGCCGGCGCGACCGCCAGGGGGCCGCGGGCGTACGACAGGGTGGTGCGCAGGACGTCCCGCGGGATGCCGGCGATCTGCCCGTTGCCGAATTGCGGGTCGTTCACGAACCGGAAGTCGTTGTGGGTCCAGATCTGCGCGAGCGTCAGGCTGTCCCCGGCCCCCGTGAGGTCGTGGGCGAGCTCCACCGCGACGGCCGCCTCGACGCCCTGGTGGCGGGTGCGGGGCGCGTTGAAGGTCGCGGCCGGGATGCCGAGGGCGGCGTTGGTGCTGAAGTTGATGAGCTCGTCCCGGATCTCCGAGCGGTAGAGCGTCACGTCGAAGCTCAGGCGGTCGATCCGCCCGCGGGTGCCGGCCTCGAGCGTCCAGGCCCGCTGGGCCTGGAGCGGCACGAAGGTGGTGTTCGTGAGGTTCGTCGACTGCACGAGGTCCGAGAAGTCGGGCACGTCGCGGGAGCGGGTGACGTCGCCGAAGACCTGGAGCTCGGGCAGGGGCTGCCAGAGCAGGCCGAGCTTCGGGTTCACCCCCTCGTAGGTGCGGTCGGCGAACTGGGTCCCGAGGTTGCCCGGCAGCCCGCCCTTGTCGCTGTAGGTGCGGTTGGCGGAGAACAGCTTGGCGCCGGTCATCAGCGCGACCTCGGGCAGGAACCAGAACCGGTTCTCCCCGTAGGCCTCGAGGTTCGAGGCGCTCTGGAGGGTGTTGCGGGTCTGGGCCCCGCGCTGCCCGGCGACGTTCACGAATTGCAGGGCCGAGTTCTGGCCCGCGTAGGCGCGCAGGCCGAGCAGCGTCTCGTTCCGGAAGCCCCCGACCTCGAACGTGCCGGCCCAGTGCGGCGCGACGCCGTAGGTCCAGCCGTCCTGGTCGATGACCTGGAAGATCGGGTGGTAGAGCGACTTGTGGATGGCCCAGGAATCGACGTCGAGCTTGCCGACGTCGAGCACGAACGAGGTCCGGTTGGCGATCCGCTCCGTCTCGACCTTCCGGGACTGGTTGCCCGAGAGGGCCGACGGGCTGGCGAGGCGCGGGTTGTTCAGGGCGTCGAGGAGCCCCAGCGTGCCGGGCAGCTTCTGGTCGGTGAGGTACACCCCGGCGTAGAAGCGGGTCTCGACGCCGGGCGCGAGCTGGTAGCCGAGGTTGGCGTTGAAGTTCCGCGTGGCCTGCGCCTCGTGCAGGCGGTAGCCGTCGGAGTTCGTGAGCGTCCCGTTCAGGAGCACGTCCACCGGTCCGCTGATGCGCGAGACCTGGAAGTTCTCCCGGACGGTGTTGAAGCTGCCGCCGTCGATCCGCAGGATGTTGGGGGCAAGCGCCGTGTAGGCGGTCGGCGTGACGAAGTTGACGGCCCCGCCCAGGGTCGTCGCCCCGAACGCGAGGGCGTTGCCGCCCTTGTAGACCTCGACGGCGCGCAGGGCGAGCGGATCGATCTGGTAGAAGTCGCCGCTGCCGTCGGCGAGGTTCAGCGGGATGCCGTCCTGCAGGAGCTCGAGGCCGCGCAGGTGGAAGCCGCGGGCGACGCCCGAGCCGCGCACCGAGAGCCGCAGCTCCTGGCCGTAGCGCTCCTGCACGTAGACCCCCGGCGTGTCCTTCAGGACGTCGCGCAGGGTGTTGGCGTAGCGGTTCTGGAAGCTCTCGGCGTCCACGAACGCGACCGAGCCGACGGTCTGGTTGAGGATGCGCCGCTCCTCCGCGACGCTCGGCACCGTGAGGGAGCCGCGGCCCCCCGGCGGCCCCGCGACGTCGATCTGCGGCAGCGCCAGGGTCGCGGCCTCCTCGGCGCGGGCGGGCAGCAGCAGGAGCGTGGAGCAGAGGAGGGCCGGCAGGGCGGGGCGGCCGCGGAGGCGAGGCATGGCGGGAGGACCTTATCGGGCGGGCCGGAGCCGGTCGCCGGCGCGACGGGACGGCCTTCGGAGGGCGGATGACCGCAGGGAGCGGCGCGCCGGGGGCGCGGAGCGCCCGCCGGCCCTCGTGCGGGCGGGCGGCGACCCCGGCCTCGGGCGGCCGGCGCCTCAGTGGTTGTGCGGCTCGCCCGCGGCGTCGGGCGCCGCGGCCCCGACCGCGCCGACCTGGAAGCGGACCGCGACCGTGCCGGCCCGCGCGAAGGTCAGGGTCCCGTCGACGCTCTCGCCGGCCCTCACCGGCCCCTTCAGGTCCATGAACATCAGGTGATAGCCGCCGGGCTTGAGCGCCACCGTCTCGCCGGGCTTGATCACGAGGCCCGCCTCCACGGGCGCCATCCGCATCACGCCGTTGTCCATGGACATCTGGTGGACCTCGCCCCGGCCCGCGAGGGGGATCGCCGCGGCGACGAGGCGGTCCGGCTCGCGGCCGGTGTTCGTCACCCGCACGTAGCCGCCCGCCACCTTGGCGCCCCCGGGCGTCGCGCGCATCCAGGGCGCCTCGATGGTCAGGTCCCCGGCCCTGACGGGCGCCTGCGCGGCGGCTCCCTGCGCGGCGGCAGCCGCCGCGGGAGCCGCCTGGGCGGCCGCCGCCACGATGCGCAGGCCGGGGGCCGGCGCCTCGAGGTCGCGGGCGCTCTGGCCGGCGGCCGGGATCTCGCGCCAGTCCTGGGCGCCCTCGTCGCAATCCTGGCGCACCGGGAAGTAGACCGTCGCGCCCGGCGCGAAGGCGTCCGAGATCCGGGCCTGGAACACGAACTCGTCGAACTGGTCGTCCGGCAGGCTGCCGCCGCTCCAGGTGATCTCCCGGACGCCCTCGCGGATCTCGCCGTGGTAGAACGGGTAGGCGCGGGCGTACGGGCCCTTGACGGTGGCGAGCTGCCAGCCGGGCTTCGGCATCGCCTTCGCGCCGACGACTCCCTCCGGGATGGTCACCCGGACCCGGACCGTCGGCCGGCCGGCGCAGCCGTGGCTGATCTGCACCACGCCGCGGTAGCTCTGGTTCGGGCTCGCCTGGGTGCGCTCGAGCACCGCGTGGGCGAGGGCGGGGGCGGCCAGGAGGGCGAGGCCGGCGGCACCGAGGCTGCCGCTGAGGAAACGGTTCATGAGCGAGGTCCTTGACGCGTGAGGGAGCCCGGGCGGCGCAGGGCTGCCCGGCACCGGGCCGTCGTGCGACGGCCGTCGCCGGGCCGTCGCCGGGCCGTCGTGCGACGGCCCGGCCGGGTGGTTCACGCGGTGGGGGGACCTCGGGCGAAGGCCGAGGGGACGGGAGGGCCGCGGGCCGGCGGCGGCGCCTCGGCTCGCCAGGCCAGGTCCGTCGCGACGCGGCGGGGCCACGCCACCGAGACGGCCGCCGGCACCGGCGGGGCGAGGAGGCCGAGGCAGGTCACGGTGCAGCAGGGATGCGCCTCGTGCGCGGGACCCGGCGCCTCGTCGCCCGGGGCGTGGGCGGCGCACAGGATCCCGGGGGCGCCCGCCGCCGGGACCGGGCTCAGGCCGGTCAGGAAGGCGTGCAGCACCAGGCCGTAGAGCGACAGGATCGCGGCGAGCGCGCGCCAGCGCGCCGCTCCTTCGCCCCAGCCGTGCCGTCCGCCGCTCATGCGCCCGTCATAGCGGAGGCCGCGGGATTGCGCCACGACGGCGGCGGGAAAACGGCGGCCGGGCCCCGCGCGGCCCGCCGGCGAAGCGTGGCTGTTGCGCCGAAGCCGCACTCCGCCGCCCGCGGCCGGGCTCCACAGGAGCGCCGGAGAGCCGCCACAATCTGGCCCGCTCCTCATGGAGTCTTAACCGGACCCCGACACGGTCGCGGACTTGGAAACACCACCTCCCGGCGTCCGAGGGCCGGCATTCCGGGCCCGACGCCCTCGCTTCACAGGTTCGAGAGCATTCTCCCTATGCTGACACGCGCATCCCTCACCGGTTCGCTCGGCCTGGCGCTGCTGGCCGCCGCCGCCCTCCCGGCCGCGGCCGAGGAGCGAGGCGGCAGCCTCGCCCAGGCCGAGTGGGCGCAGAACTACGATTCCGCCTCGACCATGCGGGTCCAGCGCTCGAACACGCCGATCCTCTCGCCCCAGACCCTGGTGGCGACCGAGCAGATGATCGAGCGCTACCGCGACATCGTCGGCCGCGGCGGCTGGCAGCCTGTCTCGGGCGCCGAGCGCCTGCGCGTCGGTGCCAAGAGCCCGGCCGTCGCCTCCCTGCGCCAGCGCCTGATCGCCTCCGGCGACCTCGACCCGGCCGCCGGCGCCTCCACGGTGTACGATTCCTACGTCGAGGCGGGCGTGCGCCGCTTCCAGGCGCGGCACGGCCTCAACCAGACCGGGTCGATGAACGTCACGACCGTGCAGGCGATGAACGTTCCGGCGGACGTGCGGCTGCGCCAGCTCGAGCTGAACGCCGTGCGCCTGCGCTCCTACTCGGGCAGCCTCGGCGGCCGCTACGTCATCGTCAACATCCCGGCGGCCCTCGTGGAGACCGTCGAGGGCGACCACGTCGCCACCCGCCACGCCGCCGGCGTCGGCAAGATCGACCGCCAGTCGCCGATCATGAACGCCAAGATCCAGGAGGTGAACTTCAACCCCTTCTGGACGGTCCCGGCCTCCATCATCAAGAAGGACCTGATCCCGAAGATGCAGAAGGAGCCGAGCTATCTCTCGGACAACAAGATCCGCATCTTCGACGGCGAGCGCGAGATCCCGCCCGCCCAGGTCAACTGGCGCTCCGACGAGGCCACGCGCTACCGCTTCCGGCAGGATCCCGGCGTCGACCTGAACTCGATGGGCTTCGTGCGCATCAACATCCCGAACCCGCACGGCGTCTACATGCACGACACGCCGGCCAAGGGCATCTTCGGCGACGACTTCCGCTTCGTGTCCTCGGGCTGCGTGCGCGTCCAGAACGTGCGCGACTACGTCGCCTGGATCCTCCAGGGCACGCCTCAGAGCAACCCGGAGACCATCGAGTCGATCATCCAGAGCGGCCAGCGCGTCGACGCCCGCCCGCTGGCGCCGATCCCGGTCTACTGGACCTACATCACCGCCTGGTCCACGCCCGACGGCCTCGTGCAGTTCCGCGACGACATCTACAAGCGCGACGGCGTCGGCGCCCCGACCGCCGCCATGACGGCGGCCGCGCAAGGGCCCCGCAACTTCAACCCGGACGCGGACGAGCAGACGAACTGAGCCCGTCCGTCACGCCGACGCGGCGGCCCGGGCCCGTGCCCGGGCCGCTTCGCGTTCGCGGAGAGGCCAGCCGAGGAGCTGCCGCGATGCCGTCCGAGCCCGGGTCACGCCTCGACGCCCTCGAGGTCCGCATCACCCACCAGGACGCGGCCATCGAGGACCTGAACCGCACGATCACCCAGCAATGGGGCGTGATCGACACCCTGACCCGGCAGGTCGCCGCCCTGCGCGAGCGCGTGCGCGATCTGGGCGAGCGGCCGGCCGGTCCCGGGGACGAGCCCCCGCCGCCCCATTACTGAGGCGAGGGGCCGCGCGCCCCGCCGGTTGGTGAGGAAAGCCGGCCCAACTTTTTCTGACGTCGCCTTAAGTTTTTCTATTCTCTCGCGCTCTTGACGCAAAACAGATCTAATCATACCTCTCGCGACATGACCCGATCGTCCTGCCGCACGCTGCGGCTCGTGCGGGGCGCGGGCGGGCCCCCTTGCCGCCGCGTGCCGTCCCGGGCGCGCCGCGAGGCTCGGCTTCCGGGGAGCTCCGGCACCCGGGAAGTCCCGGTTTCCCGGAAGTCTCCGGGTTCCCGTAGGTCTTGGCCCGCGCGCGGGCCCCGTGTAGAAGCCTGCCACCCTGCCGCCCCCGTGTGCGCCGAACGGTCCGTCCGGGCGATCCTTCCAACATCGAGGCCATCATGAGCGTGGGTACCGCCGCCACTCCCCGGTCCAACCCGTTCTTCTCGGCGTCCCTCGCCGACGCCGATCCGGAGATCGCCCGCGCGGTCCAGCAGGAGCTCGGCCGCCAGCAGCACGAGATCGAGCTGATCGCCTCGGAGAACATCGTCTCGCAGGCGGTGCTGGAGGCCCAGGGCTCGGTCCTCACCAACAAGTACGCCGAGGGCTACCCGGGACGGCGCTACTACGGCGGCTGCGAGTTCGTCGACATCGCCGAGAACCTCGCCATCGAGCGCGCCAAGCGCCTGTTCGACTGCGGCTTCGCCAACGTGCAGCCGAATTCCGGCTCGCAGGCGAACCAGGCCGTGTTCATGGCCACCATGAAGCCGGGCGACACCTTCCTGGGCCTCGACCTCGCGGCGGGCGGGCACCTCACCCACGGAGCGCCCCCGAACGTCTCGGGCAAGTGGTTCAAGCCGGTCTCCTACACGGTGCGCCGCGAGGACCAGCGCATCGACATGGACGAGGTCGCGGCCCTCGCGGCCGAGCACGCGCCGAAGGTCATCATCGCGGGCGGCTCGGGCTACCCGCGCTACTGGGACTTCGCCCGGTTCCGCGAGATCGCCGACAGCGTCGGCGCCGTGTTCTTCGTCGACATGGCCCACTTCGCCGGGCTCGTGGCGGGCGGCGTGCACCCCTCGCCGTTCCCGCACGCCCACGTGGTCACCACCACCACCCACAAGACCCTGCGCGGCCCTCGCGGCGGCATGGTGCTGACGAACGACGAGGCCATCGCCAAGAAGATCAACTCGGCGGTGTTCCCCGGCCTCCAGGGCGGGCCGCTGATGCACGTCATCGCCGGCAAGGCGGTGGCCTTCGGCGAGGCCCTCCGCCCCGAGTTCAAGCTCTACGCCAAGCAGGTGGTGGAGAACGCCCGCGCCCTCGCCGACACCCTGATGTCGGGGGGCTACGACATCACCTCCGGCGGCACCGACAACCACCTGATGCTGGTCGACCTGCGCGCCAAGAACCTCACCGGCAAGGCCGCCGAGGCGGCGCTGAGCCGCGCCGGGATCACCTGCAACAAGAACGGCGTGCCGTTCGATCCCCAGAAGCCGACCGTGACCTCGGGCATCCGCCTCGGCACCCCGGCGGCCACCTCCCGGGGCTTCGGCGTCGCCGAGTTCAAGAAGGTCGGCGAGTTGATCGTCACGGTGCTGGACGGCCTCGAGCGCCACGGCGAGGCCGGCGACCCGGCCGCCGAGGGCCGCGCGAAAGAGGGCGTCCACGCCCTGACGGACCGCTTCCCGATCTACGGCTGACCGCCGCCGCACGGGCGGACCGGGCTGGCGGAGCCGGACCCGGCCGCCTAGATAGGGCGCTCCTGAGGGGCCGGACCCGTCCGCGCGGGCCCGGCCCCTCTCGTCACGAGAGAGGAACGGGCGGCCGATGCGGTGCCCCTATTGCGGCGGCCTCGACACGCAGGTGAAGGATTCCCGGCCGAGCGACGACAGCGCCACCATCCGGCGCCGGCGCATCTGCCCGGATTGCGGCGGCCGCTTCACCACCTTCGAGCGGGTACAGTTGCGCGAGCTGACCGTGGTCAAGCGCTCGGGCCGCCGGGTGCCGTTCGACCGCGACAAGCTCCAGCGCTCGATCGACGTCGCCCTGCGCAAGCGCGCCGTGGAGCCCGAGCGCGTCGAGCGCCTCGTCAGCGGCATCACGCGCCAGCTCGAGAGCAGCGGCGAGGCCGAGGTGACGAGCGAGGGCATCGGCGAACTGGTGATGGAGGGCCTGAAGGGCCTCGACGACGTCGCCTACGTGCGCTTCGCCTCCGTCTACAAGAACTTCCGCGAGGCCCGGGACTTCGAGGAACTGCTCGGGAACCTCGCCGCCGGGCAGCCCGCCGGCGCCGAGCCGGCGCCGGGCGAGGCGCCGCCCGCCCGCCGGGCGCGGACGCGCGCGTGAGCCGGGACGGCGCGGCCCGGACCCGTCCGGCGCAGAACGATCCGGCCGAACTGGGTCCGGATGGCGCGGCTCCGGCGCAGGAGGCCCTCGACCGGCGCGCGATGCGCCTCGCCCTCGCCCTCGGCCGGCGCCATCTCGGCCTGACCTGGCCGAACCCGTCCGTCGGCGCCGTCCTGGTCGGCGGCCCGCCCGAGGCTCCCCGCATCCTGGCGCAGGGCGTGACGCAGGCCGGCGGGCGGCCCCACGCCGAGCGCATGGCCCTCGATGCGGCCGGGCCCGCGGCCCGCGGCGCCACGCTCTACGTCACCCTGGAGCCCTGCTCCCACCACGGCCGCACCGGGCCCTGCGCCGACGCCACCATCGCGGCGGGCGTCGCCCGGGTGGTCAGCGCGATGGACGACCCCGACCCCCGCGTCGCCGGACGCGGCCACGGGCGCCTCGCCGCCGCGGGCGTCGCCGTGACGGTCGGGCTCCTGCGGGAGGAGGCCGCCCGCGACCAGCGCGGGCACGTCACCCGGGTGACGCAGGGCCGGCCGGCGGTCTTCCTCAAGCTCGCCCGCACCCCGGACGGCTTCGCGGCGGGCGGGGAGGGTCGCCTGCTCATCAGCGGTCCGCGGGCCAACGCCGAGGTCCACCTGCAGCGGGCCCATTGCGACGCCATCATGGTGGGCGTCCGCACCGTGCTGGCGGACGATCCCGAGCTGACCGTGCGGCTGCCGGGCCTCGGCGGCCGCTCGCCGCTTCGGGTGGTGCTCGACCCGTGCCTGCGCACGCCGGTCGAGGCCCGGGTGGTGCGGACCGCCGGCCTCGTGCCGACCCTGATCCTCGCCGGGCCGGAGGCGCCCGGGGCGGCGGAGCGCGCGCTCGCGCTCGCGGGTGCCGAGGTGCTGCGGGTGCCGGTCTGCCCGGACGGCCGCAGCGACCTCGCGGCCGCCCTGCGGGCACTCGGCGCCCGCGGCGTCACGCGGCTCTGCTCGGAGGGCGGGCCGACGCTCGCCGACGCCCTCGCCCGAGAGGGCCTCATCGACGAGTGCCTGCTGATCACGGGCGAGAAGCCCCTCGGCCAGGCCGGCCTGCCGGCGGTGGGCCCCCACCTGGCGACGCTCCTCGCCGGCGACGCCTTCGCGGTCGTGGACGACCACCCGGTCGGGTCGGACCGGTTCACCTGCTACGCACGGAGCGCCTAGATGTTCACAGGCCTCGTCTCGGATGTCGGGCGCGTCGTCTCCGTCTCGGGCGGCGACGCCCTGCGGCGCCTCGCGATCGACTGCGCCTACGATCCCGCCGGCATCCTGGTCGGCGCCTCGATCGCCTGCTCCGGCCCCTGCCTCACCGCCGTCACGGTCGCGCCCCGGGAGGGCGGCTGCCGCTTCGAGGTCGAGGCCGCCGCGGAGACGCTCGGCCGCACCACGGTGGGGGCCTGGACGCCCGGGACGCGGGTCAACCTGGAGCGCTCGCTCAGGATCGGCGACGAGCTCGGCGGCCACCTCGTCACCGGCCACGTCGACGGCCTCGCGGAGGTCGTCGCCCGCGAGGCGGTGACCGGTCAGGTCGGCGACGCCTGGGCGCCGAGCACGCGCTTCGTGCTGCGGGCGCCGCCCGGCCTGGCGCGCTTCATCGCCGAGAAGGGTTCGGTCTGCCTCGACGGCACCTCGCTCACGGTGAACGGGGTCTCGGGCGACACCTTCACGGTCCTGCTGATTCCGCACACGCTCGCCGTCACCACCTGGGGCGAGCGCGCCGTCGGCGACCGCCTGAACCTGGAGGTCGACCTCATCGCCCGCTACGCGGCGCGGCTCGCGGAGGCCCGGGAGGCGCCGGCCCCCGCGGCGTGACCGGCCCCGGGCCCGCCGG
>NZ_KZ984618.1 GCF_003574465.1 Methylobacterium crusticola
GTCGCGCCCCGCCGCCGACGGCCCGCGCGCCCCGTCGGGCGAGACCCCGGCGGGCGGGACGCCGCTCCCCGCCGGCGCGGCGCGGGCGCCCGACGGCGAGGGCGAGATCCTGGCGGCCCTCGGCGCGGGCGGGCTCGAGGTCCACCTGCAGCCGGTCGTGAGCCTGCCGCAGCGCAAGGTGACGTTCTACGAGGCCCTGGCGCGCCTGCGGCTCGGCGAGACCCGGCTCACGCCGGCCGAGTTCATGCCGGCGCTGGAGCGGCACGGGCGCACCACGGAGCTCGACCGGCTGATGCTCGCCCGCGTCACCGCGGTGAGCCGCCACCTCGCGACCCGAGGCAGCGACGCGCCGGTCGCCTACGCCCTGTCGCCCGGATCGCTGTTCGAGCCGGGCTTCCTGCGGGCGGTCGCCCGCCTCGTCGACCTGCACCCCGAGCTCGCCGGCCGCCTGATCCTGGCGCTGCCGCAGCGCAGCTGGCGCAGCCTCGACGCCGAGCAGGCCGGGGCGCTGGCCGCCCTGCGCGAGCGGATCGGCCTCGCCCTCGACCGGGTCACGGACCTGCGCCTCGACCCCGGGGCGCTGGCGGCGCGGGGGGCGGGCTTCGCCAAGATCGGCGTCGGCCTCCTGCTCGCCCCGGGCGCGGCCGACCTCGCGGCCGCCCTGGCGCGGGCCGGCATCCGGGTGATCGCCGAGGGCGTCGAGCGCGAGGCCGACGTGCCGGACCTCATCGACCTCGACCTGCCGCTCGCCCAGGGCACCGTCTTCGCGCCGGCCCGGGCGGTGCGTCCCGAGGTGCTGTCGCCCCCCGCCGCGCCGCCGGCGCCCNGGCCGGCGTCGGACGGGCCGGAGCCGCCCCCGGTCCGCCGCGCCTTCCGGGACGTGCTGCGCCGGGCGGTCTGACCGCCGCCGCCCTCACGCCGCCCGGTGCGCCGGGCGCTCCTCGACCAGCGCCACGATCTCGTCCCAGCGCGACAGGAAGGCCTGCACGCAGTCGGGGTCGAAGTGCGAGCCGGACTGCTCCTCGAGGAAGCGGCGCGCCCGCTCCAGCGGCCAGCCGGGCTTGTAGACCCGGGCCGAGATCAGGGCGTCGAACACGTCCGCCACCGCGGTGATGCGGCCCGGGAGCGGGATCGCGGCGCCCTTCAGGCCCTGGGGATAGCCGGTGCCGTCCCAGCGCTCGTGGTGGGTCAGGGCGATCTCGGCGGCGAGCCGCAGCAGGCGCGAGGGGCTGTCGCTCAGCATCCGGTAGCCGCGCAGGGCGTGCTGCATCATCTCGGCCCGCTCCGGCTCGGTGAGCGGGCCGGGCTTGCGCAGGATGCTGTCGGCGACGCCGATCTTGCCGATGTCGTGCATGGTCGAGGCGAGGGCGATGTCGTTCGCCTCCTGCTCCGGCAGGCCGAGCCCGTCCGCGATGGCGATCACGCAGCCGGCCACGCGCGTGAGGTGGTCGCCCGCCTGGTCGTCGCGGGTCTCCGCCGCCAGCATCAGCCGGCGGATGGTCTCGCGCTCGCGCTCGTGGCTCTCGGCCACGGCCCGCTCGACCTCGCCCGCCAGGGTGCGGGCCTGGGCCTCGGCGGCACCCTGCGCGCGGGCGAGCGCCACGAGGTTGCGGCCGCGGATCTGGAGGTCGAACCCGTCGAAGGGCGGCAGCACCACGTCGGTGGCGCCGGCCTCGAGGCCGCGGCGGCGGGTCGCCGCGGGGTCGCCGGCGGCGAGCAGCATCATCGAGGTCCGCGCCAGGTGCGGCCGCCGGCGCAGGGCGTGGACCAGCCCGAAGCCGTCGAGCGCCGGATGGTCCTCCACCAGCACGAGGTCGGCGGCGCGCCGGGCGAGGGCGGCGAGCGCCGCATCGGCATCCGGAAGGGACAGGGTGGGGTAGGCCGTGGCGAAGAGCCGGGTCAGCGCCGTCGGGTCGGGCCGGGCCGTGACGACGACGACGGACGGTTCGGCTTCGCTGGTCATGGTCCCCGGCACCTCTTCCCCGCACCCCGCCCCGGATGTTCGCGCAGATTGCCTCAACTTGCTAAACCGATCTTTAAGCGTCCCGCCGCCCGGGCGCGCCGGTCTCCGCGCCGGCCCGGAAAAAGCGCCCGGCGATCAGGACCTTGACCCTCCCGCCCGCCGCCCGCGCCGGGCCCCCGGGCCGCGCTCCCGGCGTCAGATGGTGAAGTCGGCGGCCGGCGCGGGCAGGCCCGCGACCCGCGCCGCCTCGGCCCGGCCGCAGAGGTCCTCGACCGTGACGGCATCGAGCGCCGCCAGGAAGGCGTCCGCCGCGGCCGACACCAGGGGGTCGACCACGAGCCCGGCGAGGTCCCGGCGCGCCGTCCCGTCCGGGAACGGCCCGCGCGGGGCGCGCGCCCGCTCCTCCGGGCTCAGCACCGCCCGGGCGACGTCGCCGGCGCTGATCCGCCGGCGCTCGCGGGCGAGCTCGTAGCCCCCGTGCGGGCCGCGCAGGCCCTTGAGCAGGCCGTCGCGCACGAGGGCCTGCAGCACGGTCTCGAGGTGGCGCGGCGGCAGGGCGTGGCGGGCCGCCAGCGCCTTGGCGCTCACCGGGTGCGGGCGGGCGTGCAGCGCGATGTCGAGGAGGACCGCCAGGGCGAGGGCGAGGCGCGGCGGCGCGAGGGCGGGCAGCGGGGCCGGCTCCGCGGGTGCGGGCGGCCGTCGCGCGCCGGACGGGAGCGGTCCCACGGGTTGCGGCCTCAGGCCCGGCCGGTGGAGCCGAAGCCGCCCGCCCCGCGGGCGCTGCGGTCCGCGGGGAACGCCTCCACCACCCGCAGGGCCGGGCGCACCACCCGGGTGAAGACGAGCTGGGCGATGCGGTCGCCGGGGCGGATCGTCAGGCCGGCACCCGATCCCGGCGGGTTGCGGTTCCAAGCCGAGATCATCAGGGGGCCCTCGTAATCCGCGTCGATCACCCCGACGGCGTTGCCGAGCACGAGGCCCTCCCGGTGGCCGAGGCCCGAGCGGGGATACACCATGGCGCACCAGGCGGGGTCGCGGATCGCGAGGGCGAAGCCGGCCGGCACCAGCGCCGGCGCGCCCTGCGGCGCCAGGGTGAGGGGCGCCTCGAGGCAGGCGTGCAGGTCGAGCCCGGCGGCGAGCGCCGAGCCCCAGCGGGGAAAGCCCCAGCCGGCGAGGCGGGGATCGAGGAGCCGCACCGCGACGTCGAGGCCGGCCTCGGGCGCAGGGGTCACGCGGCGCCCCCGTCGCGGCGCGCGATCGCCTCCGCCAGGGCGACGAGGCGGCGGGCCTCGTCGGCCTGCCGGCGCAGGACCGTCCGGCCCGCATGCGCGAAGGCCGCGCGGCCCCGGTTCTGCGGCGCGTCGCCGGCGGCCAGGAGGGCGCGGGCCGCCGCGAGGGCCTCGGGGTCGGGCGCGAAGGCCGCGTCGGCGGTCCCGGCCTGCGCCGGGGTCGCCACCACGGCACCGTCGAAGCCGAGGTCGCGCGCCTGCGCGCAGGCGGCCGCGACGCCGCCCGGATCCGCCCGGTCCGGCGGGTCGAGGAGGAGGTCGAGGTCGTGCGCCCTCGCCGCCGCCAGCGCAGTCGCCAGCCAGGGCAGGAGCGGCGCCCGGTCCACCCGTCCGGGGCGCATCCGCGCCTCGCGGGCGAGGGCGCCGGCGCCGACCACCAGGCAGGCGAGGCGCGCGTCAACGTCGCGGACCGCGCTGGCGATCGCCTCGGCCGACAGGATGGCGAGCGGGGTCTCGAGGGCCGCCCAGATCCGGGTGCGCTCCGGCGCCCCGAGCCGGCGCAGGCGGCTGCCGATGCCGGCGAGGTCCTCGGGCTCCTCGACCCGCGGCACCAGCACGGCGTCCGGCGCGACCTTCGCCACCGCGGCGAGGTCGGCCTCGCCCCAGGGCGTGTCGAGGCCGTTGATCCGGACCACCACCTCGCGCGGGCCGAACCCGCCGCGCGGGCCGAACTCGCCCGCCCGCAGGGCGCCCAGCACCCGCTCCCGGCCCGCCTCCTTGGCCTCGGGCACCAGCGTCTCGGCGAGGTCGAGGATCACCGCGTCGGCGGCGCCGCGGCGCGCGGCCGCGAGGGCGGCCTCGTCGGCACCCGGCACCAGCAGGGCGCTGCGGCGGGGACGGATGTCGGTCATCGGTCGGAACTCCCCGTGTGGCGGCGCCCCATATGCCCCGGCGAGGGGGCGGGTGGCTAGAGCAAATTCCGGCGGCGCGGAGACCGGCCCGCCGCAGAAATCGCGACCGAGCAAAGACTTAGTGCCGCGGCCGGTGCGCCCGCGACGGGCGCGGCCCTCCGCGGCGCGGGGCCTGCGCGCCGGGCCCGGAGCGGCCCGGCCGGCGCCTCAGCCGAGCCGCGACGCCAGCGTCCGGGCGAAGGAATCGATGTGCGCCGCCATGGCGGCGGCGGCGTCCTCGGGCCGGCGGCGGCGCAGGGCCCGCAGGATCGCGGCATGCTCCTCCGCCACCTCGGCGAGGTGGTGGCCGGTGGCGAGGGACAGGGCCCAGAACCGCACCGAGCGGCCGTGCAGTCCGCTCAGGACCTCGGCCAGCACGGCGTTGCGGGAGGCGCGCGCGATGGTCTCGTGGAAGCGCCGGTCGCTCTCCAGGACCGCGTCGAGGCCCGCGGCCGGGGCGGCGAGCAGCGCGTCGAGGTCCGCGAGGTCGTCCTCGCCGATGCGTCCGGCCGCGAGCGCCGCGCAGGGCGGCTCGGTCAGGCGCCGCACCTCGATCAGGTGCGCGAACTCGTCCATCGAGAGCGGCTGCACCAGCACGCCCTTGCGGGGCAGGATGCGCACCAGCCCCTCGTGCATCAGCCGGTGCAGCGCCTTGTTGACCGGGGTGCGGCCGATGCCGAACTCGGCGCAGAGCGCCGCCTCGTTGAGCGCGTCGCCGGGCCGCAGGCGCAGCGCCAGGATGTCGCCCTTCAGGCGCCGGTAGGCCTGCTCGTTCCGCGAGATCGCGGGGCGCCCGCGCGCACTCATCCGGTTCACCCCTGGCCGCACCGCCTCGGCGCCCGCCATAGCACGGCTTGTGAAATTTCACAGGCATGGTACTTGCAGGCCAGCACGCCGTGCGGCGCCGTTCGGCCGCGGGAGACGAGCCATGGACAGGGTGGAACACGACGTGAGCGCGGCCGAGCTGGAGGAGGGCTACCGCAGGGCGACCCTGCGGCTGATCCCCTTCCTGGTCTTCCTGTTCATCCTGGCCTGGATCGACCGGGTGAACGTCGGGTTCGCCAAGCTGCAGATGCTGGGCGACCTCGGCTTCAGCGAGGCGGTCTACGGCTTCGGCGCCGGCATCTTCTTCGTCGGCTACTTCCTGTTCGAGGTGCCGAGCAACCTGCTGCTCGAGCGCATCGGCGCCCGCAAGACCCTGGCCCGGATCACGATCCTGTGGGGCCTGGCCTCCATGAGCCTCGCCTTCGTGCGCTCCGAGTGGGCGTTCTACGCCGTCCGGTTCCTGCTCGGCGTGTTCGAGGCCGGCTTCTTCCCAGGCGTGGTGCTGTACCTGACGTACTGGTTCCCGAGCGCGCGGCGCTCGCGCATCAACGGCCTGTTCATGACCTCGTTCGCCATCGCGGGGGTGGTCGGCGGGCCGCTCGCCGGGCTGATCATGGGCACGATGGGGGGCGTCTCGGGCCTCGCCAACTGGCAGTGGCTGTTCATCCTGGAGGGCATCCCCTCGCTGGTCGCGGGCGCGGCCGTCCTGGCCTTCCTGCCCGACCGGCCGGCCGATGCGCGCTGGCTCCCGGCCCGGGTCGCCGCCGCCATGAGCGCGCGGGTCGCCGCCGAGGGCCGGGCCGCCGGCAAGGAGGCGAGCTTCCGGGCGGCCCTGCGCGACGGCCGGGTCTGGCTCTGCGCGCTGATCTACTTCTGCATCGTCAGCGGCAACGCCACGATCGCGTTCTGGACCCCGTCGATCATCAAGGAGATCGGCATCCGCGACAACATCGCCATCGGGCTCCTGGCGGCGATCCCGTTCATCGCCGGCACCATCGCGATGATCTGGACCGGGGCGCACGCGGACCGCACGGGCGAGCGCCGCCTGCACTGCGCCGCGGCCGGCCTCGTGGCGGCGGCGGGGCTCGCCGCCACGGGGGCGCTCATCGGGCAGGCCGCGCTGGCGCTCGTCGCCCTCACGGTCGCGGCCATCGGCATCCTGGCGGCCTTCCCGGTGTTCTGGTCGCTGCCGCAGACGTTCCTGGCCGGCACCGCGGCGGCGGGCGCCATCGCGGCCATCAACTCCATCGGCAACCTCGCGGGCTTCGTGGCGCCCTACATGGTCGGGCTGTCGACGAGCCTGACCGGCACCTCGACGAACGGCCTCTACTTCGTGGCCGCCCTCGAGCTCCTGGCCGCGATCCTGGTCTTCGGCTTCGCGCGCTGGCGCGAGGGCGCGGCGGCCGGGCTGGCCCCGGCCGCCCCATGAGCCCGCGCCCGGCGCGGGCTGGCCCCAGGCCGCCTCATGAGCCCGCGCCCGGCGCCCGGGAGCCTGGCGCCGATCCTCGCCTCACCCATCGCGCGCCTCGGAGCCGGGGAGGCCTCCTCGCCGGCTCTCAGGCGCGCCAGACACGGAGCCCATCATGCTGACCTTCCACCGCAGCGCCGGCGGGCGCGAGGACGTGATCGCGGTCGCCCCGGAGACGCTGGTGATCGGGGGCTGGGCGGGGCGCGACGAGGCCGCGATCCGCCATCACATCGAGGAACTCGCCGCCATCGGCGTGCCGCGGCCGTCCTCGGTGCCGGTCTACTACCGGGTCGCCGCCGCCCTCCTGACGCAGGCGCCCGTCCTCACGGTGCTCGGTCCCGACACGTCCGGCGAGGCGGAGCCGGTGCTGGTCGCCCTCGCGGACGGGCTCTGGCTCGGGCTCGGCTCCGACCACACCGACCGCAAGGCCGAGACGACCGGCATCGCGCTCTCCAAGCAGCTCTGCGGCAAGCCGGTCGCCGCCGGCCTGTGGCGCCTCGACGAGGTCGAGCCCCACTGGGACGAGCTGATCCTGCGCGCCCACGCGGTCATCGACGGCGAGCGGGTGCTCTACCAGGAGGGCCGGCTCTCGGCCCTGCGCACCCCGGGCGACCTGATGGCGCGCCGCCCCGACGGGCCGGGCCTGCCCCCCGGCACGGTGATGTTCGGCGGCACGCTCGGGGCCATCGGGGGCATCCGCCCGGCGGCGCGCTTCGAGATGGAGCTGGAGGACCCGGTGCGGGGACGGCGCCTGAGCCACGCCTACGACGTCGCGGTGCTGCCGGTCGTGGCCTGACGGCGGTGGCGGCCTCGTGGTGGGCGGCCCTCGCGGCTGGCCCGGCGGGATTCGACGCCGGGTTCTGGGCGATCCTCGCCGTCAAGATGCTGGCGAGCGCCGCCGTCGTGGTGCTCGCCTCCTACGCGGTCGAGCGGTCCGGTCCCCTCGCGGGCGCCATGATCGCGACCCTGCCGCTCTCGGCCGGGCCGGCCTACGTCTTCCTCGCCCTCGACCACCCGCCGGACTTCCTGCGCGACAGCGCCGTGGCGAGCCTGCCGGCGATCGCCGCGACCGCCCTCTACATCGTGGCCTACGCGAGCCTCGCCCGCCGGCACGGCCTCGCCGTCGCCCTCGCCGCCGCGCTCGGCGTCTGGGTCGCCGCGGCCCTGCTCCTGCGCCAGGTGGCGGGCCTCGCCGCCGGGGCGGGCGCCACGGCGCTCGTCGTGCTCGCCTGCATGGCGGCCGGGCGCGCCATCGGGACCGACGCGGTGCCGCCGGCGCGCCGCGGCCGGCCCCGGGACGTCGCGATCCGGGCCGGCATCGTGATGCTGCTCGTCGCCGGCGTCGTGGTGGCCGGGCGGGTGGCCGGGCCCGGGGCCGCCGGCATCCTGGCCTTCGCTCCCGTGGTGATGGTGAGCCTGGCGGTGATCCTGCATCCCCGCATCGGGGGCGGGGCCGCCGCGACGGTGCTGATCCTGAGCCTGCCGGGGCTCCTCGGCTTCGTGGCGGCCCTCTCCGTCCTCGCCCTCACGGTGGAGCGGCTCGGCCCCGCCCTCGGCCTGCCGCTCGCCCTCCTGATCAACGTCGCCTGGAACGGCGCCATCCTGCTCACGCACCCGACGGCCAGACCCGTGGAGACCGACCCATGACGCCCACCCGCGACGCCGCGCCCATCCGCGACGACCTCGAGCGCCGCCTCGCGGCGATCGGCGAGCCCGCGAGCCGCCACGTCTTCACGACGCTCTACCCGGAGGCGGCCCGGGCGGCGGCCGACGCCGCCGACGCGCGGCGCCGGGCCGGCATCTCCCTCGGTCCGCTCGACGGCGCCATGGTGTCGATCAAGGACCTGTTCGACGTCGCGGGCGAGCCCACCACCGCGGGCTCGGCGCTGCGCCGCACGGCCGCGCCGGCCGCCGGGGACGCCCCCGTGGTGGCGCGCCTGCGCCGGGCCGGCGCGGTCATCCTGGGCAAGACCAACATGTCCGAGTTCGCCTTCTCGGGCCTCGGGCTCAACCCGCACTGGGGCAACCCCGGCAACGCCGCCGACCCGAGCCTGGTGCCGGGCGGCTCGTCCTCGGGCGCCGGCGTCTCGGCGGCGCTCGGCACCAGCGACGTCGCGATCGGCACCGACACCGGCGGCTCGGTGCGCATTCCCGCGGCCCTCAACGGCGTCGTCGGCTTCAAGCCGACGGCCCGGCGCGTGCCCCTGGACGGCGCCTTCCCGCTCTCGCCCACCCTCGATTCGATCGGGCCGCTCGCCCGCAGTGTCCGGGCCTGCGCCGAGGCCGACGCCGTCCTGGCGGGGGAGGAGTGGAGGCCGCTCCGGCCGGTCCCGCTGCGGGACCTGCGGATCGGGGTGCCGCGCGGCCTGCTCTTCACCGAGACCGACGCGGACGTGGCGCAGGCGTTCGAGGCCGCCCTCGGGATGCTCGGGGCGGCGGGCGCGCGGGTCGCCGACGTCGCGATCGACGACCTCCTCGAGCGGATGGCCGAGGCGACCGCCCCCGCGCCCCTGGCGTCCGTGGAGGCCGCGGCGGTGCACGCCGACTGGATCGACGCCGAGGAGGCCGCCTTCGATCCCCGGGTCCACGCCCGCATCAGCCGCGGCCGCACCGTCACGGCGGCGACCTACATCCGGATGCTGCGCACCCGCGCGGGCCTGATCGGCGCCTGCGACGACCGCCTCAGCCCCCTCGACGTGCTCGCCCTGCCGGCCACCGCGATCCCGGCGGTGCCGATCGCCGCCGTGGCGCAGGACGAGGCGGCGTTCACGCGCACGAACCTCCTGATGCTGCGCAACACCATGGTGGGGAACCTGTTCGACCTGACGGGCATCTCCCTGCCGCTCAAGGGCCGGGCGCGGCCGGTCGGCCTGATGCTGCTCGCCCGGCACGGCCAGGACCGGAGGCTGCTCGAGATCGCGGCGGCCGTGGAGGCGGGACTGCGCTGAGGCGCCGGTCCGGCTCCCCGCCGGCCGGGGACCGGCCCCGGGGAGCGCGGGAGCGGCCCTGAGGGACCGGGCGCCCCGGCATCACGGGGCGCTGGCCCCGGGGCTTCAGCCCTGCGGCTGGCCGATATGCGCCGCCACGGTCGCGACCCGCGAGCCCACCAGCTTGACGACGTGACGCAGCTCATCCCCGCTCACGCGGAAGTGCTCAGCCCAGTAGGCGCGATCATCGGGGCAGTGAATATCGATATGCTGCGCGACGCGCGGCTTCAGAGCACCGTTACTCTCGGACATGACCCACCCCTGAAGTGATGCTCGACCATGCGGCGCCGGCGCCCGGCGCGCGCACCATGGTCGCTCATCAACGTGTGCGGCCGCGGAAAGTTTCTTGTGGGACGCGTCCCGCTGAGGGAGGACGGAGCCCGGCGACCCGGCCCGGGCCGGGTCGCCGGGGGGGCGGATCGGCTATGCTGGCGGCGGCGGCCGGGTGCGGCCCGGGCGCCCGCGGCGCGGCCTCGTCCTTGCGTCCCGCCCGAGCGCCCACGCGCCCCACTCCCGCCCGAAGGTGTCCCTGCCCATGCGCCAGCCCCGTCTCGCCCTCGCGGCCGTCCTGCTCGGGGCGGCGCTGCCCCTCGCCGCCGCGCCCGCCCGTGCCCGGGAGATGCCGGAGGCCGGCAGCAGCGCCGCCTCCCGCAAGGCCAGCGTGGTGATCCTGGCGACCGGCGGCACCATCGCGGGCGCGGGCGCGGATGCCAGCAACAGCGCCACCTACCAGGCCGCCAAGGTGCCGGTGGACAAGCTCATCGCCGCCGTGCCGTCCCTCGCCGAGACCGCGAACGTCCGCGGCGAGCAGGTGTTCCAGATCGCCTCCGAGAGCTTCACCAACGCGCAGCTCGTGCAGCTCGGCAAGCGGGTCTCGGCCCTGCTCAAGCAGGACGACGTCGACGGCGTCGTGATCACCCACGGCACCGACACCCTGGAGGAGACCTCCCTGTTCCTCAACCTCGTGGTGAGGAGCGACAAGCCCATCGTGGTGGTGGGCTCGATGCGGCCCTCCACCGCCATGTCGGCCGACGGGGCGCTCAACCTCGCCGACGCGGTCGCCACCGCGGCGAGCCCCGAGGCCCGGGGCAAGGGCGTGCTGGTCACGATGAACGACGAGATCCAGTCCGGCCGCGACGTGTCGAAGCGCATCAACATCAAGCCGAGCGCGTTCTTCAGCCAGTGGGGCCCCCTCGGCATGGTGGTCGAGGGCAGGACCTACTTCTTCCGCGCCCCGGTGAAGCGCCACGGCACGTCCTCGGAGTTCGACATAGAGACGATCGACAGCCTGCCGGAGGTGGCCATCGTGTACGGGGCGGGCAACATGAGCCCCCTGCCCTACACCACCGCCGTGCAGGCGGGCGCCAAGGCGATCGTGCACGCGGGCACCGGCAACGGCTCGGTGGCGGGCTACCTCGTCGACACGCTCAAGGAGGCGCGCCAGAAGGGCGTGCAGGTCATCCGCTCCTCGCGCGTCGGCGATGGCTTCGTGCTGCGCAACGCCGAGCAGCCCGACGACACCTACGACTGGGTGGTGGCCCACGACCTGAACCCCCAGAAGGCCAAGATCCTGGCGGCGGTCGCCCTGACGAAGACGGCCGACACCAAGGAGCTGCAGCGCATCTTCTGGGAGTATTGAGGCCGGCGGGGAACCGCGCGGGCCGGCGCCCGCGCTCAGAGCGCCGCGAACCAGGCGGCGTAGGGCGTGGTGCGGGCGAGGTGCCGGGTGTAGTCGGGAGCGCCGTCGGTCCACCAGGGCGGCCCGCGCTCGCCCAGGCCGCGCTTGGCCGCGTCGACCGCCGCGCGGGCCTGCGCCAGGGCCGCGCCGCCCTGCGGCTTGGCGTCCCGCACGGCGCGGCGCGCCCGCATCAGCTCGCCGACCAGCCGCTCCCGCTCCTGCGGGTCAAGGCCGGGGTCGGCGCGCCGCCAGAGCCGGCCCCGCACCGCGATGTAGCGCCCGTCCGGCGTCACGGGCGGCGCCTCCCGGGCGGTCATGCCCGGCCCCGCTCCGGTCCGGCGCGCCGCCTTGAGGGGCCGTTAAGCCTTGGCGCGCACATTCCTCTCCGGGCACATCGACGGGCCGGCCCGCGGCACGCCGCGGCGGGGCGCCGCCGGGCCGGACCCGCGCCGGGGGACGCCATGCACATCGTCGTCGTCGATCCGAGCCGGGTCGTTCTCAAGGTCATCAGCGGCCTCCTGACGCCCCGGGGCCACAGCGTGGACGCCTTCACGGATTCCCGCGAGGCCCTGGGCTTCGTCACCGACAACGCCTCGGTGACCGCCCTGATCACGAGCCTGGAGGTGCGGCCCATCGGCGGCCTGGAGCTGTGCTGGTCGGCCCGGCTCCTCGCGGACGCGCACCGGCCGCTCTACATCATCACCATGTCGTCGGCGCGCAATGCCCGCAACCTCGCCGAGGCGCTGGACAGCGGCTCGGACGACTTCATCGACAAACCGCCGGGCGCCGAGGAGCTCTACGCCCGCCTGCGCGCCGCCGAGCGCCTGACCGGGATGCAGCGCCAGCTGATCCGCCTCGCCGAGACCGACGCGCTCACCGGGCTCCTCAACCGGCGGGCCTTCCTGCAGCGGGTGACCGAGGCGACGGACCGCGTCGGCGCGCACGGCCGGCTCGGCATGATCCTCGTCGACATCGACCACTTCAAGTCGATCAACGACCAGCACGGCCACGACGTCGGCGACGCGGCGATCCGGGGCGTCTCCCAGGAGCTCGCCGAGGAGGCGGGCGGCATCGCCGGGCGCCTCGGCGGCGAGGAGTTCGCGCTGGCGCTGCCGGGCCGCTCGCTCGCGGACGCGGAGGCGACGGCGGGACGCCTGCGGCTGCGCTGCACGCAGCTGCGCTTCAAGGGCAGCCGCGGGCCGGTGCAGCTCACCGCCAGCTTCGGGGTGAGCGAGTGGTCGGAGGGCGAGACGGTGGTGGGCCTCCTGAAGCGGGCCGACATCGCGCTCTACGAGGCCAAGACCGGCGGCCGCAACCGCGTCGTCTCGGCGGCGACCGACCTGATCCTGGCCCGGGCCGGGTAGCCGCCGCCCGGCCCCCGCGGGCGGCCCGGGCCCCGGGGACCGGGCTGCCCCATTGCGACCGGCCCGGCCTGCCCGAGCCGTCCCATTCTGGGGCGATCAGGCCGCCGGACGGGGATCCCAGATTTAGCTGACTGGGCGAGCACAACCCTGGATTCGCGACATTCTGACGCGGATTCGGCCCGCCGGACCGGTCTGGCGGGCCCGCGGGGCCCGATTCGCGGCCCCGCCGGCCGGCCGGCCTGCACCCCCGCGGCGGCTGGAACGCCGCTTGATCAGATCCCTCCGTAAGCACTGCGCATGTATCGCGCTGGGACGGAGGCAAACGGCATGAGTGAAGCCGTCAAGGTTTTGATCGTCAACGAGCCGTCGGATCTCGGCGCGACTTTCCGGGCAACGCTCGAACACGCGCCCGCACTGCGCACCGTCGATCCCGGCGAGGTGCCGGACGGGCTCGATGCGGACGCGACGGTCGCCCTGGTCTTCGCGCCCGAGCACGGCGTCTCGGCCGTCGCGGCCCTGCGCGCGCGCCACCCGGACGTGAAGGTGCTGGTGGCCTTGCTGGCGGCCGACGCCGCCGAGATCGGCCGCTTCGTGGCGGCGGGCGCGGACGCGTTCGTGGCCCGCTCGGCGGCCCCGCGGGAGATCTGCGGCGCGATCCTGGCCCTCGCCCGCGGCCTGCCGCTCCAGGGCGGCGGCGCCGAGGCGCCGGGGGACGCGGCCGCCGCCACGCTCGGGCTGACCCCCCGCGAGGCCGAGGTGCTGCGCTTCCTGAGCGCCGGTTTCAGCAACAAGGAGGTGGCGCGCCGGCTCACCGTCAGCGTCCGCACCGTCGAGACCCACCGCCTCAACTTGCGCCGCAAGACCAAGACCGGCCGCCTCAAGGACCTGGTCCAGCTCGCCCGCCAGATCGGCCTCGCGCCGGTCCTCGACAGCGATCTGCCCCGGAGCCTGCGTCCGGGCCGGCACGAGGGCCACGGCGCCACCTCGCATTGACTCAGACGCGGGTCTCCCCGCGCGACCTCCGACGACGGAGGTGCCGACCCGGGTCCGCCGCGCCGCCCGAAGCGCTGAGCGGCCCGAGGAGACGACGGGACCCGCGCGGGGCCCGGGGCGCATCCCCGGGTCCCGCGCGGGTGCTCGACCGGCGTCAGGCCGCCCGCCGCGCCGCCGCCTTCCGGGCCGGCCGGCCGTCGCCCGCCTTCGCGGCCCTGCCCGCGGGCTTGGCGCGGCCGGCCGGCCGCGCCTCCCGCTCGGCCGCGGCGGCGAGCCGCCCCTGGAGCAGGCCGAGCACCGCCGTCTCCTCGGGCCGCAGGCGGCCGAGGTCCTCGCGCAGGGCCGCCTGGACCTCCTCCTGGACCTGGAGCAGCAGCTCGCCCTCGAGGTAGCAGCCCAGGATCTCGGGGTGGACGTAGCACTTGCGGCAAATGGTCGGCGTGTTGCCGAGGCGCTCGGCGACCCGCTCGATGGCGGCCCGCACGTTCTTCTTGGCCGCGGCCTGGCTGTCGAAGGCCTCGAACTCCCGCAGGGCCAGGGCCGCCAGCACGGTGCCGGACCAGGTGCGGAAATCCTTGGCGGTGACGTCGCGGCCGGTGATCTCGCGCAGGTAGGCGTTCACGTCGGCCGAGGTGACGTCGCGCTGCACGCCCTCGTCGTCGATGTACTGGAACAGCTCCTGGCCGGGCAGGTCCTGGCAGGCCTTGACGATCTTGGCCACCCGCCGGTCCTGGACCGCGAGCTCCCAGGTCTTGCCGCTCTTGCCCTTGAAGCGGAACCGCAGCTCCCGGCCCTCGACGGTGACGTGGGGGTCGCGCAGGGTGGTGAGGCCGTAGCTCTTGTTCTGCCGGGCGTAATCGTCGTTGCCGACCCGGATCAGGGTCGTCTCCAGGAGGTGCACGACGGTCGCCAGCACCTTCTCGCGGGGGAGGCCGCGCCGGCCCATATCCGCCTGCACGGTCGCGCGGAGGCCCGGCAGCGCGTCCGCGAAGGCCATCATGTGGGCGAACTTGCTGCTCTCGCGCGCCTGGCGGAACTCCGGGTGGTAGCGGTACTGCTTGCGCCCCCGGTCGTCGCGCCCCGTGGCCTGGATGTGGCCCTTGGCGTGGCGGCAGATCCAGACGTCGGTGTAGGCGGGCGGGATCGCCAGGGCCTTGATCCGCGCCAGCACGGCCGCGTCCCGCACCCGCGCGCCGGCGGCATCGACGTAGACGAAGCCGCGGCCGCTCCGCTTGCGGCGGTAGCCGGGCTCCTCGTCGCTGACGTAGCGCAGGCCCGCCTCGCGGGCGGCGTCTTTGGTGTCGACGCGATCCTCGGCGACTGCGTCCGCCGATTCGGGATCCGACAGCATGGGGCAAGGCCTCACGGTTCGTTGGTGTGCTTCAACTGAGGCCCGCCGGGCCCGGTTCCTGACGAGGCCTGCGGCAAGACCTCGTGGCCCGGGGAAAACACCTCGTGGCCCGGGGAAAACACCCCGTGGCCCGGGGACGGGCCTCGCGGCCCGCGGGGCCGCGCCCGGCCGGCGGATTGGCCGCGACGCCGGGCCCGGGGCGCTGTAGGGAGGGGGCCGGGCAGGCGGGGGACGATCGGGGTGGAGCCAGGGGACGCCGCGACCGCGGACGCGACCGGGATGCCGGGGCGCAGGACGATCGCCTTCGTGGTCACGGAGGACTGGTTCTTCGCCTCCCACTTCCTGCCGCTCGCCCGGGCGGCGGTCGCGGCCGGCCACGCCGTCGCGGTGGTGACCCGGGTGCGGGCCCACCGGGACGCGATCGCCGCCACGGGGGCCCGGGTGGTGGCCCTGGAGGCGGAGCGCTCCAGCCTCAACCCGATGGCGGCCGGCTACGCCGCCGGCCAGCTCGCCGCGATCCTGACGGCGCTCGAGGCCGACCTCGTCCACTGCATCGCGCTCCGGGGCATCCTGGTCGGCGGGGCCGCCGCCACCCTGGCGCGCATTCCCCGGCGGGTCTACGCGCTCACCGGCCTCGGCCTCATCGGGGCGCGCCGCGACGCGGCCGGGCGCCTGGGGCGGACGGCCCTGCGCCACTTGATCCGCGGTCCGCTGGAGACCGCCCGCACCCGGTACCTGTTCGAGAACCCGGACGACGCCGCGCTCCTCGGGCTCGACCCGGCCGACACCCGCGTCACCGTGGTGGGGGGCGCGGGCGTCGATCCCGCGGCCTGGACGCCGAGGCCCCTGCCGGCCCAGCCGCCCCTGCGGGTCGCCCTCGTCGCCCGCATGCTGTGGTCGAAGGGGGTCGACACCGCGGTCGCGGCCGTGCGCCTCGCCCGCGAGGGCGGCGCCGCCGTCGCCCTCACCCTGCACGGCGCCCCGGACCCCTCGAACCGCCGCGCGATCCCCGAGGCGACCCTGCGGGACTGGTCCCGCGACGGCGTCGCCTGGCACGGGCCGACGGCGGACGTGGCGGGCGTGCTCGGGGCAAGCCACGTCGCCTGCCTGCCCTCCCGGGGCGGCGAGGGCCTGCCCCGCGCCCTCCTGGAGGCGGCCGCCTGCGGCCGGGCGATCGTGACCACCGACGTGCCGGGCTGCCGGGCGCTGGTGCGGGACGGCGTCGAGGGCCTCGTGGTGCCGCCGGACGACCCCGCAGCGCTCGCCGGGGCGCTCGCGCGGCTCGCCGCCGATCCCGCCCTCGTCGCCCGCCTGGGCGAGGCCGCCCGCGCGCGCGTCCTCGCCGGCGGCTTCACCGAGGCGGCGGTCGCCGGGGCGGTGCTGCGGATCTACGCGGACCTCGCCTGATGCGCCCCGGCCCGACGCGAGCCGGCCCGGCGGGCCCCGCCTGATGGAGCCAGCGGCGTTCATCCGGGCCCATACCCGCCTGCGGCCGGTGCCGCACGCGCCGGCGATCCGCCTCCACGTCGCCGACGAGGCCACGGAATTGTGGAGCCGCACCGAGGAGGAGCTCGGCGCGATCGGCCTGCCGCCGCCCTTCTGGGCCTTCGCCTGGGCCGGCGGGCAGGCGCTCGCGCGCTACGTCCTCGACCATCCCGAGACGGTCGCGGGCGCGCGGGTGCTCGACTTCGCGTCGGGCTCCGGCCTCGTCGCCATCGCGGCCGCGATGGCGGGGGCGGCCGCCGTGCGGGCGAGCGACCTCGACCCCTTCGCGCTCGCGGCGATCGGCCTCAACGCGGCCGAGAACGGCGTCGCCGGTCGCGTCGAGGCGGCGGCGTCCGACCTCGTGGGCCGCGACGAGGGCTGGGATTGCGTGCTCGCGGCCGACATCTTCTACGAGCGCGACCTCGCGGCCCGGGTCTCCGGCTGGCTCGAGGGGCTCCACGCCCGCGGCGCCCGGGTGCTGATCGGGGACCCGGGCCGGGCCTACCTGCCGCGGAGCCGCCTCGTGAGCCTCGCCACCTACGCGGTGCCGGTGACCCGGGCGCTGGAGGATGCCGAGATCAAGGAGACGGGGGTGTGGCGGTTCGCGGCGGGAGGCGGCCCGGACGCCCCGGCGGCGGCCCGCATCGCCGCCGGCCGGGGCCCGGTCAGACGTACATCGCCTTGAGGTCGAGGGTGCTCTCCCGGCCGACGGCGTCGTAGTGCTGGGCGAGCCAGGCCCTGGCGGCCTCCCGGCCGGTGTCGCGCAGCGTCAGGAAGAACGGCCACTGCGCCTTCTGCTTGGTCGAGGCGGCGAAGTCGTCGAGGCCGCCGCTGCCGTCGATGCGGTGCAGGAGGAGCGGCTTGTAGCTGTTGCTGCGCCCCAGGGCCCCCTGGTCGATCAGGTCGCCCACGAAGTCGATGGCGCGCAGTTCGCGCAGCAGGTTGCCGTTGAAGGTGATCTCGTTCAGGCGGTCGCGGATCGCCTGCGGGGTCCGGGGCGTCTCGCGCCGCTCGATCGGGTTGATCTGGACGAGCAGGATGTCGCGGGTCTCGGCCCCGTGGTAGAGCGGGTAGAGGGGCGGGTTGCCGAGGTAGCCCCCGTCCCAGTGCGGCACGCCGTCGATCTCCACCGCCTGGAACACCGTCGGCAGGCAGGCCGAGGCCATGACGTGGTCGGGCGTCAGGTCGGGCCGCTCGAACACCGCGATCTTGCCGGTCCAGACGTTGGTGGCCGAGATGTAGAGCTGCGCCGCCCGCGAGGTCCGCAGCGCCTCGAAATCCACCTTGTCGACGAGGGCCCGGCGCAGCGGGTTGATGTTGAGCGGGTTCGACGTGTAGGGGCTCGACACCACGTTCCAGAACGCCCCCACGGGCGTGCGCTTCCAGAAGCTCAGCACGCCGTCCACCACGGTCTGCTGCGCGTGGCTGAGGTCGGCATCGAGGCTGACCTCGCGCCAGAACGCCTCGAGCTGCGAGCGGGCGCCGTCCGGGCCGTCCTTGATCCAGCCGTCGACCAGGAGGACGGCGTTCATGGCGCCGGCGCTGGCGCCCGTGATCGCCTCGAAGCCGAGGCGGCCGTCCTCCAGGAGGGCGTCGAGCACGCCCCACGTGAAGGCGCCGTGGGCGCCCCCGCCCTGGAGCGCGAGCGCCACGCCCTTCTCGGCCCGCGGGCCGAAGAGGCCGCGCCCGGCCCCCTCGCCCGAGCCCGGGCCCGCGGCCGCCTCGATGCCGACCGGATCCGCCGCGGCCGGGCTCTGCGTCGTGTCTGTGCTCATCATGGCCGAGATGTGGTGTGTTGCATCGCAATAGCAATTGGTGCAGTGCAAAGCCGCACCCCGCGCGAGGGTTCCGGCCTCGACAGGCCGGCCCGGATGCGACATGAAGCGGCGCCCCGGTGCGGGGGCCCGCACCCGCGCCGGCGGCCCGCCGGGCCGTGGCGCGCGCGGCACGCAGGCGGCCGGATCGGCCGGATCCGGGCCCGCGGCGGCGTCACATGCTTGACGCGGCGCGCGCGCAGGATCAGCTAAGCGTTTCTGGTCGCGACCGAACCGACCCCGAAGGGACCCGATGGAAGCCATGGAAGCCCTCGCCGCGCTTGCCGGCGACCCGGCGGACGCCGCCCCCGAGATCGCGGGGCCGCGTCCCCGGCACCGCACGGTCGGCGTGCGGATCGGAGACGGCGAGGCCGCCGTGACGATGGGCGGGGGTGCCCCGATCGTCGTCCAGTCGATGACGAACACCGACACCGCCGACGTCGACGCGACGGTGGCGCAGGTCGCCGCGCTGGCGCGCGCCGGCTCCGAGGTCGTGCGCATCACGGTCGACCGCGACGAGGCCGCCGCCGGGGTGCCGAGGATCCGCGAGCGCCTCGACCGCATCGGCGTCCACGTGCCGCTCGTCGGCGACTTCCACTACATCGGCCACAAGCTCCTCACCGACCACCCGGCCTGCGCCGAGGCGCTCGCCAAGTACCGGATCAACCCGGGCAACGTCGGCTTCAAGGAGAAGAAGGACCTCCAGTTCGCCACCATCGTCGAGCAGGCGGCGCGCTACGGCAAGGCGGTCAGGATCGGCGCCAACTGGGGCTCCCTCGACGAGGCGCTCCTGACCCACATGATGGACGAGAACGCCCGCTCGGCCCGGCCCCGCGACGCCCGCGCGGTGATGCGCGAGGCGATGGTGCAGTCCGCGATCCTGTCCGCCGACCGGGCGGTGGAGATCGGCCTGCCCAAGGACCGCATCGTGCTCTCCGCCAAGGTCTCGGCGGTGCAGGACCTGATCGCGGTCTACCGCGAGGTCGCCCGGCGCTCGGACTACGCCATCCACCTCGGGCTCACCGAGGCCGGCATGGGCTCGAAGGGCATCGTGGCCGCCTCCGCGGCGATCGGGGTGCTGCTCCAGGAGGGCATCGGCGACACCATCCGCTACTCGCTGACGCCCGAGCCCGGCGGCGACCGCACCGTGGAGGTGAAGGTCGCCCAGGAGCTGCTCCAGACCATGGGTTTTCGCACCTTCGTGCCGCTGGTGGCGGCCTGCCCGGGCTGCGGCCGCACCACCTCGACGGTGTTCCAGGAGCTCGCCCGCGACATCCAGAACTGGATCACCACCTCGATGCCGGAATGGCGCAAGACCTATCCGGGCGTCGAGGGGCTGAACGTCGCCGTGATGGGCTGCATCGTCAACGGGCCGGGCGAGTCCAAGCACGCCGACATCGGCATCTCGCTGCCCGGCACCGGCGAGACGCCGACCGCGCCGGTCTTCATCGACGGCAAGAAGGCCATGACGCTCCGCGGCGCGACCCTCGCCAAGGACTTCGAGACCATCGTGATCGACTACATCGAGCGCCGCTTCGGGCAGGGGCGGCGCAGCGCGGCCGAGTAGCCGCGGCGGGCCGCCGCGGCGCGGGGCGGCCCGCCTTGCGCCCCCCCGGGCCCGTGCTACAATCCTGCCACATTCGGGATCGGCGACGGACGCACCCGATCCCCAAGGACTGAGCCCGCCAACCGGCCCCGAAGCGCGCTTGGCGGCACTCGCGGCCTCCGGCGGGCGCACCCCCGATCAGACATGACCCAGTCAGCCGCACCCACGGGCGGACCCGTTGCGCCGCCCGAAACACTCACCCCCCAGAGCGGAGGCCCGCCGACGCCGGCCGGCAGCGTCGACGAGGCCGAGGGCCACGGGCACGCCCGGGCGAGCTTCTGGACCCTGTTCCTCGGCTCGGTCGGCGTCGTCTACGGCGACATCGGCACGAGCCCGCTCTACGCCTTCCGGGAGGCCCTCGCCCCCGGCCGGGCCGACGGCGTCCTGACCGCCGAGGAGGTGCTCGGCACCGTCTCGCTGCTGCTCTGGGCCCTGGTGCTGATCGTCACCGTCAAGTACGTCATCCTGCTGCTGCAGATGGACAACAAGGGCGAGGGCGGCATCCTCTCGCTCATGGCGCTCGCCCGCAAGGCCCTCGGCGGCTCGCACATCGTGTTCATGCTGGGGCTGTTCGGCGCCGCCCTGTTCTACGGCGACGCCATCATCACGCCGGCGATCTCGGTGCTGTCGGCGGTCGAGGGGCTGAAGCTCGTCACGCCGGCCCTCGAGCACTACGTCCTGCCGATCACCATCACGATCATCGTGCCGCTGTTCCTGGTCCAGAGCCGGGGCACCAGCCGGATGGCGACCTTCTTCGGCCCGATCATGCTGGTCTGGTTCGCCACCCTGGCCCTGGCGGCCCTGCCCCACATCGCCCGCACGCCGGGCGTGCTCTGGGCGCTCAACCCCTGGCACGCGGTGCACTACCTGCTCGGCCACGGCACCGGCGCCCTGGTGGCCCTCGGCGCGGTGTTCCTGGCGGTCACCGGGGCCGAGGCCCTGTTCGCGGATCTCGGCCATTTCGGCCGCCGCCCGATCCAGACCGCCTGGATCGCCCTCGTGGGCCCGGCCCTCGCCATCAACTACCTCGGCCAGGCCGCCCTGGTCCTGGCGAACCCCGACACGACCGACCCCTTCTACCAGCTCGTGCCCGAATGGGGCCTGCTGCCGATGGTGCTGCTCGCCACGGCGGCGACCGTCATCGCCAGCCAGGCGGTGATCACCGGCGCCTTCTCGCTCTCGCGCCAGGCGGTGCAGCTCGGCCTGCTGCCGCGCCTCGAGATCCGCCACACCTCGGAATCGCATTCCGGCCAGATCTACCTGCCGCAGATCAACACCCTGCTGATGCTCGGCGTCGTGGTGCTGGTGATCCTGTTCCGCTCCTCGAGCGCGCTCGCCTCGGCGTACGGCATCGCGGTCACCGGCACGATGCTGATCACCGCGGGCCTCGCCTTCCTGGTGCTGTGGCGGACCTGGAAATGGTCGCCGCTCGCCGCCGGCGCCGCCATGGTGCCGTTCATCGCCGTCGAGCTGCTGTTCCTGGCCTCGAACCTGCTCAAGGTGTTCGAGGGCGGCTACATGCCCCTGCTGCTCGCCGGCGGCCTCGTGCTGCTGATGTGGACCTGGGTGCGGGGCGTCACCATCCTGTTCAACAAGACCCGCAAGACCGACGTGCCGCTGACCGAGCTCGTGGCGATGCTGGAGAAGAGCCCGCCCCACCACGTCAAGGGGACGGCGGTCTTCCTCACCAGCGACCCCGAGACCGCGCCCGCCGCCCTGCTGCACAACCTGAAGCACAACAAGGTGCTGCACGAGAAGAACGTCGTGCTCACGGTCAAGACCATCGACCTGCCGCGCCTCGCCGACGCCGACCGCATCCGGATCGAGCCGCTGGGGCCGCATTTCTGGAAGGTCGTGATGAAGTTCGGCTACATGGAATCGCCGAACATCCCCCGGGGGCTGGCCCTTCTGCGCAAGCAGGGCTTCAAGTTCGACATCATGGCGACGTCGTTCTTCCTCTCCCGCCGCTCGATCCGGCCAGCGGCGCAGTCCGGCATGCCGCTCTGGCAGGACCGCGTGTTCATCACCCTCGCGCGCAACGCCAACGACGCCACGGACTTCTTCCAGATCCCGACCGGGCGCGTGGTCGAGGTGGGCACGCAGGTGACCGTGTAGGCGCGCGGAGGGGCCGGCGCCGTAGGCGCGCGGGGCCGGCGCCGGCGGGGCCGTCCCGCCCCGGTTCCCCCGGCGCCCAACATGCTCTAGACGGGCGGCCGACCTCCCCTCCTGCCGAGACCGCCCATGTCCGCCGCCCTCCGTCCCGTCCCGCGCCCCGGCGTCCTCGCGATCGAGGCCTACGTCCCGGGCAAGAGCGCGGCCCCGGCCGGCGTCAGGCTGCACAAGCTGTCGTCGAACGAGACGCCCCTCGGCCCGAGCCCGGCGGCGGTCGCGGCGGCGCAGGAGACCACGGGCCACCTCGCGCTCTATCCCGACGGCAGCGCCCAGGCGCTCAGGACCGCCATCGCGGCGAAGTACGGCCTCGACCCGGAGCGGATCGTCTGCGGGGCCGGCTCGGACGAGCTGCTGTCGCTCCTCACCTACGCCTACATGGGACCGGGGGAGGAGGGCCTGTACTCGCAGTACGGCTTCCTGGTCTACCGCATCGCCATCCTGGCGGCGGGCGGCACGCCCGTGGTGGCGCCGGAGCGCGACCACACGGCCGACGTCGACGCGATCCTGCGGGCCGTCACGCCGCGCACGCGCATCGTCTACCTCGCCAACCCCAACAACCCCACCGGCACCTACCTGCCCTTCGACGAGGTGCGGCGCCTGCACGCCGGCCTGCCCGGGGACGTGCTGCTGGTGCTCGACGCGGCCTACGCCGAGTACGTCCGGCGCAACGACTACGCCGCCGGCCTCGAGCTGGTCGCCGAATCCGAGAACGTCGTCATGACCCGCACCTTCTCGAAGGTGTACGGGCTGGCTGCCCTGCGCATTGGCTGGATGGTGGCGCCCGCGGCCGTCGCCGACGCGGTCAACCGCATCCGCGGGCCCTTCAACCTCGGCTCGGCGGCGATCGCCGCCGGCGCCGCCGCCGTGGCGGACGACGCCCACGTGGCGGCGGCGGTCGCCCACAACGAGGCCTGGCTGCCGAAGGTCACGCGGGCGATCGAGGCGCTCGGCCTCGCCGTCACCCCGAGCGTCGGCAACTTCGTGCTGATCCACTTCCCCGAGGCCGCCGGCCGGGGCGCCGCGGAGGCGGACGCCTTCCTGACCGCCCGCGGGCTGATCCTGCGCCGCGTCGGCGCCTACGGCCTGCCGCACGCCCTGCGCATGACCATCGGCTCGGCGGAGGCGAACGAGGCGGTGGTCGCCGCCCTCGGCGCGTTCGTGGCGGGGCGCTCCGATGCCTGAGGCGGACGCCGCCGGGCGGCCGGCCCCGTTCCGGCGCCTGGCCCTGGTCGGGCTCGGGCTGATCGGCTCCTCGATCGCCCGCGGGGCCCGGGAGGCCGGGCTGGCGCGGGAGATCGTGGCGATCGACCGCGACGCGGGCGTGCGGGAGCGGGTGCGGGCGCTCGGGATCGCCGACGTCGCGACGGCCGACCTCGCCGCGGGCGTGGCCGGGGCGGACCTCGTCGTGCTGTGCGTGCCCGTGGGCGCGGTCGGGCCGGTCGCGGCCGCGATGGCGGGCGCCCTCGCGCCCGGCGCCATCGTGTCCGACGTCGGCTCGGTCAAGGGCGCCGTGGTGGCGGCCGCCGCGCCCCACCTGCCGGGCCACGTCGCCTTCGTGCCGGCCCACCCGGTCGCCGGCACCGAGCATTCGGGGCCGGATGCGGGCTTCGCCAGCCTGTTCCACGGCCGCTGGTGCATCCTCACCCCGCCGGAGGGCACGGCGCCGGCCGCGGTCGCGCGGGTGCGGGCCTTCTGGGAGGGCCTCGGCTCGGTCGTCGAGACCATGACCCCGGCCCACCACGACCTCGTGCTGGCGATCACGAGCCACGTGCCGCACCTCATCGCCTACAACATCGTCGGCACCGCCGCCGACCTCGAGGCCGTGACCCAGTCCGAGGTGATCAAGTTCTCGGCCGGCGGCTTTCGCGACTTCACCCGCATCGCCGCCTCTGACCCGACCATGTGGCGCGACGTCTTCCTCACCAACAAGGACGCCGTGCTGGAGATGCTCGGCCGCTTCAACGAGGACCTGGCGGCCCTGGCCCGCGCCATCCGGTGGGACGACGGCGAGGCGCTGCACGCGCTCTTCACCCGCACCCGGGCGATCCGGCGCGGCATCGTGGCCGTGGGCCAGGAGACCGCCGAGCCGGATTTCGGCCGCCGCGGCGCCGGCCCGGGCCCGAAGGCGCCGGGGTGACGACGCGCCGGGACCGGCGTCCCGCGCGGCGGAACCCTTTCCCGTCCCGAGCTTTGCCATAAGCGTTGCCGTTTCGCCGCCGGTGCCCGATACTCCCGGGCGAGGGCCGGCGTGACGAATCTGTTGGTGAAGTGACCATGTCTGCTCGATCGAACTGGGGCCGCGGTCTCCTGGTGGCCCTGATCGGCGCGCAGGGGGCGGCCTGCGCGTCGCTGCCGCGCACGCCCTACACGGCCGCGGAGGCCGCCGTCGCGACCGTGCCGGGCCAGGAGCCCGGCGTGCGCTTCTGGGCCGACGGGACCGCCCGCAGCTTCGCCCAGGTGACCGAGCGGGTGGCCTCGCTGCGCGAGCCCTTCAGCTACCTGGCGCTCTCGGGCGGGGGCGGCGACGGGGCCTACGGGGCCGGCGTGCTCAACGGCTGGAGCGAGACCGGGCGCCGCCCGACCTTCACCATCGTGTCCGGCGTCTCGACGGGCGCGCTCATCGCCCCGTTCGCGTTCCTGGGGCCGGCCTACGACCCGAGCCTGCGCGACATCTACACCAGCGGCGCGGCCGCGGGCCTGGTGCGCTCGCCCAACCCGCTCAACATCCTGCTCGGCGACGGACTGTTCGGCGACCAGCGCCTGCGCGACCTCGTCGGGCGCCACGTCACGCCCGAGATGCTGGCGGCCGTCGCGGAGGAGCACCGGAAGGGCCGGCGCCTCCTCGTGGTCACCACCAACCTCGATTCGCAGCGGGCGGTGATCTGGGACATGGGCGCCATCGCGGCGAGCGGCCAGCCCAACGCCGCGACGCTGTTTCGCGACGTGCTCACCGCCTCGGCGAGCGTCCCGGCGGTGTTCCCCCCGATGCTGATCGACGCCCAGGCCGGCAACCACGCCTTCCAGGAGATGCACGTCGACGGCTCGGTGGTGACGCCGGTCTTCACCCTGCCGGAGGCCTTCCTGACCCAGGACGGCCGCCTGGGGGCGAGCCGCGGGCGGCCCAACATCTACGTCATCATCAACGGCCGCGTCGAGCCGAGCTTCGACGTGGTGCCGAACGGCACCCTGCCGATCGCCACCCGCTCGCTCTCGACCGTGGGCCGCGCCCGCTCCCGCGCCACCCTCGCCAGCACCTACGCGTTCGCCCGGCGCAACGGCATCGGCTTCCACCTCACCTACATCGACCAGCGCATCCCCGAGGTCTCGGCCGCGCAGGGCTTCGACACCGCCTACATGCGCCGGCTGTTCGACGACGGCTATGCCAAGGCCCGCACGGGCGCGCCCTGGCAGACCACGCTCCCGCGCGAGGGCGAGCCGGCGGTCGAGCCGCAGGCCATGGCCCTGCGCTGACGTGCTCCCCGCGCGCCCGGCGGCGCGCGGGGCTCCATCGGTCGAGCCCGCGCCGCAGCACGCTGCCGGGCGGACCGGCATCGGGTCCGATCGGGGTGAGGTCGCGCGGGCGCCGGCCCGGAGCCGTCCCGGCCCGGAGCCGGCCCGGCGATGCAGGCACCGTCGTAGCCGATCCGCAACGCTGCCGCCCGGGAACCCGGTGGCCTGCCGCGAGGAAATTCGGGCCGCTCGGAGGTCCGCAAGGGCGGGTCCGCGGGGTGGCGCGCGGCGCCGCACCGGGCGGCGACGGCGAGGCCATCATGCGCGAGCCGTCTCCCGCGAGGCGGCCCGATCCCTGGCCGGCGACGCCACCGTCGAGGAGATCGGCCCCGTGTTCGAGCGCCCGGGAGTGATGGCGCGCTTCGCCTGCCGGGCCTCCGGCGGCGACGGGCGGCTGGTGGCCGGCAGCCTGGAGGCCGCCGGGCGCGAGTCGCCGGCCTCGCCTCCCTGCGGCCGCTCTCGCCCTCGACCCCGGACCTGATCGCCTCCGGCGAGCCGGTGAACCGCCTCCCCGCCGTGCTGCTCCACGCCGCCGAGACGCACGCGGCCGCGACCCGGGGCCAGGTCGACCGCCTGCTCGCGATCCCGGCCCCGGCCATCACGGCGGCGATCGGCGGGCTCATCGGCGGGCTGATGCTCTCCGGGACGGGCGCTGATGGGCTTTCGGGAGCTGGCGCGCCGACGGGCGTCAGGGGACGGACCGCCTCATCATGCACTGCACAGATGATTTTTGCATTGCACCACGCCGCGGCGCGGCCCGCCCGCGGCCGCCCAAGGAGACGACAAGCAGAGTTCGTCCCATCGCGTTGAATCACATGCGTATTCCGCGGGCGGGCCGCATGAAGCCTTGCGGAAAATTCACTCGGGCGCCTTGAACCGCCGGCGCCCCTCGGTTACGAATAAGAGCAATCTAAAAACAACGTCGTGGCTCGACGGGAGGCGGGATGGATCAGCGTGGGAAGCGCGCGGGCGGCGTCGACCGCCGCAGCGTCGTGGCCGGGGCCGTCGCGTGCTGCGCCACGGGACGCGCCGCCTGGGCCGGCCCGGAGGATGCCCTGCCCCAGAAGGGCGACCGGCTCGTGCTCGGGGACGGCGCGCAGGCGGGCCAGGCCGTGACCCTCGCGTCCCTCGCCGAGGAGGGGACCCTCGTGGAGGCCGTGGCGGTCGATCCCGCGGGCATCAAGCGCGACGGCTCGCGCTTCAGCAAGATCATCCTGGTCCGGGTCGCCCCCGGGGACATCGCCGAGGAGATCCGCCCCCACACGGTCGAGGGCGTGGTGGCGCTCTCGGGCGTCTGCACCCACCAGGGCTGCACGATCAGCGGCTGGAACCACGAGGACAGGAAGCTGAGCTGCTTCTGCCACCACTCGGAGTTCCTGCCCGCCGAGGGCGGCCGGGTCGCCAAGGGCCCCGCCCGCAAGCGGCTGCCGGTCCTGCCCCTCGCCAGGGGCGAGGGCGGCGCCCTGATGGTGGCGGGGAGCTTCACGAGCAAGCCCGGGCCGGGCACCGCCTGACCCCGGGACGAGGCCGCCTCGCGGCGGGAGCGGCGTCCGCTCCCGTGCGCGGCGGGATCCGGCCGCACGAGAGCGGTCACCGCGCGGGCGCGGTCGCGGCACCCGCCGCGGCGCGCGGGAGGAACGAGGCCCGCGCGGCGGCAACGACGCGGGCCCGGGACGTTTCGGGTCAG
Organism: Methylobacterium crusticola; assembly: GCF_003574465.1. Taxonomy (GTDB): domain Bacteria; phylum Pseudomonadota; class Alphaproteobacteria; order Rhizobiales; family Beijerinckiaceae; genus Methylobacterium; species Methylobacterium crusticola. Next base: position 27,083 of record NZ_KZ984618.1, read on the forward strand.
AGCGCGCGGGCGGCCACGGGCCGGCCTGCCGGACACGGGAGGAGAGCAGGCATGTCACGTCTCGTCAGGAAAGGGCTCGCCGCGGCGGCCCCCGTCGCCCTCGCGCTCGCCGGAGGGGTCCTCGCGCTCCCCGGGGGGGCGTCGGCGGCTCCCCTCGACTACAAGCCGGTCACCGACCAGCGCCTCGCCAACCCCGAGCCCGAGAACTGGCTGCAGTACCGGGGCAACTACCAGGGCTGGGGCTACACGCCCCTCGACCAGATCACGGCCAAGAACGTGACCCGCCTCGTCCCGGCCTGGAGCCTGTCGACGGGCGTGAGCGAGGGCCACCAGGCGCCCCCGATCGTCAACAACGGCGTCATGTTCGTCTCGACGCCGCAGGCGCAGGTGCTGGCGATCAACGCCCGCACCGGCGAGGTGCTGTGGCGCTACCAGAAGGAACTGCCGCCCGAGCTGTCCCAGCTCCACCCGACCAACCGCGGCGTCGGCCTCTACGGCGACAGCGTCTTCGTCACCACCACGGACGCCTGCGTGATCGCCCTCGGCGCCACCACCGGCAAGGTGAAGTGGGAGAAGTGCGTCGCGCCCTGGAAGGACGGCTACTACATGACCCTCTCGCCCCTGGTGGCGAAGGGCAAGGTCGTGGTCGGCGTCTCGGGCGGCGAGTACGGCATCCGCGGCTTCATCACGGCCCTCAACGCCGAGACCGGCGACGAGGCCTGGAAGACCTACACGGTGGCCGGCCCGGGCGACCCGGCGGCCGACACCTGGAAGGGCGATTCCTGGAAGGTCGGCGGCGGCTCGGTCTGGATCCAGGGCAGCTACGACCCGGCCACCAACCTCGCCTATTACGGCACCGGCAACGGCGGCCCCTGGACCCCGGACGCCCGGCCCGGCGACAACCTCTACACCTCGTCCGTCGTGGCCCTCGACCTCGATTCCGGCGCGATCAAGGGCCACCACCAGTACCACTGGAACGACGCCTGGGACTGGGACGAGGTCTCGGCCCCGATCCTGATCGACATCGAGCGCGGCGGCCGGACGATCCCGGCGGCGATCCACGCCGGCCGCAACGGCTACCTCTGGACGCTCGAGCGCACCAAGGAGGGCCCGCTCACCTTCGTGGAGGGCAAGCCGTTCGTGTACCAGAACGTCTTCGCCTCCCTCGACCCGAAGACGGGCCGGCCGACCTACAACCAGGAGAAGATACCGGGCATCAACCGCCGCGCCGCCTTCTGCCCCGGCCTGTGGGGCGGCAAGGACTGGCCGCCGGAGGCCTACAACCCGAAGACGGGCCTGTTCTACATCCCGTCGAACGACAACCTCTGCTCCGAGCTCGCCGGCACGCAGGCCGGGCTGCGCAAGCCGGGCGAGCTCTACATCGGCATCCCGATCGACGAGGTGCTGAACTCCCTGCGCCTGCGCGACGGCGTGGACAAGTCGAAGCCCTTCGCCATCGGCGCCATCCAGGCCTGGGACCCGAAGACCGGCAAGAGGGTCTGGACCCACGACTTCCAGGACACGGCCATGTGGGGGCCGCTCCTGACCACCGGCAGCGGCCTGATCTTCGCCGGCGGCACCAGCGACCGGAAGTTCCGGGCCTTCGACGGCACCACCGGCAAGATGGTGTGGGAGACCCGGCTCAATTCCGGCGTCACCGGCGTGCCGTCGAGCTACATGATCGACGGCGTGCAGTACATCGCCGTCCAGGCCGGCTGGGGCGTCGACGCCGACCGGATGCTCAACGGCCTCAACGCCGTGCTGCCCGAGGAGCGGCGCGTCAGCGTGGCCCCGCAGGGCGGCGTGATCTGGGTCTTCCGGGTCATGGGCGAGGAGGCGACGGCCCAGTGAGGCGCCTCGCCGTCGCCGGCGTCGCGGCCGCCCTGCTCGGGGCGGCCGCACCGGCCCGCGCCCAGCAGGACCCGTCCGCCGCCGCGGAGGCGTCCGCCGAGGCGGCCCTGCCCTCGCGGCCTGAGGACCTGGTCGCCTACGTCACGAAGGCGCTCCGGGCCCACGACACCGCGGCCTTCGAGCGCCTGGTGAACTGGACCGGCGCCCGGCCCCAGCGGCGGCGGCTGACGCTCTACCAGATCCGCTACAGCTTCGGCCGGCCGATCCGGTCGGCCGACCTCGAGGCCTTTCCGGCCGACGGGCTCGCGGAGGCCGAAGGGCGCGGCACGCTCAAGGCCAACATGCCGGTCACCGAGCAGCTGCGGGTGGTGTTCGACGAGCCGCCGGGCGAGGCGGGCGACCGGCCGGCCAGCGTCTTCCTCGTCGGCAGGGAGGCGGGCGTGTACCGCATCGCGCTCCTCGTCCCGACCCGGCAGGGCCGCCCGTAGGCGTCCCCCTCCCCGCTTGACCCGACCCGCCGGGCCGGCGCAAGCGGGGAGGCAAGGCCGCACAGCACGCCCGAGGATCGCCATGGACTTCACGCTCTCCCCGAGGATCGAGGAATACCGCGCCCGGGTCGCGGATTTCGTCGCCCGCGAGGTTCTGCCGGTCGAGGCCGACCGCGCGACCTGGGACGAGCACGAGAACATCCGCCTCGACGCCCTCGACGCCCTGCGGGCCAAGGCCAGGGCGGCGGGCCTGTGGTGCCTCCAGCTCAAGGAGGAGACCGGCGGCCAGGGCCTCGGCAAGGTCGGGATGGCGGCCTGCTACACCGAGATGAACCGCTCGATCTTCGGGCCGGTGGTGTTCAACTCCGCCGCCCCCGACGACGGCAACATGATGGTGCTGGAGGCCCTCGGCACGCCCGAGCAGAAGAGCCGCTGGCTCGCGCCGATCGTGTCCGGCGCCGTGCGCTCGGCCTTCGCCATGACCGAGCCGCACCCGGGCGGCGGCTCCGACCCGTCGATGATCCGCACCCGCGCCGAGCGCCAGCCGGACGGCAGCTACCGCATCAGCGGCCGCAAGTGGTACATCACCGGCGCCGCGGAGGCGGCCCACTTCATCCTGATCGCCCGCACCTCCGACGATCCGCGCCACGGGCTCACCGCCTTCCTGTTTCACCGCGACCAGCCCGGCTGGGAGATCGTGCGCCGCATCCCCATCATGGGGCCGGAGGAGCACGGCGGGCATTGCGAGATCGCCTTCGACGGGCTCGCGGTGGCGCCCGGGGACGTGCTCGCGGGCGAGGGCAAGGGCCTCAAGGTGACCCAGGTCCGCCTCGGGCCCGCCCGCCTGACCCACTGCATGCGCTGGCTCGGCCTCGCCGGGCGCTGCGTCGAGATCGCCCAGGACTACGCGGCGGTGCGGGAGGGCTTCGGGGTCCGGCTCGCCGACCGCGAGAGCGTGCAGCTCATGCTCGGCGGCCTCGCCATGGACATCGAGATCGGGCGCCTCCTCGTGATGCGGGCGGCCTGGGAGCTCGACCAGGGCCGCTTCGCCCGGAAAGAGGTGTCGATGGCCAAGATCCACGTCGCCAACACCCTGCACCGGGCCGCCGACATCGGCATCCAGATCAACGGCGCCCGGGGCTACTCCAAGGACACGGTGCTGGAGTGGATCTACCGCTACGCCCGCCAGGCCCGCCTGGTGGACGGCGCCGACGAGGTCCACCGCATGGTGCTGAACCGCCACCTCGAGTCGGAGGGCCGCGGCTTCTTCGCCTGGCCGACGGCCGAGGCCTGATCCGGCCCCCCGCCGGGGGAGCCGCCGGGAGCCTGCCTCGGCGCAAGGGACGCGCGTGCGCGGGCGCCAAGCCGGCCGCGGGTCGCGGTTCGGCCCGGGGAAGCTCCCCCGGGCCGTCGCCTCACGCCCTCACGAGCGGGCAGCCGCCCTTGTCGAGGGGCCGGAAGGCCTCCTCGGCCGGGGTCGTCCCGATGAGCTTGTAGTAGTCCCAGGGCCCGCTGCTCTCCTGGGGCGTCTTCACCTCGAACAGGTAGGCGGGGCAGAGCTTGCGGCCGTCCTCGCGGATGCGGCCGGGACCGAAGGCGTCGTCGTCGGTCGGCATCGCCTTCATGCGGGCGACGACGTCGACGCCCGACGCCTTGGCGGCCGGGACGCCGAGATCCGCCACCGCCTTGAGGTAGTGCAGCGTCGCCGAGTAGTTCGCGATCGACGCCATGTTCGGGTAGGCGCCCTTGAGCCGCGGCAGCGCGCGCCGGGTGATCGCGCGGGTGCGGTCGTTGAGGTCCCAGTAGAAGCTCTCCGTCAGGACCAGCCCCTGGGCGGCCTTGAGGCCGAGGGCGTGCACGTCCGACAGGAACATCAGGAGCGCCGCGAGCTTCGCCCCGTGCTGGGTCAGCGCGAACTCCGCGGCCTGCTTGATCGAGTTGACCGTGTCGGCCCCGGCATTCGCCAGCCCGATGATCCTGGCGCCGCTGTTCTGGGCCTGGAGGATGAAGGACGAAAAGTCGGCGGTCGACGGGAACGGGTAGCGGACGCTCCCGAGGACGCGCCCGCCGCTCGCCTTCACGAAGCTCCCGGTGTCGCGCTCCAGCGCGTGCCCGAAGGCGTAATCGGCGGTGATGAAGAACCACGAATCGCCGCCCGCCTTGACCATGGCGCCCCCGGTCGACCGGGCCAGCATGTAGGTGTCGTACATCCAGGAGACCGTGACCGGCGTGCACTGGGTCCCGGTCAGGTCGGAGGTGGCCGCGCCGGTGTTGATGTAGGCCTTGTTCTTCTCCCGGGCGACCTGGTTCACCGCCAGGCCGACCGAGGAGGTCGGCACGTCGAGGATCAGGTCGACGCCGTCCCGGTCGTACCATTGCCGGGCGATGCCGGCCCCGACGTCGGGCTTGTTCTGGTGATCGGCCGCGATCACCTCGACCTTGAAGCCCTTGCTGGCGAACTCGTCGACGGCGAGCTGGGTGCAGGCCACCCCGTAGGGCCCGCTGATGTCGCGGTAGGGCCCGGACTGGTCGTTGAGGACGCCGATCCGGATCGTGCCCGCGGCCTGCGCCCGCGGCCGGCGCGGCAGCAGGGGCGCGAGGCCGAGCCCGATCCCGGCGCTCAGGACGGTGCGGCGCGTCGACGTCATCGGTGCGGTCCTCCCGCCGAGAGGAAGCGCCTCCGCCAAAGGTGTGTCAACGGCACGGCCCCGGTTGTTCCGGGGCGGCTCCCCCGTCCGCGGCCCGCCCCCGATGGTTCGGCACGCCTGCGCGAAGACTTGGAGCCTCCCGGGCGGGCGGCCTCTACGCCGGATAACCCCATGTAACCGGCCCGCCGGGGAGCGGATCGGCGCCGAGACCTGGCCCGGCGCCCGGGACACCTTCGCCAAGGTGCGCGGCGAAGGTGCGCGGCGCCCGAGGTCCGGGGCAAAGTCCGGCGCCGCGGCGTTCCGGAGCCTCCCCGGTGCGAGCAGCGCAGCCTTGCGCGGAAACGGCTGGCATCGCCCCGCGAAAGCGTCGAAGATTTGCGCCTCGATGAAGGTGCCGCGAGCGCACCGGAACAGGGAGACACGCGACCATGCTCACCACGCGCACGGAACCGGTCGGGGCGGAGGCGCCGGCGCGCGCGTACGACGCGATCATCGTCGGCGCCGGGTTCGCGGGCCTCTACCAGCTCCACGCCCTGCGCGACCGGCTCGGGCTGAGCGTGCGGGTCCTGGAGGCCGGCAGCGGCATCGGCGGCACCTGGTACTGGAACCGCTACCCGGGCGCGCGCTGCGACTCGGAGAGCTACTCCTACTCGTACTCCTTCTCGCGCGAGCTGGAGCAGGAGTGGAGCTGGACGGAGCGCTACCCCGAGCCGGCCGAGATCCGGCGCTACCTCGAGCACGTCGCCGCGCGCTTCGACCTCGCCCGCGACATCCAGCTCGAGACCCGGGTGACCCGGGCGGACTTCGACGAGGAGGCGAACGCCTGGACGGTCACGACGGAGGCCGGCGAGCGCTTCGTCGCCCCCTTCCTCATCACGGCGGTGGGCTGCCTGTCCTCGGCCAACATCCCGAAGATCCCGGGCCTCGAGACCTTCGCGGGCGAGTGGTACCACACCGGCCGCTGGCCGCACGCGGGCGTCGACTTCGCGGGCAAGCGGGTCGGGCTGATCGGCACCGGCTCGACCGGCATCCAGGCCGCCCCGGTGCTCGCGGCCGAAGCCGCCCACCTGACGGTCTTCCAGCGCACCGCGAACTACAGCATCCCGGCCCGCAACGGCCCGATCACGCCGCAGGAGCAGAGCCGGATCAAGGCGAACTACGCCGAGATCCGCGCCCTCACCCGGACCTCGACCAACGGCCACCCGTTCCTGATCTCCGAGCGCTCGGCCCACGACGCCACGCCGGAGGAGCGCCGCGCCCTCTACGAATCCGCCTGGGAGGCGGGCGGCCTGCGCTTCCGCGCGGTGTTCCGCGACCTCCTCGTCGACAAGGCGGCGAACGACACCGCGGCCGGGTTCATCCGGGACAAGATCCGGCAGATCGTGCGGGACCCCGCCACCGCGGCGGCGCTCACGCCCACCGACCATCCCTTCGCGACCAAGCGCCCGCCCATCGACACGGACTACTTCGAGACCTTCAACCGCGACAACGTGCGGCTCGTCGACCTGAAGGCCTCCCCGATCGAGGCCGTCACCCCCCGGGGCGTGCGCACCGGCGACGCCGAGTACGACCTCGACGTCATCGTGTTCGCCACCGGCTTCGACGCCATGACGGGCCCGCTGCTGGCGATGGACATCCGCGGCAGCGGCGGCCGCGGCCTCAAGGAGGCCTGGGCCGCGGGCCCGCGCACCTATCTGGGCCTCCAGACGGCCGGGTTCCCCAACCTGTTCACCATCACGGGCCCGGGCAGCCCGTCGGTCCTGTGCAACATGCCGGTCGCCATCGAGCAGCACGTGGACTGGATCACGGCGTGCATCGGCCATGTCCGCGGGCACGGCCTCGTGCGCGTCGAGGCCACGGCCGAGGCGTCGGACCGCTGGGTCGACCACGTCAACGAGGCGGCCAACGCCACCCTGCTGCCGATGGCCAACAGCTCCTGGTACCTCGGCGCCAACGTGCCGGGCAAGCCGCGGGTGTTCATGCCCTACGCCGGCGGCATGGCGGCCTACGCGCAGATCTGCGCGCGGGTCGCCCGGAACGGCTACGAGGGGTTCGCGCTGCGCTGAACCCCGGGGAGCCGCCCGCGATGACCGCCATCCATCCCGACGTCCAGGCCCTCCTGGACCTGATCCGGGAGGCCGGGAGCCCTCCCCTCGACGCCCTGCCGCCCGAGCAGGGCCGGCGCGCCTACCTGGCGGGCCGGCGCTCGCTCCAGCCGCCCCCCGACCCGGTGGCGCTGGTGCGCGACCTCGGGGTGCCGACGCCCGCGGGGCCCGTGCCCCTGCGCCTCTACCGGGGCGCCGGCACGGCTCCTGACGCGGTCCTGCCCTGCCTCCTCTACCTGCACGGGGGAGGCTGGGTGCTGGGCAGCATCGAGTCCCACGACTGGGTCTGCCGGCGGCTCGCCAACCTGACCGGGGCCTGCGTCGCCTCGGTGGAGTACCGGCTCGCGCCCGAGCACCCCTTCCCGGCCGCGGTCGAGGATGCGGCCGCCGCCCTCGCGTTCGTGGCCCGGGAGGCGGAGGGGCTCGCCGTCGACCCCGCGCGGCTCGCGGTCGGGGGCGACAGCGCCGGGGGCAACCTCGCGGCGGTGCTCGCCCTGATGGGCCGGGACGGGAGCGCGCCGGCGAGCGTCCTGCAGGTGCTGCTCTACCCCGCCGTCGACCTCGCCATGACGGGCGAGAGCTACGAGCGCGTCACGCGGGACATGCCCCTCACCGCCGCGACCATGCGCTACTTCGTCGACCATTACACGCCCGACGCCCGGGACCGGACGGATTGGCGCGCCTCGCCGCTGCGGGCCGCGAGCCTCGCGGGGGCGCCGCCCGCCCTGGTGCTGACCTGCGGCCACGACCCGCTCTGCGACGAGGGCCGGCTCTACGCCCACCGGCTCGAGCGCGAGGGCGTGCCGGTCACGGCGCTGCACCTCAGCGACCAGACCCACGGCATCCTCACCATGAGCCGGATCGTGCGCGCCTCGGCGGGCGTGCTCGCCTTCGTGGCGAGCGGGCTCCGGGACGCCTGGGGCACGGCGGGGTGAGGCGCGCGCCTTCCCCGCGGGGCAGGCGCCCCGCCGCGGGGCTCAGGCCTGCAGCTTCGCCAGCAGGGCGTCCGAGACGGCGAAGTTCACGAACACGTTCTGGACGTCGTCCTGGTCCTCGATGGTCTCGAGCAGGCGGATCAGCTTCTCGCCGGTCTCGTCGTCGACGTCGACGGTGTTCTGCGCCCGCCAGATCAGGGCGGCGCGGCGCGGCTCGCCGAAGCGGGCCTCCAGGGTCCGGGCGACCTCCGCGAGGTCGCCCTGGCCGCAGATCACCTCGTGGCCGGCTTCGTCCGACTTGACGTCGTCGGCGCCGGCCTCGATGGCGGCCTCCAGCATGGCGTCGGCATCCGCCACCCCGGCGTCGAAGGCCACGAGGCCGACATGGTCGAACATGAACGAGACGGCGCCGGTCTCGGCGAGGCTCCCGCCCGCCTTGGTGAAGGCCGAGCGCACGTCGGAGGCGGTGCGGTTGCGGTTGTCGGTCTGGGCCTCCACGATCAGCGCGGCGCCGCCGGGGCCGTAGCCCTCGTAGCGGATCTCCTCGTAGGCCTCCGCGTCGCCGCCGGCGGCCTTCTTGATCGCCCGCTCGATGTTGTCCTTGGGCATGTTCTCGGCCCGGGCCGCCAGCACGGCGGCGCGCAGGCGCGGGTTCATGGCCGGGTCCGGCGTGCCGAGCTTGGCCGCCACCGTGATCTCGCGGGCGAGCTTGCCGAACAGCTTGGAGCGGACCGCGTCGACGCGGCCCTTGCGGTGCATGATGTTCTTGAACTGCGAATGCCCGGCCATGGCGCTCCCCCGGCGGCGAGCCTTGCGCGCGGAGAGCGCCGCCGGGGGCTCTCGACGCCGCAGGCGATTGAGGTGAGGCGGCTTATAGGCGCCAGCCCCCGGGGAAGACAATCGGGCGGGCGCGGGGTCTCAGCGCGCGGCGTCCCCGATGACCGCCCGGCGCAGGCGCGCCGACACGAGGTCGATGAGCGCCACGGTGACGAGGATCATCAGCACCAGGAAGGCGACCTGCTGCAGCTCCAGCACCCGGATCAGTTCCGTCAGGTACTGGCCGATGCCGCCGGCGCCCACGATGCCGATGATGGTGGCCGAGCGGGTGTTCGATTCGAAGTAGTACAGCACCTGGCTCGCCAGCACCGGCAGCACCGCCGGGACGAGGCCGAAGCGGATCCGGTGGAGCCGGCCGCCGCCCGAGGCGGTGACGCCCTCCTGGGCCTTGCGGTCCGCGGTCTCGATCGCCTCGGAGAACAGCTTGCCGAAGGCGCCGACGTCCGAGCACGCGATGGCGAGCGCCCCCGCGAAGGGGCCGAGGCCCACCACGTTGATCCAGATCAGCGCCCAGATCAGCACGTCGACGGAGCGGATCACGTCGAAGCCCCGGCGCACGGAGAAGCGCAGGAAGGGGTTGCGCACCACGTTGCGGGCGGCGAGGAAGGCCACCGGGGCGGCGAGGAGCGCCGCCGTCAGCGTGCCCAGGAACGCGATCGCCAGGGTCTCGCCGAGGGCCGCCAGGAAGGCCGGGAACTGGCCGCCGGCCGAGGGCGGCAGCATCAGGACCGCGAAGGTGCCGAGGCGGCCGAGCCCCGCGACGAGGCGCAGGAGCGAGAAGTCGAGCCGCACCATCGCGACGGCCGCGAGGCCGACCACGAGGGCGAGCGTGCCCGCGAGGGCGGCGCGGCGCCGCCACGGCGTGCGGAAGGCCTCGGGATGCCGGCCGCGCAGGCCCGCGAGATCGGCCCGCGCGGCA
>NZ_QOWC01000071.1 GCF_003574465.1 Methylobacterium crusticola
CCGGCGGCCCCGCGGGACGGCGCGCCCGCTCGCCGACATCGCCTTGACGCCGCACCGCTTTCTCCCGCCCGACCGGGGACGCCGCCCCGGCGCGGGTCCTCCGGGCCGGGGCGAGTGGCGCTCCGGCGGGAGGGGCGCCACCACGATGACGCAGGGCCGGCGCCCGCGATCCCGCGGCGAGGGCGCCCGTCAGGCTTCGTCGGGCTCCGGCCCGCCGTCGATCACCCGGCGCGCGAGGGAGAAGCCGAAGCCCGCCCTCGCCATCGCGGCGAGGTCGCGGTCGCGGCCGGCCTCCCGCCCGGCCGGCGCCCGCCAGGGGCCGAGCCGGCGCCGGCGCGCGTAGGCGCGGGCGGCCTCCTCCTCGGCGTCGGCATCGCTCTCCGCCAGCACCGCCCCGACGACCGCGCGGTCGACGCCCTTGGCGGCGAGCTTGGCGCCGATCGCCCGGGCCGAGCCGCCCCGGCGGCGCAGGGTGCGCACCTTCGCGCTCGCGAAGGCCGCGTCGTCGACGAGGCCGGCGCCGCGGGCGCGCTCCACCACCGCCTCGACCATCCCGGCGAACGCCTCCGGCGCCTCGCCCCGCAGCCGGCAGCGGCTCTCGACCCGGCGCAGCAGCACCCGGCGCAGCATCTCCACCGAGGCGCCGTAGCGCTCGAGGTAGTGCAGCGCGGCGCGCTCCAGGTAGGCCGGGTCGATCGGGCGGGCCGCCCTCAATCCGCCATCCGGCCCGGCTTCACCGGGCCGGTCCCGGATCGCCGTGGGATCCGGGGCGTTGTCCGTCCGGGCCTCGCGCGAGGGATGATGCCGGCGTTTCTGCACAAGCGCGAATCCTTCTTCCTCCTGGCGGCCCTGCTGCTCGGGGCGGTGGCCGGCGGCGTGCTTTACCTGTCGCGGCCCACGACCCTCGTGGTGGCGGTCGGCCCGGAGGCGCGGGCGGAATCCCGCCTGATCCAGGCCTACGCCGACGCCCTCGCCCGCGCCCGGGAGGATATACGCCTCCTCGTCGTGCCTTACGACGACGTGCGCAACAGCGCCGCGGCGCTCCAGTCGGGCCGCGCCGACCTCGCGGTGGTGCGCCCGGACGTGCGGCTGCCGGAGAACGGCCTGACCCTCGCGGTGCTGCACGACGAGGCGCTCGTCGTCGCGGCCCCGGCGGGACGGGAGCTCAAGGCCTTCCCGGACCTCTCGGGCAAGCGGCTCGGCCTCGTGGCGCATCACGGGGCCGACCAGCCCTTCGTCACGAGCCTGCTCGCCTACTACGCCCTCACGCCGGCCGCGCCCGAGCGGGCCGGCACCCCCGGCACCGTCGCGGTGGTGCCGCTCGCCGCCGAGGAGGTGACGGCCGCCCTGGCGACGGGCCGGATCGACGCCGCCGCGGTCATCGCGGCGCCGTCCGCGCGCGCGGCGGGCCAAGTGGTGCGGGCGGTGGAGGCGGCCTCGCCCGACCACGGCGCCGCGATCGTCGCCGTCCCGGACGGCGAGGCCATCATCCAGCGCATGCCCGAGCTGCAATCCGTCAGCATCGCGGCCGGCACCTTCGGCGGCCGCCCCAAGCGCCCGGACGAGGATGTCCGCACGGTCGGGGCCTCCTACCGCCTGATGGCCCGCGCCTCGTTGAGCCGGGACGTTGCCGCGAGCGTGACCCAGCACCTGTTCGAGCTGCGCTCGCGCCTCGCCGCCATGACGCCCACGGCCAACCTGATGAAGGCGCCCGACTTCGACAGCGCGGTGGCGGCCACGAGCGCCCGGCTGCCGATCCACCCCGGCGCCGTGGACTTCTACGAGCGCGAGCAGCAGACCTTCCTCCAGCGCTACGAGGACTGGGTCTACCTGGCGGCGTTCTTCGGCGGCGGGCTCGGCTCGGCGGTCGCCTGGCTCGGGCAGCGCCTCGCCCGCGAGCAGCGCGCCCGGATCGACACCGTGCTCGACCGCCTGCTCGCGATCCTGGCCGAGGCCCGGGGCACCCAGGACCCGGCCGCGCTCGCCGGCCTCGCGGTGGAGATCGACGGCCTCGTGGTCGACGTCGTGCGCCACGCCCGCGCCCGCGCCACCGACATCCGCACGATGAGCGCCCTGATCCTGGCGGTGGACGCCGCCCGCGCCGCGGTCGCCGAGTGCCGCCGCGACGCCGACGGGCCCCCGCCGCGGGAGCGCGCCGGGCGGGTGCTCTCGCTGCACCAGACGGGCGCGTGAGGGCGCCGCCCCCGCGCCGCGGCGTTTCCGGAACCGGTCGCGGCAGGTCGTGCCGACGCGCCTGCAGCGCGCCCGGGCCCGGGAGGCCGCGCCGTTCTCAGGTCTTGGGGTCGAGGGCGGTCTTTGCGGGCCGAGCGTCTCCTGAGCGTGGTCGGCGCCCCCGCAGGCCCGCACCTCCAGCCGGCCCCCGCCGGGGGCGCCGGCGGCCTCAGCCGAGCAGCCTGTCGCGCTGGCGCAGGGCCGGGAACAGCCGCCCCCACAGGCCCGCCACCAGGATCGTGGCGATGCCGCCGGCGACGACCGCCGGGACGGCGCCGACCAGGGCCGCGAGGGTGCCGGACTCGAACTCGCCGAGCTCGTTCGAGGCGCCGATAAACACCGTGTTGACCGCCGCGACCCGGCCCCGCATGGCGTCGGGCGTCTCCCCCTGGACCAGGCTCTGGCGCACGTAGACGCTCACCATGTCGGCCGCCCCGGTGGCGAACAGGCAGGCCATCGACACGGGCAGCGAGGTCGAGAGGCCGAAGCCGACCGTGGCGAGCCCGAACACCGCCACGGCCGCGAGGAGGCGCGGGCCGACCCGCCGGGTGAGGGGGCGGTGGGCCAGCACGATCGCGGTCGCCACCGACCCGAAGGCCGGCATGCTGCGCAGGAGGCCGAGGCCGAGGGGGCCGACGAGCAGCACCTCCTGGGCGAAGATCGGCAGCAGCGCGGTGGCGCCCCCGAGCAGCACCGCCACGAGGTCGAGGCTGATCGCGCCGAGCACCACCGGCTGCGAGCGGATGTAGGTCAGGCCGGCGAGGAGCGTCGCCCAGGTGAGCGCGGGCCGGTCCCGGGCGGCGGCCGGGGCGGGCCGGATCGACGCGACGCTGAGGGCCGCCAGCCCGAAGGCCGCCGCCGCGAGGCCGAACACCACCGCGGGTCCGAGGGCGTACAGGAACCCGCCCAGGGCCGGCCCCGAGACCGCGGCGCTCTGCCAGATCGAGGAGTTCCAGGCGATGGCGGTGCCGAACTGCGCGCGGGGGACCAGGGTCGGCAGCAGCGCCTGGCTCGCCGGGTTGGCGAAGGCGCGGGCGGCGCCCACCAGCACCATCAGCGTGTAGACCGGCCAGACCGGCGCGGTGCCGGACGAGGCCAGCGCCATCAGGCCGAGCCCCGCGAGGCCGAGCAGCCCGTACGCCAGGGCCGCGACCCGCCGGCGGTCGTAGGCGTCGGCGACGTGACCGGTGACGAGGGCGCCGAGCATCGCGGGCGCGAAGCTCGCGAGCCCGACGAGGCCGAGCGCCAGGGCGCTGTGGGTGAGGTCGTAGACGAACCAGCCGACCGCCACGGCCTGCATCTGGTAGGCGAGCCCGGTCAGGAAGCGGGCGATGCCGAACAGCCGGAAGTCGCGGTTGCGAAAGAGCGTCCAGCCGGACGGCGCGGGGGAGAGCATGACGTGTCCGAGCTGGGGCCGCGGCGGCCGATCCGGGCGGGGCGGCCTTCCCGCCGCCCCGCCGGGCGAGGAACCGGCCCCGCCGGGCGGGGGAGCGCCGCGTCAGGCGAGGTGCCGGGTCAGGCGAGGTGCTTGGTCAGGCGAGGTGCTTGATCAGGCGAGATGCTTGCGGGTCAGGACCCCGAGGCCGAAGGCGAGCGCCGCGCCGGCGACCGAGAGGCTGATGAGGAGCAGGCGCCGGGGCTGCTGCGCCGATTCCGCCTTCACCGGCTCGACGATCATGCTGAAGAACTCGATCTGCCGGTCGGCGATCATACGCGCGCGCTCCCGCGCCGCGATGGTCATGGCGTAGAACTTCTCGGCGGTCTTGCGCTCCCCGTCGAGCTGCTCGAACTGGGTCAGCGTGGCGGCGAGGACGCGGCGCTGCTCCGGATCCTGGTTCGCCGCCTGGTGCTCGATCCGCGCGATGGTGTCGTCGAGTTGCGCGATCTGCGCCTTGAGGTCCTGCACCCCGCGGGTGTCGTCCCGGAGATCGCGCTGGAGCAGGCTCAGCTTGACCGCGAGGTTGATCCGCTGCGCGCGGATCTCGGCCACCATCTTGAGGTTGACCTCGTTCGATTTCTGCGCGTCGAGCACCCCGTCGCGGTTGCGCAGGTCGCGCACGGCCACGAAGAGCCTGGTCAGGCGCTCCTCGGCCCGCTTCATCTCGCGCTCGCTCTCGGCGAGGGCGTCGTTGCGGGCCCGCACGGTCAGGCGGTTCACCATGCTCTCGCTCTCGGTCATGACCGCCCGGGCGATCGCCAGCGAATCCTCCGCGCTGAAGGCGTTGACCGTGACCGCGACCACGCCCGAGGTCCCCTCGAGCTTCAGGTCGACCCGGTCCTTCCAGTACTTCACCAGCTTCTCGACCGGCTTCTCGGGGTTGAAGCGCGAGTAGAGGTCGATGTCGTCGCGGGAGAACATGGCCCGCAGGGGCATCGACCTCTCGATCGTCTCCACCATCGGGCGGCTGTGGATGTACTCGCCCACGATCATGGTGTCCTGGGCGAGCAGCTCCTTGGGCACGCCGGAGGAGGTGCCGATCTGGTCGGGCGTGGCCTTCTCGGCCCCCCCGATCGCCGGCCGGATCGCGAAGCGCGCCTCCGTCACGTAGCGGTCCGAGAGGATCAGCCCGAAGAAGACCGCGCTCGCCAGGGAGGGGAGCACGAACAGGCACACGAACAGGATCGGCGTGACGATGTCCCGGCGGGTGCGCGACCGGATCGTGCGCATGCTCCGGTTCGGATCGGAGAAGCGCGACACGCGGGCCGCCTGCCGCAGCGCCTCGCCGATCATGCGGGAGCGGTCGGCCGGGCTGAGCGGCTGGCCTTGCGGGTTGCGGGCGTCGACCGTCATGCTGGGTGGTTCCGGCTGCGTTCGGGGCCGGGGCGCCGGCCGGGAGGGGTGGGGGCTCTCACTGGTTCAGCCGCTGGTAGACTTCGATGGCGTCGTTGATGTCGGGATAGATCACGGCCCTGCCGTTCGCCAGGACGATGCCCTGGCTGGCGTAGCTCTTGATGGTCTCCATCGAGTGCGAGCACATCACGATGTCGGCGTTCGCCCGCCGCTTGCTCCAGACTTCCTCGCAGCGCATCTGGAAGCGCGCGTCGCCCACGCCGGTGATCTCGTCGACGAGGTAGCAGTCGAACGGGATCGCCATGCTCATGCCGAAGGCCAGGCGCGAGCCCATGCCCGAGGAGTAGTTGCGGATCGGCACGTTCATGTAGTCGCCGAGCTCGGAGAACTCCTCGACGAAGGCCAGGATCTTGCGCGGGTCCTCGCCGTGGATGCGCGCGACGAAGATCACGTTCTCCCGGCCGGTCATCATCGGGTGGAAGCCGCCCGCGAAGCCGAGGGGCCAGGACACCCGGGTGGTGCGGATCACGCGTCCCCGGGTCGGCAGCTCGCTGCCCGACATCAGCCGCATGGTGGTGGACTTGCCGGCGCCGTTGATGCCGAGGACGCCGTAGCTGACGCCCGGCTTGAGGGTGAACGAGGACCGGTCGAGGATCGTGCGGCGGTACCCGTCCGTCTTGTAGATCTTGGTGACGGAGTCGAAGCGGATCATCGGCTCAGCGGGCGGTTCTGGACGGAGCGGCGGACGGCCGCGCCGGCGCCGGGTCGGCCGGGGCTCGCGGGGCGGGAGACCTGTCCGATCATGGGCTGCACGGGCGTCCGCACGGGTGAGGCGGCCCGCCACGGATGTGCCGGACCGTCCCCACGGGCTAGGCCGTAAAAACGGCGAATCTGAGAAGCGGGCGCCGCCGCGGCCGGACCCGCGCAGGGCCGGGCCGGGCCCAGGCCCGGGTCGAGCCCGCACCGGTCCCGGAAGACTAACGGGTGCAGTTTCGAGTGATTATAAACAGAGCCCGCGGCCGCGCGTCGTCTTGAGTTCCTCGGCCGATGGATTAAACACCGCCTCTTCCAGCACCATTACCGGGTCGCCGACCGTGCTCATCGCATTCCTGATCATGCTGCGCGAGGGGATCGAGGCGGCGCTGATCGTCGGCATCATCGCCGGTTACCTCGCGCAGACCGGGCGGCAGGCCTGGATGCCGGCCGTGTGGGCGGGCGTCGCCCTGGCGATCCTCCTCTGCCTGTGCCTCGGCGTCGCCCTCCAGGCGCTCGGCGCCGAGTTCCCGCAGAAGCAGCAGGAGATGGTGGAGGGCGTGATCGCGCTCCTGGCCGCCGGCATGCTCTCCGGCATGGTGTTCTGGATGCGCAAGGCCGCCCGCTCGGTGAGGACCGAGCTGCACGGCGCCGTCGATGCCGCCCTCGACCGGGGCGGGCTCGCCCTCGCGGTGATGGCCTTCCTGGCGGTCGGCCGCGAGGGGCTCGAATCGGTGTTCTTCCTCCTCGCCACCGTCCAGCAGGACGTGGGCTGGGGCGTGCCCGCGGGGGCGCTCCTCGGCCTCCTCGCGGCGGCGCTGGTCGGGGCCGGGATCGCGCGGGGCGGCGTGCGCCTCGACCTGCGCCGCTTCTTCCGCTGGACCGGGGCGTTCATCCTGTTCGTGGCGGCCGGCCTGCTCGCCGGCGCCCTGCGGGCCTTCCACGAGGCCGGCCTCTGGAACCACCTCCAGGCCACGGCCTTCGACGCCAGCCACGTCCTGCCCGCCGACTCGGTGGCCGGCACCCTGCTCACGGGCATCTTCGGCTACCAGGAGGCCCCCGCCTGGGGCGAGGTGCTGGTCTACCTGGGCTTCCTGGTGCCCTCCCTGTGGGCGTTCCTGGCCACGGCCCGGCCGCCGGCGGCCGTGCCGCGCCACGCCTGAGCCTCGCTCCCCCGAAGGAGGACCCGTTGCCGATCACCGCCCGCCCGCTCCTCGCCGCGCTGCTGCTCCCGGCGGGAGCCGTCCTCCCGGCCGCCGCGCAGGCGCCGGAGCCCGTCGCCGTCACGGTGACCGACAAGGGCTGCGAGCCCGCCGCCCTGACGGTGCCCGCCGGCCGGTCGGTGTTCAGGATCAGCAACAAGAGCCGCCGGGTGCTCGAGTGGGAGATCCTCGAGGGCACCATGATCGTGGAGGAGCGCGAGAACATCATCCCGGGCTTCGTGCAGTCGCTCTCCGCGACCCTGGCGCCGGGCAGCTACCAGATGACCTGCGGCCTCCTGAGCAACCCGAAGGGCACCCTCACGGTGACGGCGGCCGCCACGCAGGCCGCCGGGGCCCCCGACCCGATGGCGCTCGTCGGGCCGCTCGCCGCCTACAAGCTCTACGTGATGAGCGAGGTCGACGCCTTCCTGGGCCGGACCCGGGCCTTCACCGAGGCGGTCAAGGCCGGGCAGATCCCGCAGGCCAAGGCCCTCTACACCGAGGCCCGGCGCCACTACGAGCGGATCGAGCCGGTGGCGTCGCTGTTCAACGACCTCGACAAGAGCATGGACGTGCGGGCGGACGATTTCGAGCTCAAGGAGGCCGATCCGGGCTTCATCGGCTTCCACCGCATCGAGAAGGGCCTGTGGGCCGACAACAGCACGGCCGGGCTCGACCCGCACGCCGACCGGCTGCTCGCCGACGCCACGGAGCTCAAGCGGCGGATCGTCGACCTCACGGTCCCGCCGGCCAAGATGGTGGGCGGGGCGGCGGCCCTGATCGAGGAGGTGGCGGCCACCAAGATCTCCGGCGAGGAGGACCGCTACAGCCGCACCGACCTGTCGGACTTCCACGCCAACGTCGAGGGGTCGCGCAAGATCTTCGACCTGCTGCGGCCCCTGGTCTCGGCCCGCGACCCCGACTTCGTCGCCCGCACCGAGAAGAACTTTTCGCGGGTCGAGGCGCTCCTGGCGAAGTACCGCGCCGAGGACGGCAGCTTCGCGCCCTACGACCGCCTGAGCGAGCGCGACCGCAACGCCCTGAAGGGGCCGATCACCGTGCTGGCCGAGGACCTCTCGACCCTGCGCGGCAAGCTCGGACTGGATTGAGGGCCGGGACGCGCCGATGACCCGGGCCTGCCCGTTCTCCAGCTCCCGCCGCGCCCTCCTGCGCGGCCTTGCCGCCGGCACCGGGGCCGCGGCCCTCGCGCCCGCCGCCGGGCGCGCCGAGGACGCGACGCCGACCGCCGCCAGCGACGGCACCCTCGACCGCCAGCCCTTCCACGGCCGCCACCAGGCCGGCATCGTCACGCCGCAGCCGGCGGCGGCGCTGTTCGTCGCCCTCGACGTGCTGGCCGAGGACCGGGGCGAGCTCGCCCGCCTGTTCCGGATCCTGACCGAGCGCCTCGCCTTCCTGACCGTGGGCGGGCCGGTGCCGCCCCGCGACCCGCGCCTGCCGCCGGCCGATTCCGGCATCCTCGGGCCGCAGGTGCTGCCCGACAACCTGACGGGGACGCTCGCGGTCGGGGCGAGCCTGTTCGACGACCGCTACGGCCTCGCGGCGGCCCGGCCGCGGCGCCTGCGCCCGATGGAGCGCTTCCCCAACGATTCCCTCGACGCCCGGCTCTGCCAGGGCGACCTCCTGCTGCAACTCTGCGCCAACACGCCCGAGACCAACCTGCACGCCCTGCGCGACCTGATCCGCAGCACGCCGGGCCTCGTCGCGCTGCGCTGGAAGCTCGAGGGCATGCTGCCGCCCCACGTCGTGAAGCGGGCGGGCGTCGACACGGTGCGCAACTTCCTCGGCTTCAAGGACGGCACCGCCAACCTCGACGCCCGGGACGAGGCCCTGATGCGGCGCCGGGTCTGGGTCGCTCCCGGGTCGGGCGAGCCCGCCTGGGCGGCGGACGGCTCCTACCAGGTGGTGCGGATCATCCGGAACATGGTGGAGCGCTGGGACCGCACGCCGCTCGGCGAGCAGGAGCGCATCATCGGCCGGCACAAGGACAGCGGCGCGCCCCTCGGCGAGACCCGGGAGCACGCCCTGCCGGACTACGCCGGCGACCCGCACGGGACCCGCACGCCCCTCGACGCCCATATCCGGCTCGCCAATCCCCGCACGGCGGAGACGGAGACGAGCCTCATGCTGCGCCGGGGCTACAACTATTCGGCCGGGATCACGGCGTCGGGCCAGCTCGACATGGGCCTGCTGTTCGTCTGCTTCCAGGCCGATCTCGACGCCGGCTTCGTGGCGGTGCAGAGCCGCCTGAACGGCGAGCCGCTGGAGGAGTACATCAAGCCCGTCGGCGGCGGCTACTTCTTCGCCCTGCCGGGCGTACGGGAGCCGGGCGGATTCCTCGGCCAGGGCCTGCTGGTCGGCGCCTAGCGCAGCGTCGGACGGCGGGGACACGGGGTTCGCGACCCGACGAAGCCCCGGCGAGGGAGCGACCGGGTGCCGTGGCCGTCCGAAACCGGGACGGGCGCGGCGCGGGGACGCCGGCTGCTCGCCGTCGCTACTTCGGCGCCTTCGCGGCCGGGAGGCGCCCGGCCGTCCGGTCCTGCGCCCATTCCGGATCCGCCTTCGGGCCGTCGGCGCTGCCGGTCGCGCCGGTCAGCTGGCCCGCCGCGACGTCGGTCACGCGGCTCCAGGTCTGCGAGCCGCAGAACACCGACAGCATGCAGCCCTTGACGTGCAGCCCGCCGGATTGCTCCCGCCACAGCGTGATGTCGT
Source organism: Methylobacterium crusticola (assembly GCF_003574465.1). Classification (GTDB taxonomy): domain Bacteria; phylum Pseudomonadota; class Alphaproteobacteria; order Rhizobiales; family Beijerinckiaceae; genus Methylobacterium; species Methylobacterium crusticola. Next base: position 9,709 of record NZ_QOWC01000071.1, read on the forward strand.
ACTTCTTGCCGTTGTCCGCGTTGTAGATCTGGCCCTCGTACCGCGCTTCGCTGTTCGGCTTGAGCCCGAGGATCATCTGATGCCCGAGGGCGAGGCGCGGCTTCCGCTTGTCGTCGGGATTGAACTGGTCGGTGCGCGGCCGGCCGCCGTCGTCGGTGGGGGATTTCAGCCAGACGACGAAGCCGCAGACCTGCTCCTGCTTCGCCCCGCAATGCTCGACGCGCACGCGCGCGCGGCCGTCCTCGGTGAGCCAGGTGCCGGTCGGGTCCACGGGCGGCGCCGCCGCGGCCGGTCCGCAGAGGAGCGTGAGGCCGACGAGTCCCGCGAGGTGCGGGACGGCGCGCGCGCCGAGCGAGGGAGAGGGCATCGTTGTGTCCTTCGTCGTGGCAGGTGGTGGCGCGGCGGGCGGGCCGCGCCGGGAACGGGACGGGTGAGGTGGCGCCGGGACGCGGGGGCGCGGTCCCGGCCGCCGGTCAGGGGATCCCGGTCAGCCTCTCGTCGATGAGGGAGACGAGGCGGGCGAAGGCCGGCTCGGGATCGTAGCCCCGGACGAGCGCCCGGTTGACCACGATCCCCTTCATCAGGGGGTCGATGGTCTCGTAGAGGGCACGGGCGTCGAAGCCCTCGACGGTCGCGAGGCGCGCGAGCGCCGCGACGAACCACGCCGCGCTGCGCTGCTGCAGATCCTGGTGCATGGCTCCGAGAACCGGGTTGCAGGTCATCTCTGCCCACATCTCGACGTGGAGGACCGCCTTCTCGGCCGTGATCTCGATGAAATGATGGCGGATGATGTAGATCAGCGCGTCCTTTACATTGCCCCCGTCTTCGAGGGCCGCGATCTGCTCGTCCGCGCGGCGGACCTCCCGGTCGGCGAGGGAGAGAACGAGGTCCTCCTTCGAGGCGAAGTAGCGATAGATGTTGGGAGCGCTCATCGCGGCCGCCCGGGCGATGTCCTGCATCGTCGTGCGGTGGAACCCGCCGCGGATGAAGCAGGCCTCGGCGGCATCGAGGATGCGCTCCCGCCGCCCCGCGCCGGTCCCGGCCTCGACCACGAGAGCAGGTGCGGGCGCGGGCATCGGCTCGGCGGCGTTCCTGGCTGATAATGAATGTTCGTTATCCCAGGGAATGCGGCGATCGTGAGACGGCGCGCGCCTGGGGGCCGGGCCGCGGCGGCCGACCGCACCGGGTTCGTTCCCGGCCGCGTTCAGGGTCCGCGGCGCGCCGCTGCCGGCCCCGCCGGGTCAGCTCCGCCGGGCCACCAGGAACAGGCGCGGGAAGGGCAGCAGCACGCGCCCGTCGCCCTGCACCGGGTAGGCCTGCGCCAGGGCGGCCTCGTAGCGGGCCAGGAACGCGGCCTGCGCGCCGGGATCGAGGGGGGCCAGGAACGGCCTCAGGCCGGTGGCCCGCACCCACTCGACGATGCCCCGGTGGCCGGCGAGCGGGTGGACGTAGGTCGTGCGCCAGAGGTCGACCGTGCAGCCGGCCGCCGACAGCCAGGTATCGTACTCCCACACGCTGCCGATCCGGCTCCGGAACGCGCCGGCACCGGCGAGGCGCTCCGCGAAGGGCGGCTCGGCCGCGACACTCCGCATCAGCCCGTGCGAGGGCTCCTCGAGGTTGTCGGGCATCTGCACGGCGAGGCAGCCGCCCGGCGCCAGGCTGCGGGCGAGCCGCGCCAGCAGCCGGGCGTGGTCCGGCAGCCATTGCAGCACGGCGTTGGCGAAGATCAGGTCGGGCGGGTGCTCGGGCGCCCAGGCCGCGACGTCGCCCTCGACGAAGCGCCGCCCCGGCAGGCGCGTCCGCGCCTCGGCCAGCATGGCGGGCGAGGAATCGAGGCCCGTCACCTCCGCGCCGGGATAGCGGGCGACGAGGAGCTCCGTGCTGTTGCCGGGTCCGCAGCCGAGATCGACCACCCGGGCCGGCGCGTCGAGCGGCACCCGCGCCAGCAGGTCCGAGGCCGGGCGGGTCCGCTCGTCGGCGAACTTCAGGTACTGGCCCGCATCCCAATCCGCCATCGCCCGGCCCTCCCGCTTCCGGCCGCTTCGCGCGTCGCCCCTGCGTGCCCGCGCCGCGGACCGGACGGCCCGCGCGCAGGCGTCACGGCCGCCGGGCCGCCGCGACGTCGCCGAGCATCTCCTTCAGAGCGCCCTCGACCGCCTCCGTGCCGGTCTCGTGCGCCTTGAGACGCCCCTCCAGCCGGCGCAGGTGCGGGCCGAACTCGGGCGGGATCGTCGGGTCGCCGAGATATTGCGGCTTCTCCGCCTGCGCGTTGTAGACCGAGCGGAGCTGCTGCCCGAGGTGATCGCGGACCTCTCCCGGCAACACGGCGTCGTGGCTCTCGGGCGTATCGGGCATCGGATGGGTCCATCTCGCGTGGATCACCCCTACGAAATCCGATTCGCGGGGCTTTCGCCATGGTCTCGGTCGGGTGCGGTACAGATCTCGCCAAGCAGGGCCGGGCTCAGCCGGCGGGCATCCGCGCCGGGATATTTGCGGCGGGAGGCTCGAGAGGGCGTCCCGGCCCTGCCAAGGCTGCGGCGCCGGATGCCGGGCGGCCGGACACGGCAGCCGCCGCCAAACGCAAAAGCCCCGGCGCGAGGCCGGGGCCCGTCGGCGCGGGCGCCGCCCGGACGGCGGCGCCCATCGCCCGCCGGCTCAGTCGATGACCTGCACGATGCGGCGGGTGCCCGGGTCGACCAGCACGACGCGGTCGTTGACCACGGTGTAGCGACGGCCGCGCGCGCCGTACTCGGAGGGAACCTCGTAGTAGCTCACGCCGGATCCGGGCAGCACGGTGCCGACGCGGACGTCGCCGTCCCAGTCGTAGGAGCGGTGCTGGCGCACGGCGTAGCTGCGGAAGCGCGGGCGCTCGTCCACGCCGAGCAGGCCGCCGACCGCGCCGGTGGCCGCGCCGACCGCGCCGCCGACGATCGCGCCGACCGGGCCGGCCGCATCCGCGCCGTCCTCGGCTCCGCGCTGGGCGCCGCCGATCAGGCCCTGGGCGTGGGCCGCCACCGGCAGGCTGAGGGCGAGGGCGGCGGTGGCGAGGAGGGTGCTGGTCTTCATCGGGCTGTTCTCCGTTCCGGTGTGGTCCACCCCGGTCGAGCGAGGCGGCTCTCGGCGGTGGTAACGTCGCGGTCCGCGAAACGGTTCACTCGCCGGCGCCAGAATGTCGCATTGCCCGGGGGCAGTATGCGGGCCGCGGGCCGAGCCCCGCGGGGGCGCCGTCCGGCCCGGCCTCACGCCTCCTTGGGCATCGCCGACTGGATCAGCCGGTCGGTCCCGAGGTCCTCCTCGTCGTAGCCGAGGAGCTCGGCCAGGCGGCCCCGGGCCCGGCTGACCCGGCTCTTCACCGTGCCGACCTTGCAGCCCATGATGGCCGCCGCCTCCTCGTAGGACACGCCCTCGGCGCCGACCAGGACCAGGGCCTCGCGCTGGTCCGGCGGCAGCTTGGCGAGCGCGCTCTGGAGGTCCTCGACGTCGAGGCGGTCGCCCTGGTGGGGGGCGGTGGCGAGCCGCGCCGCGTAGGAGCCGTCCTGGTCCTCGACCTCGCGCACGCGCTTGCGGTGGTCGGAGTAGAAGATGTTGCGCAGGATGGTGAAGAGCCAGGCGTTCAGGTTGGTGCCGGGCTGGAACCGGCCCCGGTGCTGCCAGCCCTTCAGCAGCGTGTCCTGCACGAGGTCGTCGGCCCGGGCCGGGTTGCTGGTGAGGGAGAGCGCGAAGGCGCGCAGCGAGGGCACCGCCTGCAGCAGCCCGTCGCGGAACTCCGGCAGCACCACCTCGCCCTGGGCCTTCAGGACGGATTCGAGGCGCGCGATCAGGTCGGCGAAGCGGTTGCCGTCCTCCTCGCCCCCGAGGGAATCGTAGGCCGCCCGCAGCTGGCTGCCCAGATGCGTGCGGATGCTGGCCGAGAGGCCGGGCCTCGGGTCAGCGAGGCCGTGCCCCGGTTCGGCCGACGGATTCGAGGCTGGATCGCGCGTCATGGCTCTCGCGTCTGGCTGCCGGGGGAACATGGGTCCCGGATCCGGTGCCGGAAAGTCCGGCCCCCAACCTTAGCGAGAATCCGGGCGGGATCGAAAGGGGAGTGCGCCGCGCCGCGGGCGCGTCAGCCGCCCGCGGCGGCCCCGGCCTCGTCGCCGTCCGGCACGCCGAGCCGGAAGGCCAGCACCTCGCCGGGCGCGAGGTCGGTCCAGCGCTCGTCGCGGGTGAGGGGCTGGGTCGCCACCACCGTGACGATGTCGTCGGGCGTCGTCTCCTCGGAGAAGTCCACGCGCCAATCCTCGTCGATCAGGGTGGCGGTGCCGAAGGGGGCCCGGCGGGTGAGGGCGCACAGGCGCTTGCCGCAATGGGCGTAGAGGGTGCGGCTGTCGGAGAGCAGCATGTTGAACACGCCGAGCCCGTGCAGCTCGGCGCCGAGCTCCCGCACCGCCCCGTCGAGGCGGGTCGGCTTCGGCAGCGCCGGCCAGCGCGCCTCGAGCCGGCCGAGCATCCAGCAGAAGGCGTGCTCGCTGTCGGTGGTGCCGACGGGCCGGAAGCGCCCGAGCTCGAGGCGCTTGACGCCCTTGAGCTGCCCGTTGTGCGCGAACGTGAAGGTCCGGCCCCACAATTCGCGGCTGAACGGATGGGTGTTCTCCAGGGAGACCCGGCCGCGGTTGGCCCGGCGCACGTGCGCCACCACGATGCGGCTCTTGATCGGGTACTGGCGGATCAGCCGGGCGATCTCCGAGCGGGCGCTGGGCTCGGGGTCGTGGAACGTGCGGCAGCCCCGCCCCTCGTAGAAGGCGATGCCCCAGCCGTCCTGGTGCGGGCCGGTCTCGCCGCCGCGGCGGGCGAGGCCCGCGAAGCTGAAGCGGATGTCGGTCGGGACATTGGCGCTCATGCCGAGCAGTTCGCACATGGCGAGGCTTATAGGGCGGGAAGCCTGAGTGGCGAGTGAATGCGGCCGGCTCAGCGGGTCAGGTAGTCGGTCAGCGTCATGGCGAACAGGATCCCGACCCAGAAGAAGCCGATCCCGGCAAACAGCCGCACCAGCGGCGGCTCGTGGCGCACCTCCATGGACACCCACAGGATCGTCACCACCATGGCGGTGGCCACCATGAGCTCGAGGATCCAGACGTGGGCGAACGGCAGGGTCGCGCCGAGCGCGACGTTGACGCCGAGGAGCCCCAGCAGGGCGCCGGCGGTGAGCACCGGCACCCGCATGTGCGCCCGCAGGACGCGGCGCTCGTCGTCGCTCATGCGCGCCATCCGGCCCCCTACCGGTTCACCACGTAGAGGATCGGGAAGGCCAGGATCCAGATCAGGTCGATGAAGTGCCAGTAGAGGCCGAAGATCTCGATCCGGTTCTGGTGGCGCGCGAGGAAGCCCGGGCGGCTCGCCTGCCAGGTCATCGCCAGGAGGATGCCGATCCCGGTCGTCAGGTGCAGGCCGTGCAGCGAGGTCGCGACGTAGTAGAGGTTGACGAACAGGCGCGAGGCCGGCGCGCTCTCGAGGGCGTAGGGCCGGCCGCCGAGGAACGGCATCATGTGCTCGTGGTAGTCGGCCCAGTATTCGTAGCCCTTGAACGCGAGGAACAGGGTGCCGAGCGCCGCCGTGGCCAGCATGAACCGGACCATGCCGCGCTGCCAGCCCAGGCGCGAGAGCTGGATCGCCCCCGACATGGTCAGGCTGGAGGTGATCAGCACCACGGTGTTGAGGGCGCCGATCCAGAACTTGAGGTGGCGCGCCGCCTCCTGCACCGCCTCCGGGTGGAGGAGGCGCAGGACGAGGGCGGTGAGGAACAGCCCGGCGAAGAGCAGGAGCTCGGTGAGGAGCCAGGCCCACATCCCGAGCACCGCGGCGTGGCGCTGCTGCTCGACCGTGGCGAAGTGCGAGACCAGCGCCACCCCGACGCCCTCGGCTCCCTCGGCCCCCGCGCTCACGTGTGCTGCCTCCCGGTCTCGCGGGCCTGGATCGGGTAGTCGTAGGGCATCTCCGGCACCTCGGGCTCGGACAGGAAGTTGTGGGCCGGCGGCGGCGAGGCGACGGTCCACTCGAGGCCGCGGGCGTCCCACGGGTTGGCGGGCGCCCGCCGGCCGAACCAGATCGCGTACACGAGGTAGACCATCGGGAAGATGTAGCCGACCGCCAGGATCGTCGAGCCGGCCGACGACAGGATGTTGAGGAACTGGAACTCCGGCGGGTAGATGTGGTAGCGCCGCGGCATCCCAAGGTAACCGAGGATGAACTGCGGGAAGAAGGTGACGTTGAAGCCGATGAAGATCAGGAAGGCGGAGATGCGGCCCCAGGCCTCGATGTACATCCGCCCGGTGAACTTCGGCCACCAGAAGTGCAGCCCGCCGAGGAAGGCCAGCACGGTGCCGCCCACCATGATGTAGTGGAAGTGCGCCACGACGAAGTAGGTGGCGTGGACGTGCTGGTTGATCGCCAGGGTCGCGAGGTAGAGCCCGGTGAGGCCGCCGAGGACGAACAGCCCGATGTAGCCCATGGCGTACAGCATCGGCGTGTCGAGCTTGAGCGAGCCCTTGTGGATCGTGGCGGTCCAGTTGTAGACCTTGACCGCCGAGGGCACCGCCACCGCGAAGCTCAGCACCGAGAAGGCGACGCTCGCGAGGTCGCTCTGCCCGTTGACGAACATGTGGTGGCCCCAGACGAAGAAGGTCACCGAGGCGAGCCCGATCGCCGCGTAGGCGACGAACTTGTAGCCGAACAGCTTCTTCTGGGCGAAGGCCGGGACGATCTCGGAGATCACGCCCATGCCCGGCAGCACCATGATGTAGACCGCCGGGTGCGAGTAGAACCAGAACAGGTGCTGGAACAGCACCGGATCGCCGCCGTAGGCGGGATCGAACACCCCGATGTGGAAGGCCCGCTCCATGATGAGCAGGATCAGCGCCACGGTGATCACCGGCGTGGCGAGGAGGAAGATCAGGCTCGTGGCGTAGTGCGTCCAGACGAAGATGGGCAGCCGGAACCACGTCATGCCGGGCGCCCGCATCGTGTGGATCGTGACCACGAAGTTGAGGCCCGTCAGGATCGACGAGAAGCCCACGATGGTGACGCCGATGAGCGCCGGCACCACCCAGGTGTTGGAGAACGCCGTGGAGAGCGGCGTGTAGAAGGTCCAGCCGGTGTCGACCCCGCCCAGCACCACGCTGACCAGCGTGAACAGCGCGCCGGTCATGAACACGTACCAGGAGGCGAGGTTGAGCTTCGGGAAGGCGAGGTCCCGCGCCCCGATCATCAGCGGGATCAGGAAGTTGCCGAAGGTCGCCGGGATGCTCGGGATCAGGAAGAACCAGACCATCACGACCCCGTGGATCGTGAACAGCTTGTTGTAGGTGTCGTTGGTGAAGACTTGCCCGTCCGGCACCACGAGGGCGAGGCGCACCAGCCCGGCCGTGACCGCCCCGATGACGAAGAAGGCCGTGATGCTGGCGAGGTACAGGAGCGCGATGCGCTTGTGGTCGGTGGTCAGGAACCACGACCGCAGGGTGTGCTCGGCGTGCAGGTAATCCGCCGGCCGGTCGAGGGTCGGGTCCGGGGTGTGGGGATCGCGCAGGGCGAGCCCCTCGGTGCCGGTCGCGGTGCCGCTCGTCATGGGACAGCCTCCTGCTGCGCCTGCGCGCCCGCGCTCTTGAGGTAGGCGACGAGCCGGTCGAGGTCGTCGGCCGGGATCACGTTGCGGAAGGCCGGCATGACCTGCTTGTAGTCCGCCGCGAGCTTCAGCCGGTTCGGGTTCAGGATCTTCTCGCGCAGGTAGGCCTCGTCGGCCGGGACCGTGCGGCCGTCCGCGAGGCGGACCTCGCGGCCGTAGAGCCCGGCGAGGGAGGGCGCCCGCACGACGGCGCCCGGGTCGTGGCAGGTGCCGCAGGCGTAGGATTCGTAGACCGCCCGGCCGGCGCCCGCGAGCCCCCCCTGGAGGGCCTGCCCGTTCTGGAGCCAGGCGGCGTAGTCGGCCTGCGACATCAGGGTGAGATTGCCGTCCATCTTCGAGTGGTCGGTGCCGCAATACTCGGAGCAGTAGAGCCGGAAGGTCCCGCTGCGGTCGGCCTTGAACCACAGCTCGGTGTAGCGGTCGGGCAGGGTCGCCATCTGCATGCGCAGGACCGGCAGGTAGAGGGCGTGGATCACGTCCTGGCTGGTCATCCGGATCTTGACCGGCTGCCCGATCGGCAGGTGCAGGTCGTTGATCTCGGACTGGCCGGTCGGGTGCTGGAACTTCCACATCCACTGCCGGCCGATGGCCTCGATCACGAGTGCGTCGGCGGGGGCGGCCTTCGAGATGAAGAACAGGCGCGCCCCCCAGACGAAGAAGATCAGGGTGAGCAGGAACGGGATCAGCATCCAGCTGATCTCGATGAGCACGCTGCGGCTCTCGGACTGGTCGCGGTTCGCCGGCGCGCCCTGCCGGTAGCGGATCGCGAACCAGGTGATGGCGACGAAGACCGGGACGGTGAGCAGCAGCGTCAGGACCGTGAAGGCCAGGATCAGCCAGTCCGTCTCGGCCGCGGTGGCGGAGGCCGAGGGCGGCCAGAGCTGGAGGGCGAGGTCGGTCGGGTTCATGGCCGGGGCGCCGCGTCCGGGCCCGCCGCCGGGGGGGCCGCCGGCGCCGGGGGGTCGAGGGGCCGGCCGGCCATCAGCGCCATGGCCCGCTCGACCGGGATGCGGGCGCGGCTGCGGCCGGCATCGACGTAGCCGTAGCCGTCGACGAGGCCGCGCTCCCGCGCCTCCTGGCGCGCGAGGTCGCGGTAGGGCGCGCCCTGGAGGTTCGGCGGCGGCGGCCGGATCACGGCCGTCTGCTGCGGGGTGAGCGCCGGCGTGCCGGCGACGTTCCAGGCGCGGAACAGGTGCATCATGACGGCGACCGCGACGATCGCGGACGCGACCGACCCGGCGAGCCCGAGCACCACGAGGGCGGTGCGCCCGGCATCGACGTCCCGGGCCTCGAACCCCGCCGGGTTGTGGGGGCCGTCGGGCGCCTCCGGGGCCGGCCCGGCCGGCCGGCCCGGCCGGAGCGGGCCGCTCAGGCGCAGCAGCTCGGCCGCCGCGAGGGCCGCCAGGAGCGCGAGCCCGCGGACCGGGGGATCCCGCGGCTCGCTCACGGCGCCGGCCCGCGCAGGCGGCGGTCGACGGGCCCGTAGAGGCCGCCCGCGACGCCCACCACCCCGACGAGGGCCAGGACGTCGGCCCAGGTGACCCGGAAGGCGCCGCGGAAGCCCGGCGTGACCAGCCAGAAGATCTCGGCGCCGTGGAGCAGCAGGATCAGGAGCGCGATGCCGGCGAGCACCGCCGGGCGCCCGGCGGTGCGCCGCGGCACCAGCACCAGGGCGGCGAGCACGATCACGCTCCCCCCGGCCCAGACCCCGACGCGGCCGATCAGGCCGTCGCGCGCGAGGTACCAGCGCGCCTCCTCGGGCAGGTTGGCCGACCAGACGATGAGGTACTGCACGAAGTGGACGAAGCCCCAGATCGCGAGCAGCACCAGGATCGGGTCGGCGAAGGAGGCGGCGGTGCGCTGGTCCCGCCCCGGCCGGCCCGAGCTGCCCCGGGCCGCGATCAGCGCCGCGGCCGAGAGCGCGATGCCGGTCTGGATCGTCATCACGAGGAGCCCGAAGGCGGTGGAGCCGAGGCCCGGGTCGGCCGATTGCATCCAGTCCTCCGCCGCGAGCGTGCCGGTGACGGCGTAGAGGATCATCCCGAGGACCGCCCGCCTGCGGCGCGCCTCGGCGGGGGGGCTGCCGGGCTCGGCGGGCGGGCGCCGGAAGGTGCTGCCGAGCCAGAGCCAGACGCCCAGGTAGGCGAGGCTGCGGCCCCCGAAGAAGACCGGCGTGAACCAGATCCCGGCGAGGGGCGTGCGCGCCGCCGCCCCCCGGTCCCAGGCGTAGAGCCCGCCGAGGTTGAGGAGGATCGGCAGCAGCAGCAGGCCGGCGATCGGCAGGAGGCCGAGCAGGCGCCGCAGGGAGGCCGCCATGGGGCCGGCCGGGAACCCGGCGAGCTCGAGCCCCATCAGGAGCGGCAGCGCGCCGGCCGGGAACGCGATCAGCACCAGCCAGGCCGCGAGGTAGGACGGCATCACGGCGCTGCCCCGGGCGGCGGCGAGCGCGCAGGCCCCGAGGGCGAGCGCCCCGAGGGCGAGCGAGATCGGGCGGCGGTTCATCGGCGGGCTCCTCCCGTCCTGTCGGGCTGCGCCCGATCGCCGGGCTGCGCGCGATCGCCGGGCTGCGCCCGATCGGCCGGCTCCGTCCTGTCGTCGGGCGTGCCCGGATCGCCGGGCGTCGCCCGCGCGGCGAGCCTCGCCCGCTCGTCGGGCGGCAGGCTCGCCACCGCGACGTCCTGGCTCAGCTGGAGCGCCCGCAGGTAGGCGACGATGGCCCAGCGGTCCGCGGGCGGGACCTGCGCGGCGTAGCTCAGCATGCTGCCCCGGCCGTTGGTGATCACGTCGTAATGGGCCTGCGCCGGGGCCTCGCGCAGGCGCGCCGCGTGAAGCGAGGGCGGCCGCGGGTAGCCCCGCTGCACGATGATACCGTCGCCGTAGCCGGCCGCGCCGTGGCAGGGGGTGCAGAACACGCCGTAGCGCTCCCGCCCGCGGGCCAGCAGCTCCGCCGAGGCGGCCGCCGGCTGCGGCAGCGGCGGGTTCGGCACCGTCCGCGGCACCGTGCCGGGCACCGGCTGGAGCATGGTCCGCCCCTGCGGGAAGAAGCCGTTCCGGTCCCAGGTCTTCGCCTTGGGCTGGCTCACCATGTCGGCCCCGTCGCAGGCGGCGAGCGCCAGCGCGGCGAGCGCCAGCACCGGGACGGCGCGGAGGCCCGGGCCGCGCGCGGCGGCGCGCTGTCCCGGCGGGGCGTTCCTCACCGCGGCACCCTCCGGATCATCAGGGCGCGCGGGCCCCGGAGGGACAGGAGCGCCCGCTCGATCCGCTCCGCGTCGAAGCGGTCGTCCCGGGCCTCGAAGGCGAGGAAGAAGCGGTCCTGCGTCGCCCGGGTAAAGTCCGGGATGTTGAAGGCCGGGTGGTTGAGGCGCGGCAGGCGGTTCTCGACCAGCAGGGCGAGCACGGTGGCGAGCGCCCCGCACAGCATGCCGAACGACACGCTCGGCACCACGAAGGACTGCCAGGACAGGCGCGGGCGCCCGCCGATGTCGAACACGTAGTCGATGCCCACCGCGTAGAGGCACATCGCCATGAAGGCGGCGGCGCCGGCGAGGGCTGCGGCGAGCGCGAAGAGCGGGATGTGCCCGGCGGGTTGCCCCAGGATCTCGGCCGCCTCCGGCATCGGCACCGGCCCGTAGGCCTCGCGGCGCGCGCCGAGGCTGCCCACCGTCCGCATGGCGGCGGCGAGGTCCCGGGCGCTCGCGAATTCCGCGGTCACGCCCCAGAGCGGCGCCGGCGCAGTCTCGGGCTCGCGCGGCGCGGCCTCGCCGGCGGCGGGGCCCTGCGGGTGGGCCTCGGCCAGGCGGCGCGTCTCGACGATCGAGACCATCGGCAGGGTGCGCAGCCCGATCAGCAGCAGCGCCAGGAACAGCCCGACCGAGCCCGCCAAGGTGGCGACGCCCCAGGCCCCGGCGGCGTAGGAATGGGCCGAGGAGGGCAGGAAATCGTGGCTGAGCGTCACGATCAGCAGCATGAAGTGGTCGGCGAAGCTCCCGACCGCGACCAGGATCCCGACGAGCGCCACGGCGGGGCCGGAGCGGCGCGCGGCGCGCAGCCAGAACAGCTGCACCGGCAGCAGCGCGCAGGCGACGATGGTCCAGAACGCCCAGGCGTGCGCGCCCGCGAGCCGCCGCACGACGACGGCCCGGTCGAAGGCGTCGCCGTGGAGCAGGCTGGCGAAGATCTCGGTCGCGTAGCAGTACGCGGAGGCGAGCCCGAGCACGAGCATCAGGCGCCCGAGCGCGGCGAGGTGGCGCTCGGTGATGAGGGCCTCGAGGGCGAGCGCCCGGCGCACCAGCACGGTCAGGGCCGCCGTGACGCCGACGCCCGAGAGGAGCGACCCGATCAGGAAGGTCACCGGCAGGAGCGTGTCGTGCCACCCCGGCAGGACCGAGCCGGCGAGCATCACCGAGGCGCCGGTCTGGAGCGAGACCACCAGGATCAGCCCGAGGACCGCGAGGGTGCGCGTCGCCAGCAGCCAGCGCTCCCAGTGCACCACCGCCCCCCGCCAGCCGAGGGCCAGGATGCCGTAGGCCTGCGCCCGCAGGAGCGTGGTGCGCCGGCGCCGGCCCCGGCCCGCGTCGGCGGCGCGCAGCTCGGCGAGGGCCGCCTCGAAGGCGCGGTCGCGCAGGGCCGCGAGGTCGGGCAGGAGCCCGAGGTACCAGATGCTCGAGGCCAGCCCGAGGAAGCTCACGATGTCGACGGCGTCCCAGACGAGGGGCGAGCGGAATTGCGGCCACAGCGCCAGGGTGTTGGGGTAGGGCAGCGTCCAGTAGAACACCCAGGGCCGCCCGAGATGGATGATCGGGTAGAGCGCCGCCGCGGCGGCCGCCAGCACGGTCGCGGTCTCGGCGACCCGGTCGATGGCCGAGCGCCAGGGAGCGCCCGTGAGCCGGAGCGTCGTCGAGACGAGGAGCGCCCCGCAGGCGATGCCGATCCACCAGTCGTAGGCGACGATGTCGAGGGCCCAGACGACCGGGTTGTTGTTGTCCCAGACGCCGACGCCGTTGAGGAGCAGCCAGAACAGGGCGGCGGCGAAGACCGCGAGGAGGCCGCAGGCGCCCGCGAAGGCGATCCACCAGGGCCGCGCGCGGGTGCGGTCCGGGCCCCCCGCGACCGCGCGCCCGATCGAGGCGAAATCCGCCTGGGCGGCGAGGAGGCCGGGGCGGGCCGGCAGGGGCGTCACGGTCCCGCTCACGGCTCGCCCTCCGGCCCGGCGCCCGTCCCGCCGGCGGCCAGCCGCGCCAGGTAGGTGGTGCGCGGCCGGGTGTTGAGCGCGCCGAGGAGCGCGTAGTTGCGGGGGTCGGCCGCCGCGGCGGCGACCTGGCTCGCGGGGTCGCGCAGGTCGCCGAACGTGATGGCGCGGGTCGGGCAGGCGCCCTGGCAGGCGGTCTCGACCGCGCCGTCGGGGATCGGCGCGTGGTCGGCCTTGGTGGCGTCGATCCGGGCCGCGGCGATGCGCTGGACGCAGTAGGTGCACTTCTCCATCACGCCCCGGGCCCGGACCGTCACCTCGGGGTTGCGCTGCTGCTGCTGCACCGGGGCCATGTCGCCCGCGTAGTCGAGGTAGTTGAAGCGCCGCACCTTGTAGGGGCAGTAGCTCGAGCAGGCCCGGGTCCCGACGCAGCGGTTGTAGACCATGAGGTTCAGCCCCTCGCGGTCGTGCAGGGTCGCCTCGACGGGGCAGCCCACCTCGCAGGGCGCCTGCTCGCAATGCATGCAGGGCACCGGCATGAAGTGCGTCGCCGGCTGGTCGAGCCCGCCCTCGTAGTAGCGGTCGATCCGCAGCCAGTGCAGCCAGCGCCCGCGCGCCACCTCCTCCCGGCCCACCACCGGGATGTTGTTCTCGGACTGGCAGGCGGTGACGCAGGCGTTGCAGCCGATGCAGGCGTCGAGGTCGATCACCATGCCCCAGGCGCGCTCTCCCCCGTGGCGCCCCTCGGCCGAGGCCGGCGCCGGCGGGTAGAGCGAGGGGAGGGGGGCGCTCGGCGCCGCGGGGGCGCCGAGCGCCCGCACCCGCACGAGGTCGTGCCCCTCCATGGTGCCGTGGTCCTGGGTCGTCACCGGGGGCTGGCGCCGCCCCGTCCGGGCGAGCGTCGCGTCGGCGAGGCGCCAGGGCGAGGCGGCGGCCCGCAGCCCGTAGGCGTCGTAGCCGAGACCGTCCGCCAGGAGCCCCGGCGCCCGGCGGCCGTAGCCGAGGGTCACCGTCACGGCGTCGTCGGCCTGCCCCGGCAGGATCCAGACCGGCCCCTCGAGGCGCCGCCCCCCGGCCTCGAGGGTCACCACGTCGCCCTGCTCCAGCTCCTCGCGCTCGGCCAGGCGCGGGCTCACCGCCACGACGTTGCCCCAGACCACCTTGGTCAGGGGCTTGGGCAGCTCCTGGAGCCAGGCGAGGTCGGAGAGGCTCCCGTCCCAGATCGTGGGGTCGGGCCGGAACAGCACCTCGACCCGGCGCGCGGGCCCGCTCGACGGGGCCGGGGCGCCCGCCGCCGGGCGCGCCGCCGCGGGCGCCGGCGCCGCGACGCTCTCCTCCGGCAGCGCCGTTCCGGGCAGGAAGCCGGCGCGCAGGGCCTCCTCGAGCCGGGCCCGGGCGGCGGCCTCGTCCTCGCCGGGCCGGCGCCAGTGGGCGTCGAGGAGGCCGCGGCCGTCCCGGGCCTCGGCGTCGGTCAGGATCGAGAGGATCTCCGGGACCGTGCGCCCGTCGTAGAGCGGCGCCACGGTCGGCTGGATCAGCGTCACGGTGCCGTCGAGGGCGCGGGCGTCGCCCCAGGATTCGAGCGGGTGGGCGAGCGGCAGGGTCCAGTCGCAATGGGCGGCGGTCTCGTCGCGGTAGAGGCCGGCGTGGATCTTCAGGGGCACGCGCGCCAGCGCCTCCGTGAAGCCGAGGTCGCCGGGCGCGTCGTAGACCGGGTTGACGTCGAGCATCACCACGGCCCGCGCCGCGCCGCGGGCCATGGCCTCGACCAGGGCGGCGAGCGGCTCGGCCTCCTGCGCCGGCACCGGGGCGGTGTGGAACACGCACCGGCCGGTGTTGCCGAGCGCCGCGTTGAGGCGGTGGACCTGCGCCAGCAGCGCCGGCGCGGCGTGGGCGCCCGCCAGCACGACGCCGGCGCCGCGGGCCCCGTTCAGGGCCGCGAAGGCGCGGCGGCGCCAGGCCGCGACCGGGCCGTCGCGGACCTCCGCGGTCCCGCCCCCCGCCTCGGCCAGGAGGTCGCGGGCGATCTGCGCCAGGGCGTCGCTGCCGACCGCCAGGGGGGCGTCCGCCTTGGCGCCGGTGAGGCTCGGGGTCGGCCCGGCATGGTGCAGGCTCAGGAGCCGGCCGGCCGCCGCGGCGGCGCGGCGCGCCTCGATCCAGTCGCGCGACTGCCCGACCTGCCCCGGGCCGGCATCGAGGAGGTCGCCGTCGAGGGACACGATGGTGCGGGCCTCGCCCAGGCGCCAGCGGGTCTCGAGGGGCCGGCCGTAGGCTTCGCGCGCGCCCTCGTAGAGCGCCTCGCGGCCGGCCGGGGCCGCGACGTGCCAGCGCATGGCCGGGAAGTCCCGGCGCATGGCGGCGATCTGCGCGGCGAGGGAGGGCGAGGTGACCGGGCCGGTGACGAGGTGCAGGCCCCGGCCGCCGTCGGTCGCCCGCAGGGCCGCGAAGCGGCCCGTCATGGCGGCCCGGAAGGCCTGCCAGGCGCTCGGCCGGCCGAGGTAGTGCGGGGCCTGGAGCCGGAACGGGTCGTAGAGCCCGAGCACCGAGGCCTGAGCGAACACGTCGGTGCCGCCGCGGCTCCAGGGATGCGCGGGATTGCCCTCGATCTTGAGGGGGCGGCCGTTGCGGGTCGTGACCAGCACGCCGTTGGCGAAGCCGTCGACGAGGGCGGCCGAGGCGTAGGACAGGGCGGTGCCCGGCACGATCCGCTCGGGCTGGCGGACGTAGGGCACCTCCTCGGTGCGCCCGTCGGGCTGGCCGCAGGCGGCGAGCCCGCTCATCGCCAGGGAGGCCGCCATCGCCCTCAGGAAGCCGCGCCGGTCGGGCGCGGCGGCGAGCCGCGCGGCGGCCGGGTACTCGGCCTCGAGGAAGGCCCGGAACGCGGGCGAATCCGCCACGGCGTCGAGGCTGCGCCAGAATGCCGGCCCGTCGCCGGCGGCGAGGCGGGCGCGCAGGTCGCCGATCTCGTGGCCGCCCGTCATCGGTGGCAGATCGCGCATTCGGTCAGCCTCTCGCCGCCCCGGATGTGGTACTGGCGCACCAGTTCAGGCCCGATCTCGGCCTGGTTCGCCGGCGGGCTCCAGGTCATGGTCAGGATCTCGTCCTTCGGCCGCACGTACTTCTCGGGATTGCGGTGGCAGTCGAGGCAGAAGCTCATCTCGAAGGCGTTGGCCCGGTAGGTCAGCTGCATCTCGGTGACGTTGCCGTGGCAGGTCGAGCAGCCGATGCCGTTCTGCACGTGGACGGCGTGGTTGTAGTAGACGTAGCCCGGCAGCTTGTTCAGGCGGGTCCAGTGCAGGGGCTCGTCCCGGGCGTAGCTCGCGCGCACCGGCGCCAGCATGTCGGAGCCGGACCAGATCTGGCCGTGGCAGGTCATGCAGGTGTGGGTCGGCGGGATGCCGGCCGTGGCCTGCGTCTCCACGCTGGTGTGGCAGTAGCGGCAGTCGATCGCGAGCTCGCCCGAATGGTGCTTGTGGCTGAAGGGCACCGGCTGGGCCGGCGCCACCCCGACCCCGGTGACGTAGGAGGAGCGCATCAGCCCCGCGCCCACCACCGGCAGGGCCGCGAGGCAGGCCGCGGCGGTGAGGAGCGCGAGGCGGAAGAGCGCGTCGGCGCCGGGCGCGAAGAGCTGCCGCACGGCTCAAGGCCCGGGAGGCGCCCCGGCGGCGCGGCCGGGGGCGGGAATCAGCCTGCGCACGCCGCTCTCACCTCGCTCAACGTCCGCCCCTCGAGAACGACGCTACCGTATCTGGCGCGGCGGGGCGCGCGGGAAAGGTGGCGCCGGGCTGCGACAGCGTGGCATTGCGGCGGCGCCGGCCCGCGCCCCCGGGGCGGCGCCGGCCCGCGCCCCTGAGGGGCGTCAGCCCGCCGCATCCTCCAGGATCATCGCCGCCCCCTTCTCGGCCAGCATGATGGTCGGCGAGTTGGTGTTGCCCGAGGTGATGCGCGGCATCGCCGAGGCGTCGACCACCCGCAGGCCGCCGACCCCGCGCACCCGCAGGCGGGCGTCGAGCACCGCCCCGGTCTCGTGGTCGGGCCCCATCCGGGCGGTGCCGACCGGGTGGAAGATGGTGGTGCCGAGGTCGCCCGCCGCCTTGAGCAGGTCGGCGTCGCCGACGATGCCGGGCCCGGGCAGGTGCTCCTCGGGCCGGTAGCGCGCGAGGGGGGCCTGCGCGACGATGCGCCGGGTGAGCTTGAGGGCGTCGACGGCGACGCGGCGGTCCTCCTCGGTCGCGAGATAGTTCGGCCGGATCGCCGGCGGGGCGGCCGGATCGGGGCTCGCCGCGTGCACGCTGCCGCGGCTCGACGGGCGCAGGTTGCAGACGCTCGCCGTGAAGGCCCCGAACGGGTGCAGGCCCTCGCCCCACTTGTCGAGGGAGAGGGGCTGGAAGTGGTACTCGAGGTTGGCGGTGTCGTAGTCGGGCGAGGACCGGGTGAAGACCCCGACCTGGCTCGGCGCCATGGTGAGCGGGCCGGTGCGGAAGAGGGCGTACTCCACCCCCATCCAGCCCCGCCTGAGGAGGTTGGCGTAGGTGAGGTTGAGGGTCGGCACGCCCGTGACCTTGTAGACGGGCCGGACCTGCAGGTGGTCCTGGAGGTTCTCGCCGACGCCGGGCAGGTGGTGGGCGACCGGGACGCCGAGGGCCCGCAGCCGCTCGCCGTCGCCGATGCCCGACAGTTCGAGGAGCTTCGGCGAGGCGACGGCGCCGGCCGAGAGCAGCACCTCGGCCCGCGCCCGGGCGAGGAAGCGCTTTCCCCCGCGCGCGAACACCACGCCGGCCGCCCGGCCCTCCTCGATCAGCACCCGCTCGACGTGGATCCCGGTCTCGAGCCGCAGGTTCGGCCGCGCGAGGGCCGGCTTGAGGAAGCCCCGGGCCGCGCTCCAGCGCCGGCCCCGGCGCTGGTTGACCTGGAAGTAGGACGAGCCCTCGTTGTCGCCGGTGTTGAAGTCCGGGATCTTGCGGATGCCCGCCGCCTCGGCGGCGTCCCGGATGGCGTCGAGGATCGCCCAGCGGATGCGCGGCGGCTCGACGCGCCACTCGCCGCCGGCGCGGTGGAAGGCGTTGGGCGGCGCGATGTGGTCCTCGTGCTTGAGGAAGTAGGGCAGCACGTCGTCCCAGGCCCAGCCCTCGAGGCCGAGCTGGCGCCAGCCGTCGTAGTCGGCCGCCTGGCCGCGCATGTAGATCATGGCGTTGATGGCCGACGAGCCGCCGATCACCTTGCCGCGCGGGTAGGCGAGCTGGCGCCCGTTCAGCCCCGCCTCGGCCTCCGTGGTGAACAGCCAGTCGGCGCGCTTGTTGCCGATCGCGAACAGGTAGCCGGCCGGGATGTGGAACCAGATCCAGTTGTCGCGCCCGCCCGCCTCCAGCACCAGGACCGTGCGGCGCGGATCGGCCGACAGGCGGTTGGCCAGCACGCAGCCGGCCGAGCCCGCCCCGACCACCACGTAGTCGTAGGCGCCGAAATCCTCCAAGTCCTGCCGGTCCGCGCCCGCCATGCCGCCGCCTCCCTCTGCTGTCAGCCCGCCCCGTCCCCCGGGCAGGGGTGTAGCGCATGCCGGGCCGGCTTAGGCAAGCCGATCCTGTCGACAGCCCGGCGCCCCGCTCCTAAGCTCGGCGGGCGCGGGGCCCGGGAGGATTCGACGGTGCGAGGGACGATCCGGCTCTTCTCCATGGCGGCCTGCCTCGGGGGCGCGCTCGCCGCCGCGCCCGCCCGGGCGGCCGAGTGCGGCGGCCTCGCCGGCCTGAAGATCGAGGCGGTCAACCTCCTGTCGGCCGTCGAGGTGCCGGCGGCCGGGGACCTGCCGGCCCATTGCCGGGTGCTCGGCTACGTCCGGCCCGCGGTCAACTTCGAGGTCCGCCTGCCGCTCGCGGGCTGGAACGGCAAGTTCTACGAGACCGGCTGCGGCGGCTTCTGCGGCACGCTCGCCTCGGACGCGCCGGGGTTCACGAACGCGATGAACCACGGCCTGCGCCGCGGCTACGCGGTCTCGACCATGGATTCGGGCCACTGGGGCACCGGCTCCGCCGACGGGCGCTGGGCCGCGTCCGACCTCGTCGCCCGGATGGACTGGGGCCAGCGCGCCGTCACCGAGACCGCCCGGGCCTCCAAGGTCCTGATCCGGGCCTTCTACGGGCGCGACCAGCAGAAATCCTACTTCGCCGGCTGCTCGACCGGGGGCCGCATGGCCGCCATGGAGGCCCTCAGGTACCCCAAGGATTTCGACGGGATCATCAGCGGCGCGCCGGCCCTGGACTACACGGGGCTCGTCGCCACCGCCTTCGCGTGGGTGACGAAGGCCAATACCGGGCCGGACGGCGCCGCCGTCTTCCCGGGCTCGAAGGTGAAGCTCGTCGCCGACGCCGTGGCGGAGGCCTGCGGGGGCGAGGACGGCCGCAGGACGGGGCTGATCGGGGACCCGCGCCAGTGCGGCTTCAAGCCCGCCTCGCTCCGCTGCACCGGCGCCCCCGGCGCCGAGTGCCTGAGCGAGGCCGAAATCGGCGTCCTCGAGAAGTGGTATGCCGGCCCCACCGACGCCGCGGGCCGCCGGCTCTACCCGGGCGGCATCCCGCTCGGCTCGGAGCCGCACTGGCCGCGCTGGCTCACGGGCCTCGGCAACGCTCCGCCGATCCTGCCGCTCTTCGCCGGCGACTTCCTGCGCTACATGGCGTTCCAGCCCTCGCCCGGGCCGGCCTACCGGGTCACGGACTACGATTTCGAGGCCGACCCGGCCCGCCTGGCGTCGCAGGCGCAGGTCTACAACGCCGCCACCTTCGACCCGGCGAGCGGGGCGGTGCGCCCGGCCGCCGACCTCGCGGGCTTCCGCAGCGCCGGCGGCAAGCTCCTCCTCTATCACGGCTGGAGCGACCCGCTGGTGACGCCCTTCCTGACGGTGGCGTTCTACGAGGCCCTGGCCAAGGGCGCCGGCGGGCTCGGGGCCCTGCGCGACACCGCGCGCCTGTTCCTGGTGCCGGGCATGGACCATTGCGGCATCGGCACCGACGGCCCGGGCATCGCCGACACCGGCATCGACCCGCTCACCGCCCTCGAGCGCTGGGTGGAGGCGGGCCAGGCCCCGGACGCGCTCGTGGCGACGAAGCGCGACGCGGCCGGCGCCCCGCTGTGGTCGCGCCCGGTCTGCGCCTACCCGCAGGTGGCGCGGGGCGAGGCGGGCGCCTGCGCGGAGCCGTAGCGGGCCGCCGCCGCGGACCATGGCCGCGGGCCGCGGCCGCGGATCATTGGCGCGGGCCGCCGCTCAGGTGCTCGGCGCCGGGGCGATCAGCGTCCCGGTCGCGCCGGCGGGCGCCATGCCGATGCGGCCCCAGCCCGGGACCTTCAGGGCCGGACGGCGCAGGTCGAGCCCCGCGACGGCGCCGAGCAGGTTGACCTCGACGCCCTCGACCCAGCCCAGGGTGAGGCCGAGATAGCCCCCGAGGGAGAGCTGCACGCCGGTGCGGCTTGGCGTCGGGGCGATCACCCGGTCGGAGAAGTCCTTGCCCAGCGCCGTCGGCGGCAGGGCGACGCCGAGGTCGGGCACCGCCCGCAGGACGTGCGCCACGAACGTGTTCGAGTTCGGCCCCGGCCAGGCGCTGTAGCTGCCGCGGGCCCGGTAGGGATAGGCGTCCACGGCGGCGCGGATCCGCGGGACCGCCCGCTCCGCCGCCTCGCCGTCGAGGGCCAGCACCACCTGGGGCGGGTTGCCGAACCAGCGCGCGTCGGCCGCGTAGGCGTCGGTGCGCACGGGGGCGCCCCAGCCGACCACGTCGTAGCGCGTGTAGCGCGGGGCGCCGGCGGCCTTGACGACGATCCAGGTGTGGTGGGCGAAGATGCCCCGCCAGCGCCCGACGCGGGCGGCGTAGATCCGCACCTTGGCCTCCGGCGCCGCGGCGGCGGCCGGCAGCAGGCGGGCGCTCGACCAGTCGGCGGTCGACCAGTCGGGGGCCGCGTCCTCGCGGCTCCACCACCAGAGGGCGTGGGCGGCGAGGGGCGCCAGGAACACGAGAATGATCGCGAGCGCGAGCGCGCGCGCGGACGAGGCCAGCCGGAGCAGCATCCGGGCAGGATGCGGGAGCCGCCGCGGCGGCGCAAGCCGGGGGCGGCGAACCGGAACCGCGGACGGCCGTTGTCGGCCCGAAGGGTCCGGTGACGCCGCCCGCCGCGCAGGACCGGATCCCGGTCCGGTCCGGCGGGCGTCCGATCCGGGCCGGCGTTCCGGGGAGGCGGGGATCCGCGCCCCGGGCCGGTGCGCGCACGGGAGGGCGGGATGGCCGACATGAAGCAGGTGGTGGATGCGCTGGTGCGGGGCCGCCACGGCGGGCTCGTGGCCTCGGCGGCCCTCGGCGGCCTGGCGCTGATCGCGGGGCTCGGGCTGCGGGCGCTCCAGCGCGGGCCGGCCGCCGAGGCCGGCGGGCAGGCCCCCGCCGCCGCCGCCGTCAGCGACGACGACGCCACCCTGTTCCTGCGCGTCATGGTGGCGGCGACCGCGGCGGACGGCGTGATCGACGCCCGCGAGCGCGGGCGCCTCGACGCGGCCGTCGCCGAGTCCGGGCTCGACGTCGCGGCGCGGCAATGGATCGCCCGCGAGCTCGAGGATCCCGCCTCCATCGACGAGATCGCCGACCGTGTGCAGGATCCCGAGAAGGCCGCCCTGGTCTACGCGGCGGCCCGCCTCGCCATCGACCCCGACACCATGCAGGAGCGCACCTTCCTGCGCATGCTGGCCGAGGCCCTCGATCTCGACGACGACGCGGTCGCCCGCGTCGAGTCGGGCCTGGCCGCCTGACCGGCCTTGCCGATGCGCCCGGCCGGACGGCACGCCCTCGAGATCCTGGCCCGTCTCGGCTACGGCGCGCGCGGCTTCACCTACTGCCTCGTCGGCGGCCTCGCGCTGCTGGCGGCCTTCGGCGCCGGCGGGCAGGCCGGCGGCAGCCGCAGCGCCCTCCTGGTCCTGCTCGAGCGGCCCTTCGGCCGCGCCCTCCTCGCCGCGGTCGCCCTCGGGCTCGCGGCCTTCGCGCTCTGGCGGGTGGTGGAGGCTTTGAGCGACGCGGACGGCCACGGCCGCTCCCCCAAGGGCCTCGCCACGCGGGCGGGCCACCTCCTCGGCGGCGGCCTCTACGGCTCCCTCGGCGTCTCCCTGCTGGGGGTGGCGCTCGGCCGCGGCCGCGGCGGCGGCGCGGAGGACCAGGGCGCCCGCGACTGGACCGCGTGGCTGCTCCAGCAGCCCTTCGGGCAGTGGCTCGTCGGCGCCGTCGGTCTCGGCGTGGTCGCGGCCGGGGCCGCCTTCGTGCTCAAGGGCTGGCGGGGCGACGTGACCCGGCTCCTGGCGCTGCCGGTCGACGCCCGCCCCTGGGCGGTGCAGGTCGGCCGCTTCGGCTACGCCGCCCGCGGCGTTACCTTCTGGATCATCGGCGGGTTCCTGGTCGCCGCGGCGCTCGAGAGCCGGTCGAGCGACGTCAAGGGGCTCGGCGGCGCCCTGCAGGCCCTGCGCGGGCAGCCCTACGGCTGGGTGCTGCTCGCCCTCACGGCCGCGGGCCTCGCGGCGTTCGGGACCTTCGGCCTCGTGCAGGCGCGCTACCGGCGCATCGACCCGCCGGACCTCGGGGCGGCCGGGAAGGCGGTGGCGGACGGGGCGCTGGGCCGCTAGGGCGCTTCCCCCGAACCGGTCGCGCCAGCGGCGGCCCGCGCCGGCCCGGATTGCACCGGCCCGCGCGCCGGCGTTTATGGGCGCGGTCCGGCCGTGCCGGACGGTACGGAGAGCCGCCATGGACGCACCCCTTCCGCTCAACACCGAGTTCCTGTTCCGCCTCGGCCTGTCGGTCGGCGCCCCCCAGGCGATCGGCCCGACGCGCAGCGGCGCGCTGCGCGTCGTCCCGGTCACCGGCGGCACCTTCGAGGGCCCGCGCCTGAGCGGCGAGGTGGCGGCGGGCGGCGGGGGCGACTGGCTGCGCGTGGAGCCCGACGGCACGACGCATCTCGACGTGCGCCTGACCCTGCGGGCGTCCGGGGGCGGGCTGATCTACTGCCAGTACACCGGCCTGCGGGCCGGGCCGCCCGAGGTGCTGGAGCGCCTCGGGCGCGGCGAGGCGGTGGACCCGGCCGCGTACTACTTCCGCGTCGCCGTGCGCTTCGAGACGAGCGCGCCCGATCTCGCCTGGCTCAACCACACCCTCGCGGTCGGCGTGGGGCAGCGGCCCCCGACCGGGCCGCTCTACGACATCTACGCGGTGCTGTAGGGCCACGCGCATCCCGGCGTCGCGGCGGCCCCCTCCGCAGCGTCGCCGGGCGCGGGCCCCGGCCTCGGCCGTGGGCGGTTGCGCGCCTCAGCGCCGGCGGGTCTCCAGGAACCCGCCGATGCGCTCGAGGGCGCGGGCGATGTTCCCGGCCGAGTTGGCGTAGGACAGGCGCAGGTAGCCCTCGCCGTGGATGCCGAAATCCGGTCCCCCGATGGTCGCGACGCCCGCCTCCTCCAGGAGCGCGGAGGCGAGCGGCTTCGCCTTCCAGCCCGTCCCGGCGATGTTCGGGAAGGCGTAGAAGGCGCCCTTCGGGGTGATGCACGACACGCCGGGCAGCCGGTTCAGGCCCTCCACGACGAGCAGGCGGCGCCGGTCGAACTCCGCCATCATGGCGGCGACGCAGTCCTGCGGCCCGTCGAGGGCGGCGATGCCGGCCCATTGCGTCGCCGCGTTGACGCAGGAGAACGAGTTCACCGCGAGCTTGCGGGCGGCGTCGTAGAGCGGCGCGGGCCAGACCGACCAGCCGAGGCGCCAGCCCGTCATCGCGTAGGTCTTCGAGGCGCCGTCGAGGTAGATCAGCCGGTCGCGGATCTCCGGGTAGGCGAGCAGCGTGTGGTGGCGCTCGCCGTCGTACGTCATGGTCCCGTAGATCTCGTCGGACAGGATCGCGACGCCGGGGTGGCGCGCGAGCCCGGCCACCAGCGCGTCGATCTCGGCCCGCGGCGTCACGCCGCCGGTCGGGTTGGCGGGCGAGTTCAGGATCAGCAGCCGGGTGCGCGGCGTGATCAGCGCCAGCGTCTCCTCGGCCGAGAACGCGAAGCCGTTCTCCTCGCGGATCGGCACCGGCACGGGCGTCGCGCCGGTGAACTCGATCATCGAGCGGTAGATCGGGAAGCCCGGGTCGGGGTAGAGGATCTCGGCGCCCGGCTCGCCGAACATCAGGATCGCCACGAACATGGTGACCTTGCCGCCGGGCACGATCAGCACCTGGTCGGGCGGGACCGCGACGCCGAGGCGCCGGTCGAGGTCCCGGGCCACGGCCTCCCGCAGCGGCAGGATGCCGACGGCCGGGGTGTAGCCGTGGTGCCCGTCGCGCAGGGCCTTGACCGCCGCCTCGACGACGTGGGGCGGCGTCGGCATGTCGGGCTGGCCGA
Source organism: Methylobacterium crusticola (assembly GCF_003574465.1). Classification (GTDB taxonomy): domain Bacteria; phylum Pseudomonadota; class Alphaproteobacteria; order Rhizobiales; family Beijerinckiaceae; genus Methylobacterium; species Methylobacterium crusticola. The sequence continues at coordinate 33,940 of NZ_QOWC01000071.1, forward strand.
TGCCGAGGTTGATCACGTCGCGCCCGCTCTCTGCCAGCGCCGTGGCGCGGGCCAGAACCGCGAACGCGTTCTCCTCCCCGATGCGCGAGAAGGCCGGGACGACGGTCGGCATGCCTCAGATCCTCGACGTTCGCCGCGCGGTCCCGCTCAGTGCTGCGAGTTGCGGGCCGCGAGCCGGCTCGCGCCGAAGGACAGGGCTCCGCCGATCAGCGTGAGCACGACGCCGACCTTGATCGCCGACCAGAGCAGCGAGCGCTCGATGCCGGCGTCGGTCAGCATGATGATCAGGCAGACGAGCACCGGGATCGACACCACGATGGCGATCGGAACGAGCGGGTTGGTCGGCGTCTCTTGGCTCATCGAACGGGCTCCCCGGCAGAGATGGCGAGCGGCCTCATAGCACCGCGGCGCGGCCCTGGGGACACCCGCGGCCGCAGATTTCTTCGCCCTGCGACGCTGCGGTCCCGACGGGCCCGGCCATGCGCCGGCCGGTGTTGCCTTCCTGCACCGGCCGGGTCCATAGGTTCGTCAGAACGGTTCTCGACAAGAAGGGACCCGGGCCGGGCCGCGCGGGGATGTCCCCTGCGCGGCGCCGCCCGGGCTCCAGGGATCGCGCCTCGTTCCGCGCCTGGCGGACGCCTCGCGGGGCGATGCTTTGGGAAGGGAAGTCCGCATGGCCCAGACGCCTCGTCAACGGATCGATGCCAGCCGCCTGCGCTCGCGGCTCTGGTTCGACAACCCCGACAATCCGGGCATGACCGCCCTCTACCTCGAGCGCTACCTGAACTACGGCCTGACCCTGGCCGAGCTGCAGGGCGGCAAGCCGCTGATCGGCATCGCCCAGACAGGGTCCGACCTCTCGCCCTGCAACCGCCACCACCTCGAGCTCGCCAAGCGGGTGCGCGAGGGCATCACGGCGGCCGGCGGCGTCGCCTTCGAGTTCCCCTGCCACCCGATCCAGGAGACGGGCAAGCGGCCCACCGCCTCCCTCGACCGCAACCTCGCCTACCTGTCCCTGGTCGAAGTGCTGTACGGCTACCCCCTCGACGGCGTGGTGCTGCTCACCGGCTGCGACAAGACGATGCCGGCCTGCCTGATGGCCGCCGCCACGGTGAACATCCCGGCCATCGCCCTCAACGTCGGCCCGATGCTCAACGGCTGGAGCCGCGGCGAGCGCACCGGCTCGGGCACCGTGGTCTGGAAGGCGCGCGAGCGCCACGCGGCCGGCGACATCGACTACCAGCAGTTCCTCGACATCGTGGCCTCCTCGGCGCCCTCCACGGGCCACTGCAACACGATGGGCACCGCCTCGACCATGAACGCCCTCGCGGAGGCGCTCGGCATGGCGCTGCCGGGCTCGTCCGCGATCCCGGCGCCCTACCGCGAGCGCGGACAGGCCTCCTACGCCAGCGGCCAGCGCATCGTCGAGATGGTCTGGGAGGACCTCAAGCCCTCCGACATCCTCACCCGCGAGGCGTTCGAGAACGCCATCGTGGCGAACACCGCCATCGGCGGCTCCACCAACGCGCCGATCCACATCAACGCCATCGCCAAGCTGATGGGCGTGCCCCTGACCTGCGACGACTGGGAGCGCGTCGGCTACGACGTGCCGCTCCTCGTCAACATGCAGCCCGCCGGGCACTACCTCGGCGAGGAGTACTACCGCGCGGGCGGCCTGCCGGCCGTGATGGCCGAGCTGATCGAGGCGGGCAAGCTCCACGAGAACGCCCTGACCTGCAACGGCCGCACGCTGGGCGAGAACTGCACCGGGGCCAAGACCTGGGACCGGGACGTCATCAAGCCCTACGGCGAGCCCCTGCGCGAGCGCGCCGGCTTCCTCAACCTCAAGGGCACGCTGTTCGACTCGGCGATCATGAAGACGAGCGTCATCAGCCGCGAGTTCTACGACCGCTACCTCGCCGACCCCGACGATCCCTACGCCTTCGAGGGCCGGGTCGTGGTGTTCGACGGGCCGGAGGATTACCACCACCGCATCGACGACCCCGCCCTCGACATCGACTCGCGCACGATCCTGATCATGCGCGGGGCCGGCCCGATCGGCTATCCGGGCGCCGCCGAGGTGGTGAACATGCAGCCCCCCGGCGCCCTGATCCGCCAGGGCGTGCTCTCGCTGCCCTGCATCGGCGACGGGCGCCAGTCCGGCACCTCGGGCACGCCCTCGATCCTCAACGCCTCGCCGGAGGCGGCGGCCGGGGGCGGCCTCGCCCTGCTCCAGAACGGCGACCGCGTCCGCATCGACCTCAACCGGCGCAAGGCGGACATCCTCCTCTCCGACGAGGAGTTGCAGCGGCGGCGCGACGACCTCGCGGCCCGGGGCGGCTACGCCTATCCGGCGAGCCAGACGCCCTGGCAGGCGATCCAGCGGGCGATGGTCGAGCAGCTCGCCGACGGCATGACCCTCAAGGGCTCCGAGGTGTTCCAGCGCATCGCGCAGGAGAAGGGCGTCCCGCGGGACAACCACTGAGAGCCCGGGCCGGGCGGGGCGCCGTCCCGCCCGGGGACGCCGCGCGGCCTCGACAGGGCGCCGCGACGGTGCAGGCCGCGCCGCCCGGCGCGACGGCGAGGTCGGCCGTGCCGGCGCGCTCGGCCGCGAG
>NZ_QOWC01000072.1 GCF_003574465.1 Methylobacterium crusticola
CGAGGCGTGGTCGAGGCGTCGCAGGCAGCGATTGACGGGCGTCATGGCCATCCTCTCAGGCGCGCGGTGAGCCCGGCCGACCGGGACCCAGCCGAGATGCTGCGGCCGCGTCCCCGACCTGTCTGCCGCACCAGGATCACGGGGGCGAAAGCCCGCGCGACGGGGTAGGAACTAGCACACGCCGTGCCGATGGAAAGCGGAAGGCCGTCAATCGTCGGAGCCGTCCGACGGCGCGCGGCGCAGGGCGAGGCGCTCCTCGATGTCGTGCGCGGCGTCACCATAGAGCTCGAAGCGCCGCCGATGGATCGCCCGCTTGGCTTCGTCCTTCGTCGTCCCCGCACGCTCCTTGGCCTTGTCGGCCTTGGCGCGCAGCTTGAGCGCGAGCTTCTCGTAGGCGGCGTTGATCTTGGAGGTGATCTCGTGTGTCTCGCTCTTGAGCGGATCCGCAGCCTCGTCTTTTTTCATGATGACCTGCACGGTAGCTCGCGATGAAACGTCGGATGCTTGCAGGCGGAGGTTCTAACCCGAGACGGGCCGCACACGAAAGGCCGCCTGTCCGGGAGGCCCCGTCGGGGGGAAACGCCGTGAGAGGGCCGCGGCGCGACGACGCCATCGTCACGCCGCACTGCACACGCGCATCTTGCGCAGCACGGTTCCCGGTCCGCTTCGCCTGGGCGACGGCCCCAGCCGAGAGCGGCGGCCTCGCGCCTTTGCCGCCCGTTTCAGATGTCCGGGCCCCGGCACCGTCACCCCTCCGGCAGAGATTTCCTATCGCCGCCCAGCCGCTGTATGCAGGTAATCAACCACCTCGCCCCGGAGGAACCGTTCATGAACGCCGTCGAAGCCGTGCCGCTTGCGCCCGACATCGAAGCCATCACCATGAGGAAGGTCGGCCTCAGACTCGTGCCATTTCTGGTGCTCTGCTATTTCATCGCCTACGTCGACCGGGTGAACGCGGGCTTCGCCGCGCTGACGATGAACAAGGACCTCGGCCTGTCCCAGGCGATGTTCGGGATCGGCGGCGGTCTGTTCTTCGTCGCCTACGTGCTGTTCGAGGTGCCGAGCAACATCGCGATGGAGAAGGTCGGCGCGCGGCTGTGGATCGCGCGGATCATGATCACCTGGGGCATGGTCGGCATGGCGATGGCCTTCGTGGTCGGCCCATACAGCTTCTACCTCTGCCGGTTCCTGCTCGGTGCTGCCGAGGCCGGCTTCTTCCCCGGCGTGATCCTCTACCTGACCTACTGGTTCCCGAAGGCGTACCGAGCCCGGATCGTGGCGATGTTCATGGTCGCGATCCCGATCTCCAGCTTCCTCGGTTCGCCGCTCTCAGCCGGACTGCTTCAGATGGAGGGTGTCGGCGGGCTGCACGGATGGCAGTGGCTGTTCATCATCGAGGCGATCCCCGCCGTGCTCCTGGGCTTGGCCGCGCTGTTCATGCTGCCGGGCAAACCGTCCGAAGCGCGCTGGCTTGCACCTGAGGAGCAGGCGTGGCTGGAACAACGCCTGGCTGCCGATCGCGCTGCCACCACGGCCGTGTCGCATCACCTGCCGTTGACCCGGGTGCTCACGAACAAGTACGTGTGGGCGCTGGCGCTGATCTACTCGGGCTCCTCGGCGACCAGCAACGCCCTCTCGCTCTGGCAGCCCCAAATCCTGAAATCATTCGGCCTGTCGAACCTCGAGACCGGCCTCCTCAACATGATCCCGTTCGGCATCGCCTCGGCGTTCATGATCTTCTGGGGCTTGCGCGCGGACAAGACCGGGGAGCGGGTATGGAGCACCGCGCTGCCGCTGATGGCGACATGCCTGTGTCTGTTTGCCACGAACCTCACATCCTCGCTCACCGTGACGATGCTGCTCCTGAGCCTCGTGCTGATGGGCAACTACGCGATCAAGGGACCGTTCTGGGCGATGGCGACGGACTGGCTCTCGGCCGGTACGGCGGCGGCAGGGATCGCGGCGATCAACACGCTGTCGCACCTCGGCACCGGCGTCGCCTCGTGGCTGCTCGGCTACATCAAGGACACGACCGGGAGCTTCCCGCTCGCGCTGCTGCCCCTCGTGTGCCTGACAGGATCAGGTGCGATCATGACCTTGATCCTCGGACGCGGCACGAAGGCACGCGCTGCTGCACCGGCACCCGCTCCCGCTGAGTAATCGCCGTTGCCGGGCGGGGGCGTGCAAGATCGCCTGTTTTCATCTCCCGAGCAGTCATCCGGCTGCTCGGGAGGATTTGCAAAGAAACCGATCAAGAACCTGGCGCTCCCGAGATTTGTTCAAGCTGACGTGCTTGACGCGCGAACACTGACGCGGCGCCGATGTCGGGAAATCATGGCAGTCACACGACTGCCGGGACAATGCCGTCTCGTGACCAGCGCGATCAAACATGCCTTCCGGAAATGCGTCACCCGGCCGTGTCGCGGCCACGGCCGCGACACGGAGACGTGGTAGCGACTGGCGGTGACGACGGGCTGCCCTATAGGTAGCTGTCAAGCGAGAGTGTGGCGCGGGTGGACGTGGCTAGCAAGAGCGCATCGAATTTCAGGAACGAAGCGCACGCCGACGCCGCGGCGCTGTTTGCCGGCCCCGGCGAGGTCCGTTCGCTTGCGCGAGACCTCGACTGGTCGACGACCGCCCTCGGACCGACCACAGGCTGGTCACCGGCGCTGCGGACCCTCGCGCGGTCGATTTTCGACTCGCCTTTCCCGATCTGCCTCTGGTCGGGTCCGCGCTACGCTCTCGTATACAATGATCCCTACCGTCGGATACTGGCCGCCAAACATCCTGCAGCCCTCGGGCAACCCGGCTCCAGCGTCTGGGCCGAGATCTGGAGAGAGCTTCGACCCCAGTTCGACGGCGTCCGGGCGGGAGGGGAGCCGCTCTACTTCGAGGATGCTCCCTTCGTCATGGCGCGGCTCGAAGGCGGCGGCACGGAGACCGCATGGTTCAACTACTCGCTCTCTGCCCTGCGCGACGAAGACGGAAGCGTCGCGGCGGTCCTCAACATCACGCCCGAAACGACTGCCCGCGTCGTTCTCGAACGTCGTCTGACCGAGGAGCAGACGGCGCTCGCGATCAGCGAGGAGCGCCTGCGTCTCGCCGTCGACAATGCCGATGTCGGCCTCTGGGACGTCGATGTGATCAATGACCGGTTGTCCTGGTCGGCCCGCACCAAGTCCATGTTCGGCATTTCCGCCGGTACCCCGGTGACCATGGACGATTTCTACGATGGACTCCATCCCGACGATCGCGCCGCAACCACGGCGGCTTACTTGGCCGCGGCCGATCCGGAGCAGCGCGCCCTTTACGATGTCGAGTATCGGACGATCGGCAAGCAGGACGGTGACGAGCGGTGGGTGGCGGCGAAGGGCCGTGGCGTGTTCGACGAGACCGGGCGCTGCCTGCGCGTCACCGGGACTGCGCTCGAGATCACGGCGCGAAAGGCTGCGGACATCCGCCGCGGCGTGCTGGTCGATCTGACCCAGGCGGTCCGCGACCTGAAGAACCCGGCCGACATCGCGTATGCCGCCGCCGAGATCCTCGGCCGCACGCTGGGTAACAGCCGGGTGGGTTACGCCGCCATCGATCACGAGGCCGGGACACTTCACGTCGAGCGCGATTGGACGGCGCCGGGAGTGGAGACACTCGCAGGCGTCCTCTCGCCAAGGGAGTACGGCTCGTTCATCGACAGTCTGAAACGTGGCGAACTCATCGTCATCGGCGATGTCCGCACTGATACGCGAACCGCCGGCCCGGCCGCCGATGCCCTCGAGAGCAAGCGAACCCGGGCCTTCGTGAATGCGCCGGTCCTCGAGCAGGGAAGGCTCGTCGCGGTATTCTTCGTCAACCATGGTGAAAGGCGGAACTGGAGCGAGGGTGACCTCAGCCTGATCAGGGAAGTGGCGGACCGCACGCGGATCGCGGTCGAGCGCGCTCGCGGCGAGCAGGCCTTGCAAGAGAGCGAGATGCGGTTGCGCGAGCTGAACGAAACCCTGGAGGCTCAGGTCGAGGCGCGCTCAGCGGAACGCGATCGATTGTGGAACCTCTCCCAGGACATGCTGGCGCGCGCCGACTATACCGGCATGATGTCGGCGGTCAGTCCCGCCTGGACGCGGGTGCTCGGCTGGACCGAACGCGAGCTGCTCACGCGGGGCTACGCGACCTTCATGCATCCCGATGACGAGCCTCCTACGCTCGAGGCGATCGGGCGCATGGCGGAGACGGGCCAGGCCGCCCGCTTCGAGAACCGCATCAGCACCAGCGATGGCGCCTGGAAGCACATCGAGTGGACTGTCGCTCCGGAGCCGGATGGCGCCAACTTCATCGCGGTCGGGCGCGATCTCAGCCATGCGAAAGCTCGCGAGGCGGAACTCGCGACGGCGCAGGAGGCGTTGCGGCAATCGCAGAAGATGGAGGCCGTGGGTCAGCTGACCGGCGGCCTGGCGCACGACTTCAACAACCTGCTGGCCGGCATCTCGGGCTCGCTGGAGTTGATGCAGACGCGGATGAGCCAGGGGCGGCTCAACGACGTCGACCGCTACATGGCGGCCGCTCAGGGTGCCTCGAAGCGTGCTGCGGCCCTGACCCATCGCCTGCTGGCCTTCTCGCGGCGCCAGACCCTCGCCCCCAGGCCCACCGACGCCAACCGGCTGGTCCTGGGGATGCAGGAGCTGGTGCAGCGCACGGTCGGCCCGCACGTCACCATCGAGGTCGTCGGGGCGTCGGGCGCCTGGCCGGCCCTGGTCGATCCGTCCCAGCTCGAGAACGCCCTGCTCAACCTGTGCATCAACGCCCGCGATGCGATGCCGGACGGCGGCCGCATCACCATCGAGACCGCCAACAAGTGGCTCGACGAACGGGCGGCCCGTCAGCAGGACATGCCGGCAGGGCAGTACCTGACCCTGAGCGTCACCGACACCGGCACGGGGATGCCGCCGGACGTGATCGAGCGGGTGTTCGAGCCGTTCTTCACCACCAAGCCCCTCGGCGAAGGCACGGGCCTCGGCCTCTCGATGATCTACGGGTTCGCCCAGCAATCCGGCGGACAGGTGCGGATCTACTCGGAGGTCGACAAGGGCACGACGGTCTCGATCTACCTGCCGCGCCACTACGGCGCGCTCGATCAGGAAGACGGCTGTGCTCCACCCGCGACGCTTCCCCGTTCCGAGCAAGGCGAGACGGTTCTGGTGGTGGACGACGAGCCGACCGTGCGCATGCTGGTCACCGACATCCTCGAGGATCTCGGCTACACCGCCATCGAGGCGGGCGATAGCGCCGCAGGCCTGAAGGTGCTTCAGTCCGATGTGCGCATCGACCTTCTCGTCACCGATGTCGGGCTGCCCGGCGGCATGAACGGCCGCCAGATGGCCGATGCCGCGCGCGTGTCCCGGCCGGCGCTCCAGGTGCTGTTCATCACGGGCTACGCCGAGAACGCCGTGCTCGGGAATGGGCATCTCGCACCGGGTATGGCGGTCATGACCAAGCCCTTCGCCATCGAGACGATGGCAGCCCGTATCCGCTCGATGATCGAGGCATCGCGTGTCGAGCCGCTCAGGCGGCGGCGGGTCTAGAGCATTTTCCGGCGAAGTGGACACCGGTTCGCCGCGCAAAAATGCGGCAGAATCAGAAACCTAGAGCAGCGGCCGATCGCAATGTGATCGGATGCTGCTCTAGCATCGGCGTCGCGACGTCGCCATTCGTCTCGCCGATGATCCGTCCGCAAGCCGCCCGGCAGAGAAACACCCGCCAGAGGGATGATGGAGGCGATCGGCACTCCCGCGGGATTCGCAGGATGTCCCCCGACCCGGGCCGCCCTTCGCGGCCCGGATCGTCGTGGCCTCAGCGGTACCAGACCACCTGGCCGTTGGGCGCGTAGCCGTAGCGCCAGCCGCCGAGCTGCATGCCGGACTGGTACTGGTTGCCGGAGAAGCCCTGCTGCTGGGCCTGCATCGCCTGGGCGCGCGCCATCTGCGCCTGCTGGTAGCCCTGCCAGGAAGCCTGGTCGCGCGCCGCGTTCTGGTCGCGGTTGTTCATGTAGGCCTGCATGCCCTGCACGGTGCAGCCGCCGGTCGCCGCCCACTTGTAGGCGAATTGCTGCGGGCTCAGGCCCGGCCCGCAGGCGCCGGCCCGGTAGGCCGCCATGACCTGCGGGTTGTTCAGGTTGCTCTGGACCATCCCGGCCTGCATCTGGTTGAAGTAGGCGTTCTGCTGCGCCACCTGGTTGTTGTACCAGGCCGTCAGGTCCTGCGCCCGGACCTGCGGGATCCCCACCACCATCGTCACCGCCAGCGCCGTGCACGTGACCTTGATCATCGTTCAAGCCTCGCTCACCTGATCTCTTCACAGGAAGGATCACGTCGCCTCGAGAAGCCCCGATCCTGCGCCGACGTCTTGCAAACTTCGAGCGCGGGGCGGGCATCGTGTCTCTCGACGGAGATATCCCGTCCGATCCTCGCGCGCACCTATCCGAATGGAGAGGAGGCCGGAGCGACGCCGCCGGTCGCCGGGGGAACGATCGCGGCACGACGCCGTCGGCCCTCCTCGTTCCGTCGGCGCGTCCGGGACCGCCCGTCCCGCACCACCCGGCCCCGCGGGTGCAGGACGCCTCGGCTCCCCCGGGCGAGGCAACACGGGGCCGCGCTCGATCGATCGTGCAGGGCGCCGCCCGCTCCGGGGATCCGGAGCGCGCGCGGGCGGGATCTCCGCCGCCGCGGGCCCTCCGGGCGAGGCCGGCTGAACTGGCGCAACCGAAGGCTGTTGCACAAGAATATTCTTGCGGATGACGAGACCCTGCTCTAAGGACTTGCCATCGACTTGGGATCGGCCCGGCGGGTTTGCACCTCGCCCTGCGGCCACCCACCAGGAGGGCGCGCCATGGAATGCATCCATGCCCGCCCCGTCCGCTGACGGGGCATTGACGGAGGCCCGCCGCGAGCGCGGCGACCGAGCGTCCCATTGCGGCTGACGCGGCGCGTCGGCGAACGATGACTCCTGCCGAGGGCCACCGCCGCGTGGCCGCGCGGAAATCCTCCTCTCATGGCCAATCCCATCATCACCACGCGCGCCCCGGGCGTCCGCGTGGTCGCCTCCGCCTCGACCTGGATCGAGGGTGAGGCCCTGCGCCAGCTCGATGCGGCGGGCGCCCTGCCGGGCATGCGCGAGGCCGTCGGCATGCCGGACCTTCATCCCGGCAAGAACGGCCCGGTCGGCGCGGCCTTCCTGTCGGAGGGCCTGATCCGGCCGGCCCTGGTCGGGTCCGACATCGGCTGCGGCATGGCGCTGTGGCAGACCGGCCTCTCCCTGCGCCGCGCCGATCCCGGAAAAGTCGCGGCCCGCCTCGACGGGCTCGACGGTCCCTGGGACGGCGACAGCGCCGGCTGGCTCGCGGCGCGCGGGCTGGCGGCCACCGCCCACGACGCGTCGCTCGGCACCGTGGGGCACGGCAACCACTTCCTGGAGGTCCAGGCGGTGGCCGAGATCCGCGACCCGGAGGCCGCCCTCCGCATCGGCCTCGATCCGGGCCGGGCGCTGCTCCTCGTCCATACCGGCAGCCGCGGCCTCGGCGAGGCGGTGCTGCGGGCCCATGCCGAGCGGCACGGCGCGACCCCCCTGCGGGCGGAGACGCCGGAGGGGGCGGCCTACCTGGCGGCGCATGACGGCGCCGTCGCCTGGGCCCGGGCCAACCGCGACCTCGTCGCCCGCCGGGCGCTCGAGGCCCTCAACGCGCAGGGGCGCCGCCTCCTCGACGTCTGCCACAACGCCGTCACCCCGGTGGAGGCGGGCGGCTGCCGCTGCCTCCTCCATCGCAAGGGCGCGGCGCCCTCCGACCGCGGCCCGGTGGTGGTGCCGGGTTCGCGCGGCGACGTGAGCGTCCTGGTCGAGCCGGTGCCGGACCGGGCCGACGCGCCGTGGTCGCTGGCGCACGGGGCGGGGCGCAAGCTCGCCCGGCACGAGGCCAAGGCGAAGCTGAAGGGGCGCCTGCGCCGGGAGGACCTCGCCCGCAACCCGTTCGGCGGCGTCGTGGTCTGCGGCGACGAGCACCTGCTGTGGGAGGAGGCGCCCGGCGCCTACAAGCCGGCGGCCTCCGTCGTCGGAGACCTGGAGGCGGCCGGGCTCGTGCGGGTGGTGGCGGTGCTGCACCCGCTCGTCACCTTCAAGTGCTCCCTCGACCCGGACGGCGAGGCGCGGGCCGACAAGCGCCGGCGCATGCGCGACCGCGAGACGGCCCGCTCCGCCAAGTACGGGGAGCGCTGAGCATGGCGGTGTTCCTGCATCTCAGCGCCGGCCGCGGTCCCGGCGAGTGCCGGCTCGCGGTCGAGGGCCTCGGCCGCGCGCTCGCGCGCGAGGCCGCCGCCGCCGGGCTCGACGCCGCCATCGTCGAGGAGATCCCCGGCAAGCCCGGCCTGCTGTCGGCCCTTGTCCGGGTCGAGGGGGACGGGGCGGCGGGCTGGATCGCGGCCTGGGAGGGCACGCTGCTCTGGACCTGCCCGAGCCCCCTGCGGCCGGGCCTCGGGCGCAAGAACTGGTTCGTCTCGGCGACCCGGGTGGTCCCGCCGACTCCCGGGGCGCCGGGCTTCCGGGAGGCGGACCTGCGCTGGGAGACGTGTCGCGCCTCCGGCGCGGGCGGTCAGCACGTCAACACCACCGACAGCGCGGTGCGGCTGCACCACCGGCCGAGCGGCCTCGTCGTCGCGTGCAGCGCCGAGCGCAGCCAGCATCGCAACCGGGCTCTGGCGCTCGTGAAGCTCGGGCTGGCGCTCGCCGCGCGGGAGGCGGCGCGGGGCCGGGACGCGGCCCGGGCGCGCTGGTCGCTCAACGTGGCGGTGGCGGAGCGGGGTGCCCGGGCGGTGCGGGCCTATGCGGGCCCGCACTTCGAGCGGGTGCGATGAGCCCGTGGGGCCGAACGCCCTTCGACGGCGGTGCAGGCGGAGGCGGACGGGATCGCGGTCGTCTCCGCGGTCGGCCCCGGCGACCGCCGCACCCTGCGGCGCGACACCGGCCGCACGACCCGACCCGGGCGGGAGGGGGCAGGCGTCTGGGGTTCGATGCGCGCGCCGTGACTTGGCCCGGACTGGGCCACATGGCGGCCACGCTGGTCGGCCATGGCTCCGGTCTCGACCGATCCGGGACACTCGCCCATGCCGATCCTGCGCGCCGTCATCCTCAGCATCGTGGGAGCCGGCCTGATCACGTTCGCCATGATGGGCGTCGCGGAGCGCGGGTCCCAGTCGCGCCTGGACCGGGCGCTTCGGCCGACCAGCCTGCTCCACACGGCGGGCAGCGCGCCGGAGGCGCGGCGGGTTCAGTCGCTGGCGGACGAGTGAGGCCCGGCGCGCCGCCCCACCCCCTGCCGGCCGCGACGAACGGGCGGCGGCCATCGCGCGGCCGCGTCGTGAGCGGGGCTGCGCCGGGCGATGCGGCAGCGCCACCTCGTCGCCGTGCCGGTCATCGTGCTGGCGATGGTGTTCGTCATCATCCCCCGCATCCAGAGACGGCTCGCTCCCCGGAACGATCACGCCCGCCCGCGCCCCGTTCCGGCAGCCGGCCGAGGAGCCTGCGGGCCGGGGAGCCTGCGGTAGCGCACCGTCGCGCACGGGCCGCCTGCACCGACGTGGTCGCAGGCGGGTGGCCGCCCATCCTTCCACGCTGATCCCGTGGGGATGAGGGATCGCCGCCGACGCGGCCTCCCGTTCGCGAACCGGCCGCGTCCGGGGGAGCGCACGAGCACCGCGACGTCGGACGGCGGGATCGCCTGCGCGGAGGCACTCCCCCGGCCGAGGGTGGTGGTCAGAGGCGGCCCGCCGCGAGCAGTTCGCGGGTGCGCTTCAGGGTGGACAGCAGGGCGGCCTTGTAGCCCTCGTCGCTGTCGAACTGCGCCTGCTCGGCCCGCTCCTCGGGGCCGTCCGGGGCCTTCCCGCGCAGCCCGAGGTAGCAGTAGAACCGAAGCTGGAGCGCCCCGGCCCCGTCCTCGTACAATTCGTTGATGATCGCGCCTTCGCGCGGGCCCGTGGCCTGGAAGAAGGTGACCTTGCTGGCGGGCTCGAGGGTGATGATCTCGCGCAGATCGGCAGCGCCGATCGTGGCTTCGCGCACGAGATGGGTCGCGCTCTCCGCCACGACGTCGCAGCGGGTGCAGAGGCCCGGCGGCAGGAACAGGCGCGCGTCGCGGGCCTTGAGCTCGAGGCCGGCCCATGCCTGCGCACGGGTCAGCGCGGTTTCGCCCTCCGGGTTCACCGGGACGGTGGCGGTCGAATAGATCATGGTCGCGATCCTTGCTGTCGAGGTGGGTTGCCGCGGCCGTCAGGCCGCGGCCGCGATGCCGGCGGCGAAGTCGCGGTAGGTGTGCAGGGGGCGGCCCAGCAATCCGGTCAGGCGCGCGAGGTCGCCGGCCTCCGGGAGCATGCCCTCGGCGAGGAAGCGCTCGGCCATCAGGCGCATGTCGAACGCCAGCCAGCCCGGCATGACGGTCCGGAGGCTCCGCTCGAACGCGACGGTGTCATCGCCGCCATAGGCGATCGGGCGGCCCAGGATCTCCGACCAGATGGCGGCGACGCCCTCACCGGTCAGCGGATCGGGGCCGACGAGATTGATCCGGTCGAGGGGAAGCGGGCCGGGGGCGTGCTCGCGGCGGATCAGCTCGAGGGCGGCGACCTCGCCGACATCGCGCACGTCGATCATGGCGAGGCCCTTGCTGCCGATCGGCATGGGGTAGACGCCGTGCCCGAGCACCACGTCCCTGACCGTCACATCGTTGCCGATGAAGTAGGCGGGGCGCAGGATGGTGGCGTTGAAGCCCATCCGCTCGATCATCCGCTCGACGCCGAACTTGCCCGCGAAGTGCGGCACGTTCACGTAGCGGTCGCTGTGGATCACCGACAGGTAAACGACCCGCGCGACGCCGGCCTCGCGGGCGAGGTTGAGCGCGATCAGCGCCTGGGTGAATTCATCGGCCACGACGGCGTTCAGCAGGAACAAGGTGGACACGCCCGAGAGCGCTCTCCGGAGCGCATCGACATCGAGCAGGTCGCCCTGCACGACGGCGATCCCGGCCGGGAGATCGGCCCTGCCGGGATCGCGCACGAGGGCGCGCACGTCGGCGCCGCGCCGGGCGAGCTGCGCGACGACGTGGCGGCCGACTGCACCGGTGGCTCCGGTAACGAGGATGGTCATGGTTGCGTCTCCGTTCTCGATTGGACTGTCCTTCTCGAGGTAGGCGATCCATATTTTCCCCGATAGACGGCAGATCTGGACGCTCCGTCTCATGGGTGGAACACATGGATCTGCCTGCCCTCGCGGACTTCACCCTCGTTGCCCGGCACGGCGGGTTCGGGCGCGCCGCGCGCGCCACGGGGCGGCCGAAGGCGACCCTGTCCCGCCGGGTCGCGGAGCTGGAGAGCAGCCTCGACCTGCGCCTGTTCGAGCGCGGCGCGCGCGTCCTGAAGCTCACCCAGGAGGGGCGGGCGCTCTACGAGCGCGCGGGAGCCCTGCTCACCGAACTCGACGAGACGGCCGCTGCGATCGCCTCGGGCGGGGGCAGGCCACGCGGCCGGTTGCGGATCAGCGCGCCCCTGCTGTTCTCGCAGACCGCCATGGGCAAGGTGGCGGCTGAATTCGCGCTGAAATACCCGGAGGTCAGGCTCGAGGTCACGGCGGAGGACCGGGCCGTCGACATGGTGGAGGAAGGGTATGACCTGGTGATCCGCGTCAACCCGGATCCGGACGAGAGCCTCGTCGGGCGCATCTTCCTGCGTGATCGACTGGTCGTGGTCGCGAGCCCGGGCCTGCTGCGGCCGGCGGACCATTCGGCGGTTCCGGCGGTCGTGCGCGGGGCGAGCGATCGGATGGCGGCCTGGCCCGTGACGGGGCCGGCGGGGACGGCGCGCATCGCCGTCGAGCCCGTCCTCAGCCTGACGTCGCTCGTCATGGTCCGCGACGCGGCTCGCGTCGGCGTCGGCGCCGCACGCCTCCCCGTCTCGCTCGTCAGTCACGATCTGGCTGCCGGCAGGCTGGTCCATTGGGGCGACGTCGACGGGTCGGACATCGCCCTGTGGACGCTCTATCCCTCACGGCGGCTGCTCAGCAGCCGTGTCTCCGCCTTCCTCGACCACCTGAAGGGCGCCTTCCCCACGGGGGAGCCCGACGAGCTGGCGGCCTACGTCGGGGGATGAGGGTGAGTGTCCGCAACCGCGACCTCCCGCGCGCTGCCCTCGCGGATGCCGGCCGCGGCCGCCCCTGCGGCGATCCCGGCACGCTTGCCGCGGGCCCAAGCGACAGGCTCCGGTGAGCGCGGTCTCGAACGCCCGCGAGCGCGAAGGCCTCGGTTCGAGGCCCCGCTCCGCGTCGCCAGCCGGCACGTCGCGGCCGAAGGGTCCCAGAGGCCCGCGGCCCCGGGGGCGGCCTCCGCTACAGGCCGAGCGTCGCCTCCGCCCAGCGCAGCACCGTCGCGCCGCCGAGGAACTCCAGCACGACCTCCTCCTGGCGCCCGGGCTCGTCGCCATCGAGGACCGCCGTGGCGACGACCGTGTCGCACCGCTCGTGGAACGCCATCGCGAGCGCCGATCCCGCCCCCGCGCCGAGGGCGTAGCGGCGGCTGCGGCCCGTCATGGTGCGCACCGCGACGGCCCGCCCCGGACCGAGCGCGGCGCGCTCCGGGGCGACGAGATCGAGGTCGCTGACGCGCGCGACGTCGTCGTCGTCGAGCGTCGTCGCGCACCCGCAGAAGCCGAGCTTGGCCCGGAGGTAGAGGGTCACCCGCGCGCCGCAATGATCGGCCCGGCAGCGATAGGCCTTGCCCGCCCCCCAGGGGTCCAGCGGGAACGGCCACGCCGTCTCGGTCCAGACCGGCGCCGAGGCCGCGGGGCCGGCGTCCGGGGCGCGGCCGACGAGCCGGGCCGCCCCCAGCGCCCCGCCGGCGGCCAGGACGGCGGCGGCGAGGGCGAGACGCCGCGAGGGCAGGCGCGCGACCATGCTCAGTCCAGCGCGACGAACCGGCGCGCCGCCTCGACGTCCGGCCGCGCGGCGGCGTCCGGCGCGAGCGCGAGCAGCCGGCCGTAATGCGCCTTCGCGGCCGCCCTGTCGCCGAGACGCTCGGCGGCCTGCGCGGCGCCGAGGACGCCGCGGAAGCGGTTCGGCTCCCGCGCCTGGCTCGCCGCGAAGGCGGCGAGCGCGTCGGCGGCCCTCCCGCGCGCGAGCAGCATCTCGCCGTAGAGCTCCCGGGCCGGGGCGAGCGGCCCGGGCGTGATCACGTGCTTGTTCGTCCGGTCCTCGGCCTCCGCGGCGGCGCTCATGGCCTCCAGCGCCTCGTCGTGCCGGCCCTGCGCGTCGAGCACCCAGGCGGCGGCGACCCGCGCCTGGATGGCGACGATCTCCGACCAGTAGGCGTCGTTCGCCGCGCGCAAGCGGTCGCGCAGCGCGGCGAGCGCGGCGACGTCGGGCGCGGCCGCCTCGGGCCGGCCCGAGCGGGCGGCCCCGAGCGCGCGGGCGACGTGCGTCACCGCCTGCGCGTTCGCGAAGGGGCTCGGCCGCACGGGGAGCCGCGAGGCGGCCTCCCAGTCGCCGCGCTCGACGGCGTAGCGCGCCGGCGAGGCCGCGAGCGCGTAGTGGGCGGCGAGCCCCGGGGCCTGGGCATCGGCCTCGCGCAGCAGCAGCATGTCCTCCACGACGGCGCGCGCCGCGTCGTCCTGGCCGAGCTGGAGGTGGGCGTAGACCATGTAATCCTGCGCGTGCAGCGCGTTGCCGACCGACTTCTCGGCGCGGGCGGCCCGAGAGGACGCGGTGTTCGCGTCGATCGACGCCTGCCAGTGGCCGACCCGGGTGTAGATGTGCGACGGCATGTGCTGCGCGTGCGGCGCGGCCGGCGCGATCTGCGCGTAGCGCTGCGCCGCCGCGAGCCCGTTGGCGGCGAGCTCCGGGTAATCGTAGAGGTGGATGAGGTAGTGCGTCACGCCCGGATGCCGGGGCAGGCGCCTCGACAGCGGCTCGAGGATCGCCGCGCCCTTGATCTGCTGGGCGTAGGACCTGTCGTTGAGGTCGGACGAGGTGTTGAGGGTGATGGCGTAGGCGATCTGCGCCTCGACGTCGTCCGGATACCTGCGCGCCAGCGCCTCCTGGGCGTCGCGCAGGAGCCGGATGCGCTGGCCGTGCCCGAGCCGGTCGGCGTCGGCGTACATCAGCGCCAGCGCGGCGACGTAATCGCGCTCGCGCGCGGTCCCCGGGTTCAGCGCCTCGGCGCGCCGGATGGCGGCGAGGCCCGGCGCGAGGTTGGCCTGCGGGATCGGGTTGTGCGGGTTGTCGAGGTAGGTCAGCGCGATGCCCCACTCGGCGATCGCGCAGGCGGGGTCGGCCTTCAGCGCCTCCTCGAAGACCTCCCGGGCGGGCCCGTACCAGTAGGAGTGCTGGTAGCGCATGCCGCGGTCGAAGCGCCGCTGGGCCACCGCGTTGCAGGACGTCTCGAAGTGAACGCTGCCGAGCTGCTGGTCGACGTCGCCCTGCGCGGCGAGGGGCTGCGCCACCGCGAGGGCGACGGCGGCGATGCCCGCCGCGAGCACGAACCTGCGCATGGGATCTCCTCCTGCGGGCTGCGGCGCGACCTCCTCCGGGTGCCCCGACATCCTACGCCCGCTCCGCGCGCCCGCAAACATCCGCGCGGTCCAGGCGCGGCGGACCTGCGGCGTTTAACAGTATTGCGGGCCCCGGATGCCCCTCGAGGCTGATCGAAGCCGCGCTCCGGTCCGGTCGGCGGCGATCGGCGCGCGCGCGCCGGCGAAGAGGTTGCGAGCACGGCGGACGCGTCGGGCCCGGTCGGTTCGGTGCCGGCCCGGACCGGCCCCGCGGGCCGAGTCGCCAATGCCCTCCGCGACGACACCGTCGCGACCGGGGTGTCGGCGCCGCGGACACCCGGCGCTCCCGAGCCGGGGCCCGGGACGGCGCCCGGACCCCGAGGACCGCCGGGGCGGCGCGCGACGCGCCCGCGTCCCGCGCCTTGGCACGGGACGTGATACGGATGGGTCCAAGTCCGGCGCAGGCGACGCGCGCGCGCGACGACCAGGATGTGGAAACACCCATGAAGGCAGTCGTTGTCCGGGCGTTCGGCTCGGTCGCAGGGGCCGTGTACGGCGACCATCCCGACCCGTCGCCGGGACCCGGCGAGGTCCTGATCGCGGTCGATGCCGTCGAGACCAACTATCCCGACCTGCTCGTCATCGAGGGCCGCTACCAGGTCAAGCCGCCCCTGCCTTTCGTGCCGGGCAAGGCCGCGGCCGGGACGGTGGCGGCGCTCGGGGCCGGCGTCACCGGGCTCGCCGTCGGCCAGCGGGTCGCCGCGCAGGTCGAGTACGGCGCCTACGCCGAGCTGCTCTGCGCCCCGGCCTCGTCCTGCTACCCGGTGCCGGAGACCTTGAGCGCGCGGACGGCCGCCGCCGCCGTCCTGACCTACCAGACCGCGTGGTTCGCCCTGAAGGACAGGGCCGCCCTGCGTCCGGGCGAGAGCGTCCTGGTGCTCGGCGCCGCGGGCGGGGTCGGGGTCGCCGCGCTGCAGCTCGCCCGGGCGCTCGGCGCCGGCCTCGTCATCGCCGGGAGCCGCGGGAGCGCCAAGGCGGAGGTGCTGCGGCGGGCCGGCGCGGACGCGGTCGTCGACCTGAGCCGGCCCGACCTCCGCGACGGGCTGCGGGAGGACGTGCGCCGCCTGACCGACGAACGCGGCGTCGACGTCGTCATCGATCCGGTCGGGGGCGCGGCGTTCGAGCCGGCCCTGCGGTCCCTGGCCTGGCGCGGGCGCCACGTCGTCATCGGCTTTGCCGGCGGCGACATCCCGGTGGCCCGCACGAACTACCTGCTGGTGCGCAACATCGCCGTCCTCGGCCTCCAGGCGTCGGACTACCGCGACCGGTGGCCCGGGGAGGCGGCGGCCGCGCAGGCCGAGATCTTCGCGTTGATCGCGCGCGGGGCCTTCGCCCCGGTGGTGAGCCGCACCCTGCCGCTGGACGCCTTCGCGGAGGCCCTCGCCTGCCTGCGGGCCGGGGAGGCCCGGGGCAAGATCGTCCTGACCACCGCGGGAGCCGGCCGATGAGACCCCTCGACGGCATCCTGGTCCTCGACTTCTCGACCCTGCTCCCCGGCCCGATGGCGACGCTGATGCTCGCCGAGGCGGGGGCCGAGGTCGTCAAGATCGAGCGCCCGGGGAGCGGCGACGAGATGCGCCGCTACGATCCGGCCTGGGGGCGCGACAGCATCAACTTCGCGCTGCTCAATCGCGGCAAGAAGAGCCTCGCCCTCGACCTCAAGGATCCCGCGGCCCGGACGCGCCTCCGTCCGCTGCTGGAGCGGGCCGACGTCATCGTCGAGCAGTTCCGCCCCGGCGTCATGGCCCGCCTCGGCCTCGACTACGCGCAGGTGCGCACCCTCAACCCGCGGGTGATCTACTGCTCGGTGACCGGCTACGGGCAGACCGGGCCGAAGGCGGACGTCGCCGCGCACGACCTCAACTACATCGCCGAGACGGGCCTGCTGTCGCTCTCGCTCGGGGACCCGGCGCGGCCGGTCGTGCCGCCCGCCCTCATCGCCGACATCGCCGGCGGGGCCTACCCGGCGGTGATCAACGTCCTGCTGGCGCTCCAGGAGCGGGCCCGGACCGGACGCGGGCGCCACCTCGACGTGGCGATGACCGACAACCTGTTCCCGTTCCTCTACTGGGCGCTGGGGAACGGCCAGGCGGCCGGCGCGTGGCCCGGCAACGGCACCGACCTCGTGACCGGGGGAACGCCCCGCTACCACCTCTACCCGACCCGGGACGGCAGGGTCGTGGCCGCGGCGCCGATCGAGCAGAAGTTCTGGGACGCGTTCTGCGGGCTGATCGGCCTCGAGGAGCGGTACCGGGACGACGCCCGCGATCCGGCCGCGACGCTCGCCCGGGTGCGGGACATCCTGGCGGGCGAGGACGCGGCGACCTGGGCGGCGCGCTTCTCGGGGCAGGATTGCTGCTGCACCGTCGTGGTCGGGGTGCGCGAGGCGATGGAGGACCCCCACTTCCGCAGCCGGGGTCTGTTCGCCCACGTCCTGTCGGGCGCCGGCGGGGAGAGCCTCGCGGCCCTGCCGGTGGCCATCGATCCGGGCTTCCGCCCGGAGGCCGGCACGCCGCTCGCCGCCCCGGATCTCGGCGAGCACACCGAGGCCTACCTGGGGGACGACCCCGTCCGGCCCTGACCGGCGCGCGGGCCCCGGGGGAGCGACCCGCGATACGGCGCCATGCGAGGACCGAGACCGTGCCGGGCGCCGCCACGCGTGCGCCCGGCGCAACCACGAGCCAGAACACGCGACAACGGGAGGATTGGATGAAGACGCTTCGCTGGATGCCGCTCGCCCTCGGCCTGCTGGGGCCCGCCACGGGGGCGGCCGCCCAGGTCTCCGACGACGTCGTGAAGATCGGCGTGCTCGACGACATGTCCGGCCCCTACGCGGACATCCAGGGACCGGGCGACGCCGTGGCGGTGCGCCTGGCGGTCGAGGATTTCGGCGGCCGCGTGCTCGGCAAGCCGATCGAGGTGATCGACGGCGACCTCCAGAACAAGCCCGACGTGGGCTCGGCGATCGCGCGGCGCTGGTACGACATCGACAAGGTCGACGCGATCCTGGGCCTCGGCCATTCCGGCGTCGCGATCGCCGTGCAGGGCATCGCGCGCGAGAAGAACCGCATCAACATCGTCACCTCGGCGGGCTCGACCGACATCACCGGCAAGTTCTGCTCGCCCAACGGCCTCCACTGGGTCTACGACACCTACGCGCTCTCCAACGGCACCGCGACCGCCGTGATGAAGCAGGGCGGGGGCGACAGGTGGTTCTTCGTCACCGCCGACTACGCCTTCGGGCACGCCCTCGAGCGCGACGCCGCCGCCGTGGTGAAGCGGTCGGGCGGGCAGGTGGTGGGCCAGGTCCGCGCGCCCCTCAGCACCGCGGACTTCTCCTCCTACCTGCTCCAGGCGCAGGGCTCGGGGGCCCAGGTCATCGGGCTCGCCAACGCGGGCACCGACACCACCAACGCCATCAAGCAGGCGGCGGAGTTCGGGATCACCGGCGGGGGCCAGAAGCTCGCCGGGCTCCTGGTGCTCATCACCGACATCCACGCCCTCGGCCTGCGCAACGCCCAGGGCCTGCTGTTCACCGAGGCCTATTACTGGGACCAGAACGACGAGACGCGCGCCTTCGCCAGGCGCTTCTCCGCCCGCCACAAGGGCAAGCCGCCGACGATGTTCCAGGCGGGCATCTACAGTGCCGCCATGCACTACCTCAAGGCCGTCGGGAAGGCCGGCACCGACGAGGCCGGCGCCGTGATGGCGGCGATGCGCGAGACGCCCGTGAACGACTTCATGACCCGGAACGGCCGCATCCGCGAGGACGGCCGCCTGATGCGCGACATGTACCTGATGAAGGCCAAGCAGCCCGCCGAGTCGAAGGGCGAGTGGGACCTGATGAACGTCGTGGCGACGATCCCGGCCGACCAGGCCTACAAGGGGATCGAGGGGAGCGAGTGCCCCCTGGTGAGGCGCCCGCAATAGCCCGTCAGCCGCCCGTCTCCGCCAGGAGCTTGTAGAGGTAGGAGCGCGAGATGCCGAGCGCCGCGGCGACGCGCTTCTTGTTGCCGCCGTGGAGCGCCATCGCGTCCCGCACGAGGTCGGCCTCGGTGCGCACGACGGCGTCCCGGAGGGTCCTGGCGGCCCCCGCGCCCCCGGGCGCCGCCGGCCTGTTGTGCACGGCGTCGCGGTCGAGCACCGCGACCGTGATGCGGCCGTTCTCGGCGAACACGAAGGCGCGCTCGACCGCGTGCCGGAGCTGGCGCACGTTGCCGGGCCAGGCCTGGTCCATCCAGTGCGCCAGGGCGTCCGGCAGCACGGCGGGCTCGGGCCGGCCGTGGCGCTCGGCGACCTCGCGCAGGAAGTGCGGCACCAGGAGCGCGATGTCCTCGCGCCGCTCGCGCAGCGGCGGCACCGTGACGACGATCGGGGCGACGCGGTAGTAGAGGTCGAGCCTGAACCGGTTCTCGGCCACGAGCGCCTGCAGGTCGCGGTTCGTCGCGGTGATGAGCCGGAAGTCGACCTCGCGGGCCCGGTCGCTGCCGATGCGCTCGACGATGCGGTCCTGGAGCACCCGCAGCAGCTTGGACTGGACCTCGACCGGCATGTCGCCGATCTCGTCGAGGAAGATCGTGCCCCCGGCGGCCTGCTCGAACTTGCCCTTGCGGCCCTTGCGGTCGGCCCCCGTGAAGGCCCCGGCCTCGTAGCCGAACAGCTCCGCCTCCACGAGCGTCGCCGGCAGGGCCGCGGCGTTGAGCATGACGAGGGGCTGGTCGCGGCGCGGGCTCAGGCGGTGGAGGGATTGCGCGACGAGCTCCTTGCCGGTGCCGCTCTCGCCCTGGATCAGGATCGGGATCTCGAGGGGGGCGACCTTGATGACCTCGCCGCGCAGGCGCTGCATGGCGGGGCTGTCGCCGATGAGGTCGTCGAGGCCGTAGCCGCGGTTCTGCAGCGCCGCCGCCTTGCGGCGGTAGAAATCCACCTCGCTCTCGAGGGCCTTGATGCGCCGGCCGAGGGCCTCGACCTGCTCGGGGCCCTTGAACATCACCCGCCCGACCGCGCCCACCGCCCTGCCGTCGCGCTTGATCGGGATGCGCGAGACCACCCGCTCGAGCCCCTTCATGCGCTGGATCGCGCCGATCTCGGCCCGGCCGCTCTCCACGACCTTGTCGAGGCGGCTGTTCTCGATCACCTGCCGCACCGGGCGGCCGTTGGCCTCGCCGTGCGCGAGGCCGAAAAAGGATTCGTGGACGGGCGAGATGTAGACGATCCGCGCCGCGGCATCGACGACCGTCATGGCGTCGAAGGGGTCGGTGAGCAGGTGATCGAGGATGTCGTAGGCGAAATCGACCGAGCCGACGAAGTCCAGCACGGCGCCGCTCACCGGGCTCAGCACCAGCAGGTGCCCGCCCGCCATGGGGGCGGCCAGCACCGCGAAGGCGTGCCGGTCGAGGCTGAGCGCCGTCAGGCGGCGCCGCACGGCCTCCTCGCGCCAGTCCCGGTCGGCCGCGAGGCTGCGCACCCGCGGGTCGAGCCCGAGCCCGGCCCCGAACGCGACGCGGCCGGCCTCGTCCACCGCCACGATGCCGGCGATCTCGGGACGCTGCCCGGCCATTCCCGCCACCCGCCCTGTGTCCTTCGTGCGGACACATAGCAGCACCCCTGTCCGGCGCAACGACAGTCTCGGCCGCATTCCGCGGGCCTTTCCCCGCATTCCGCGGGCTTTCCCCCGCATCCCGCGGGCTTTCCCCCGCATCCCGGGCTGGCACACCGGTTGCGGTGGGGAGGGCGACGCGGCCAACCGACACCGAACGCCATGGCGCCCGAGACGCACGCCCATCCCACGCCCCTCGACGACCTTCCGCCGCCCCCCGACGGGCCGGGCTTCGACCTCCTGCACGGCGTGCGCGTCCTCGACCTGACGACCTCCGTCGCCGGGCCGTTCGCCACCATGCTGCTCGCCGACATGGGGGCGGAGGTGATCAAGGTCGAGCGCCCCGGCACGGGCGACGACGCGCGCGCCTGGGGACCGCCGTTCCTCGAGGGGGAGTCGCTCTGGTTCCTCAGCGTGAACCGCAACAAGCGCAGCCTCTGCCTCGACTACGGGGGGCCGGAGGGACGGGCGGTGCTGCACGACCTCGTCCGGCGCTGCGACGTGGTGGTCCTCAACCAGCCGCCGCGGGTCGCCGCCAAGCTCGGGCTCGACGCCCCGACCCTGCGGGCCCTGCGCCCCGACCTGATCTACGTCTCGATCACGGGGTTCGGGCTGTCGGGGGAGCGGGCCGACTGGACCTGCTACGACCTCATCGCGGAGGGCTATTCCGGGGTCATGGACCTCACCGGGGCCGGGGGCGGCGCGCCCCAGAAGGTCGGCGCCCCGGCCGCCGACATGCTGGCCGGGCAGGACGCCGCCTTCGCGACGGCGGCGGCGCTGCACGCCCGCGCGCGCACGGGCCGGGGGCGCACCATCGACGTCGCCCTCGTCGACTCGATGACGCGCTTCCTCACCTGCCGGATCGTGCCCTATCTCGGCTCCGGCGAGGTGCCGACCCGCTCGGGCGGCACCGACAGCGTGATCGCGGTCTACCAGGCCTTCGAGACCGCCGACCTGCCCATCACCCTCGGGCTCGGCAACGACAATCTCTGGTCGCGGTTCTGGGAGGCGCTGGGGCGGCCCGCGGTCGCGGCCGGGGCGGGCTACGCGGGCAACGCCGCCCGGCGCGGGCGGCGCGGCGAGATCGTCGCGATGATCCAGGCGATCCTGCGCGAGAAGCCGCGGGCGCACTGGCTCGCCCTGTTCCGGGAGGCCCGCATCCCGGCCGGCCCGATCAACCGGGTCGACGAGGTCGCGGCGGACGAGGCCCTGCGCCGGCGCGGCCTCGTCTACCGCATGGAGCGGGAGGACGGCTCGGCGGTGCCCCAGGTCGGCACCGGGATCCAGCTCGACGGCCGCCCCAACGCCCCCCGCTCGGCGCCGCCGCGCCTGGGCGAGCACGACCGGGCTGTGCTGACCGAGGTGCTCGGCTATGATGACGACAAGGTCCGCGCCCTCGCAGGCAGCGGCGCAATCCAGGGAGAAACGCGTGTCCCTTGAGACGATACACTACGTCGAGGACGGGCCGATCGGCACCATCACGCTGAATCGCCCGCACGACGGGAACATGTTCAACGTGACGATGTGCCACGAGATCCGGGATCTGTTCAACGAGATCCGGCGCGAGACGCGGACCCGGGTCATCGTCATCACGGGCGCGGGCGACCGCTTCTTCTGCATCGGCGGGCGCAAGGACGGCATGGAGGAGACCCTGCTCTACGCCGGGACGCTCCCGACCCTCGAGATCTACGAGGCGATCGAGAAGTGCCAGAAGCCCGTCATCGCCTCGGTGAACGGCTTCGCGGTGGGCGGCGGCAACGTGCTGCAGATGCTCTGCGACTGCACCATCGCCAAGGAGAGCGCGGTCTTCCGCCAGGTCGGCCCGATGATGGGCTCGTTCGACGCCGGCTACGGCACCTGGTACCTCGAGGACATGGTGGGGAAGAAGAAGGCCAAGGAGATCTGGTTTCGCAACCCCAAGATGAGCGCCCGGGAGGCCCTCGACCTCGGCCTCGTCAACAAGGTGGTGCCGGACGCCGACCTGGCCGCGGAAACGCGGGCCTTCGCGCTCGAGATCGCCGACCGCGGCGCCTTCGCGCTCGCCTCCGTCAAGGCCGCCTTCAACGCCCGCCACGGCGGCGTCTCGGGCTTGTCGCGCATGGCCCACGACCTCCTGCTGCGCGCCTACCTCGAGACGCAGGAGCACCACGAGCTCTCCGCCGCGATGGCCGGGAAGCGCCGGCCCGATCCCGACAAGTTCGGGCACTAGTTGCGCTCCCGGCCGAGGTGGACACCGCGATGCGCCCCTTCCTGACCCTGCACCATCCCGCCCGGGCCCGGCGCTACTACGAGCAGGGCCTGTGGCGGTCCGACACGCTCTACGGCCTGCTCGCGCGCCACGCCGCCGAGCGGGCGCAGGCCTGCGCGCTTGAGGACGGGCGCCGCAGCCTGTCCTGGGGCGACCTGAAGGCGTGGGTGGACGGCGTGGCGGCGGCCCTGCGCGCGCGGGGCCTCGTGGCGGGCGACCGGGTCTCCGTGTGGCTCTCCAACCGGGCCGAGGCGATCGTCCTGCTCCTCGCCTGCTCGCGCGAGGGCTTCGCCTGCAACCCGAGCCTGCACCGCACCCACATCTGCGCGGAGATCGGGACCCTGCTCCAGCGCCTGTCCGCCCGCGCCTTCCTGTCGGAGCCCGGCTGGGGCGCCGGCAGGATTCCGGGCGCGCTGGAGGACGCCCTGGCGGGCGTGGCGACCCTGAGGGCCGTCTACGACCCGGAGAGCTTCCCGGGGCCGGGGCCCGCCGCGACGGCGCCGAGCGAGGACCCCGACAAGGTGGTCTACCTCGCGTTCACCTCCGGCACGACGGGCGCGCCGAAATGCGTCATGCACTCGGACAACACGCTCCTCGCCAACGGCCGCGAGCTCGTCCGCGACTGGCGCCACGGGGCCGACACCGTGCTCTACAGCCTCTCGCCGCTGTCGCATCACATCGCCTGGGTCGGCGTGGCGCAGTGGCTCGCGGCGGGCTGCCGGTTCGTCACCGACGACCCGCCCCCCGGCCGGACCCGGCTCGACTGGATCCTGGAGACCGGCGCCACCTACGTGCTCGGGGTCCCGACCCACGCGATGGACATCCTGGCCGAGCAGCGGGCGCGCGGGCTCACGCGCCTCGGCCGGGTCGCGGTGTTCTACATGGCGGGCGCGGCGATCCCGCCCTCGGTGGCACGAGGGTTCCTGCGGCAGGGCATCCAGCCGCAGAACATCTACGGGATGACCGAGAACTCGTCGCACCAGTACACCCACCCGGACGACGACGAGGACACGATCACGGCGACCTGCGGCCGCGGCGGCCGCGCCTACGAGGTCCGGCTGTTCGATCCGGCCGATGACGACCGCCCGGTCGGCACCGGGGCGGTCGGCCAGATCGGCGGGCGGGGCGCCGCCCTGATGCTCGGCTACTTCGACAACCAGGCCGCCACGGAGGCGAGCTTCAACGCCGAGGGATGGTTCCTGTCGGGCGACCTCGGGATCCTGGACGCCCGGGGCAACCTGCGCATCGAGGGCCGGCTCAAGGACCTCATCATCCGGGGCGGCCACAACATCTACCCGACCCACATCGAGGCGCTCGCCCTGCGCCACGCCGCCGTGGAGCGGGTCGCCTGCATCCCGGTCCCCGACGAGCGCCTGGGCGAGCGCGTCTGCATCGCGGTGCTGGGCGCGGCGGAGCCCGCCGACCTCCTGGCCCACCTCGCCCGCGAGGGCCTGTCCCGGTTCGACATGCCGGAATACTTCGTGCGGCTCGACGCGTTCCCCCTCACGGCGAGCGGCAAGATCCTGAAGCGCGAGCTCGTCGAGCGCGTGCGGCGCGGCGAGCTGGTGCCCGCGCCGGTCCGCTACCGTGCCGATGAGAGGCTCGAGGCATGAGCGTCGTCCTGACCCGGCGCGAGGAGTTCGCGCTCCTCACCCTCGACCGGCCGGAGGCCCTCAACGCCCTGTCGTTCGCGATCCTGGGCCGAATCGGCGCGGCCCTCGACGAGGCGGCGACCTGGCCGGTCCGCGCCCTCCTGGTGACGGGCGCCGGCCCGAAGGCCTTCTGCGCCGGAGCCGACATCAAGGAACTGCGCGGGCGCAGCCTCGCGGAGCAGAAGCGGGGCGCCGAGTTCGGCCAGGCGGTGTTCGCCAAGGTGGGGCGCCTGCCGTTCGCCAGCGTCGCGGCCGTCAACGGCTTCGCGTTCGGGGGCGGCCTCGAGCTCGCCCTCGCGTGCACGTTCCGCCTCGCGAGCGCGAACGCCAGGATGGGCCTGCCGGAGATCAAGCTCGGGCTGATCCCGGGCTACGGCGGCACGCAGCGCCTGCCGCGCCTGATCGGCGAGGGGCGCGCCCTCGAGCTCATCATGACCGGGCGCAGCGTCGGGGCCGAGGAAGCCCTGCGCATCGGGCTCGTCAACCGCCTCGTCGAGGGCGACCCGGTGGAGGCCGCCATGGCGTTCGCCCGGGAGTTCACGGGCTACGGCCTGCCGGCCCTCGGTTTCGCCCGCGAGGCGGTGAGCCGCGCCCTCGACGCGCCGATCCACGAGGGCCTCAGGATCGAGGCCGACCTCTCGACCCTGGCCTTCCGCACCCGCGACGCCGAGGAGGGCATGGCGGCCTTCAGCGAGAAGCGCGAGCCCGAGTTCCGCGATGAGTAGCGGTCAGGTCATCGTGACGGGGGCGAGCCGCGGGATCGGCGCCGCCATCGCGGCCGAGCTCGACCGCCGCGGCTACACGGTGGCGGGCCTGTCGCGCTCCGGCGAGGCGGCCGTCGGCTACGGCCTGCCCTGCGACGTCGCCGACGAGGCCTCGCTGCGGGAGGCCGTCGCGGCGGTGGCGGCCCGGGGCCCGGTCGTCGGCCTCGTCAACAACGCCGGCGCCCATCGGGCGACGCCGAGCGCGGTCCTCGGCACCGGGGAGTTCGAGCGCACGATGCGCCTCAACGCCACGGCCGTGCTGGTGGCCTGCCGCGAGGCCTATCCCCACCTGGTCCGGGCGGGCGACGGGCTCATCGTCAACATCGGCTCGTTCTTCGACCGGATGGCGGTGCCCGAGAACGTCGCCTACTGCGCCTCCAAGGCGGCGGTCGCCGCCATCACCCGCTGCCTGGCCGCCGAGTGGGCGCGGGACGGCATCCGGGTGATCGACGTCGCGCCCGGCTACATCGAGACCGATCTCAACCGCGCCTTCCTCGCCCGCGAGTCGGTCAGGGCCTGGATCGGCCGGCGCATCCCGGTCGGCCGCCCGGGGCAGCCCGAGGAGGTCGCCCGGCTCGTCGGCGTCCTGTTCGCCGAGAAGATCGGCTTCCTCACCGGCGAGACGATCTACGTCGACGGCGGCCAGGGGAACAACCATTGATGCGGGCCCGGTCGAGCGAGAGTGTTTCATGAAGATCTTCGCGCAGATCGACCGGCGCCGGGACTGGTCCGGGGACGAGACCCTCGTCCTCGACCAGGTGCGCCGCCTCGCCTCCGACCTGATCGCGCCGCGCGCCGCGCATCACGACCGGACCGGCGAGTTCCCCTGGGACAACGTCAGGGCCATCAACGAGCTCGGCCTCAACGCGATCTTCGTGCCCGAGGCCTACGGCGGCGCGCCGATGTCGTTCCGGCTCTACCTGGAAGTGGTGAAGCTGATCTCGGAAGCCTGCGCGTCCACCGGCATCATCTACGCCACGAACTACCACGGCATGAAGCCGCTGATCGAGTTCGGCACCGAGGAGCAGAAGACCCGGCTCCTGCCGCGCATCGCGGAGGGCGGCCTCGGCTCGCTCGCCATCACGGAGCCCGGCGCCGGTTCGGACGCCACCGGCATGCGCACCCGCTTCACCCCGGACGGCGACGACATCGTCGTCGACGGCGGCAAGACCTTCATCACCTCGGGGGACGTCGCCGACCTGATCCTGCTCTTCGGCAAGTGGAGCGAGATCCCGGAGCCGAAGAAGGCGATCTCCGTGCTCATCCTCGAGAAGGGCACGCCGGGCTTCGAGACCGTGCGGCTCGAGGAGAAGATGGGGCACTGCGCCTCCTCGACGGCGAGCATCGCCTTCAACGGCTGCCGGGTGCCGCGCGCCAACCTGATCGGCGAGCCCGGCGAGGGCCTGCGCATCCTGCTCGCCTCGCTCAACCGCTCGCGCCCCAGCGTCGCGGCCCACGCCCTCGGCATCGCCAAGGCGGCCTTCGACGACACGGTGGCGTACGGAAACGAGCGCAAGCAGTCCGGCCAGCGGGTTCTCGACTTCCAGGCGAACCAGTTCCTGCTCGCCGACCTCGCCAGCGACCTCGCCATGACGGAGGCCTGGCTCGACTACGTGGCGGGGCTGATCGACACGGGGGCGACCGACTTCGGCATCGAGGCGTCGATCGCCAAGATGAAGGCGTCCGACCTCGCCATGCGCGTCACCACCGAGGCGGTGCAGCTGCACGGCGGCTACGGCTACTGCCGCGACTACCGCGTCGAGCGCCTGATGCGCGATGCCAAGATCACCCAGATCTGGGAAGGCACCAACCAGGTCCACCGTCAACTGATCGGCCGGAGCTTCGTGACGCGATGAGCAGCATCAGGACGGTTGCGGTCTGCGGCGCCGGCGGCACGATGGGGACGGGCATCGCCATCGTGGCCGCCCGCGCCGGCTTCCGGACCATCTCGTACGACGTCGCCGAGGCCCCCCTCGACCGGGCCGCCCGGCAGACCGCCGGCTTCCTCGGCAAGTCGGTCGAGCGCGGCAAGATGACGGCGCAGGAGCGCGACCACATCCTCGGGGCGATGGAGCGCACCACGGACCTCGAGGGCCTCGCCGAGGCCGACCTCGTGATCGAGGCCGTGTTCGAGGACCTGGCGGTCAAGAAGGCGCTGATGGCCCGGCTCGACGGCGTCTGCTCCGGGTCGGCGATCTTCGGCTCCAACACCTCGACGCTCTCGATCACCGAGATCGCCGCCGGGTCGAAGCGGCCCGACCGGGTCGTCGGGATGCATTTCTGCCTGCCGGCGCAGCTGATGAAGCTGATCGAGATGTCGCCCGGCCTCCTCACCTCGGACGAGACCTTCCGGGCCGCCTGGGCCTGGACGGAGGCGTGCGGCCAGATCCCGGTCAGGACGCAGGACAAGCCGGGCTTCATCCTCAACGCGCTGCTGGTCCCGTTCAACAACGACGCGATCCGGGCGGTGGAGGCCGGCGTCGCCGACGCCGCCGACGTCGACCGGGCGATCAAGGCGGCCCTCGGCTACAAGATGGGTCCGCTCGAACTCATCGACCTGATCGGCCTCGATACCCAGGTCCGCCTGTGCGAGGCGTTCTACCCGGTGACCCTCGATCCCCGGGCCGCCACCCCGCCGCTGCTGCGCCGGATGGTGGCCGCGGGGCTGCTCGGCCGCAAGTCCGGCCGCGGCTTCTTCACCTACGACGGCAACGCGATGTTCGGAGCCTGAGCGTGCGATATGCGATCGTGAGGAGCGGCGCGAGCCGCTCGTTTCCGGACGGCGATCCCTTCCTCGGCCGGGCCGTGCCGGCGGACGCGGCGGAGGTCGTGGTCCACCTCGCCGGGGCGGAGTTCCGGCCGGCGGCCGGCAGGGCGGCGGTGCTCGTCGAGCTCGGCACCGAGTGCCTCGGGTTCCACACCGGGGAGGATCCGGCCGGGGAGGGGGGCAACGTCCTGGGCTTTGCCCGCTACCGGAACGGGGACGACCCCCCGTCGGCCCTCGTCGAGCTCGTGCGCCGGCCGGGAACGTCCGCCGACGCGGTCGCGGCGGCCCGCGCGGTCTTCGAGGAGGCCGGCCTCGCCGTCGTGGTGTGCGGCGACCAGGCCGGCCGCATCGTCGACCGCCTCGTCCGCCCGAAGTACAATGCGGCGCTGCGCCTCCTCGACGAGGGGCTCGCCACGCAGGGGGACATGGACCTCACCTGCCGGCTCGGCCTGGGATACCCGGACGGTCCGATCGAGCGCGTCCTGCGGGGCGGCCTCGCCCACCACCACGACGTGACCCGGGCGCTGTTCGAGACCTACGGCAGCGCGGGTTTCGCGCCCGCCCGCCGCGCCGTCGTCGAGGCGCAGCGGCGCGGAAAGGCCGCCGTGCCGCCGGACTGAAGACCGCGGCGGGGGCCGCGGGAGCGTCCCGGAGCGCCGCGGCCGCCCGCGCGACCTCCCCGGCAGGCGCGCTGCCGACCGGGCCCCTTGTCCGGCCGGAGCCGAGCGCATCGCGCGCTTCGACGCCGGCGACGGGCCCCGGTTGATCTCCGAACGCTGCCGGACCCGGCCGCAATCCACGGCTGGCGAGGTCCGGGGCCGGACAGGTCGGCGGCCGCGGCGGGAGAGCGGCGCACTTCGTCGGCCTGACGCGGGCGGCGGCGGGCCCAACCCGGCTACCCCTTCCGGCGCCGCCGCACCGCCTTTCGGCGGTGCCGCACCCGTTTCGGGGGGCGCCGCCGGTCCCATCCGGGGGCCTCCCGCGCACCCGGCGGCCGGACCGCTCCGCCCCGCCGCCATCCCGTTGAGCGCGCGCCATTTCTCGCGGCGGGCGGGGCCGGGGCAGGGCGCACGCGGAGCGACCGACGGGCGGACGCCTCTACCGCTTCGGGACGGCCCGCCTCACCCTTTTGGGCCGTTCCGGTCGGCGAAGGCCCGGCTAGCCTGCTGCGGGCCGGAGCGGTCTCTATCGGGTCCGAACGCGGATGCGCCGCCACGAGGCGGGTCCGCAACCTGAGAGACCTAGCCGGCGCGGGGTGCCATGCTGATCGTCGCCAGTGCCGTCCTGATCATCCTCGCCTGGATCTGCGGGGCGCGGCGCTTTGCCGAGGCCGTCCTGCTGACCCGCTCGGTGTGCGATCCGCTCTTCTCGCTGACGAAAGCGGCGGGCCGGGAGGATGTCGGGCTCGGCGCGGCCATCAACATCGCGGTGATCGTGGTCGCGCTCGGCTGCATCCTGAACCGGCGCCGGGTCAGCGTCGGCCCGGCCGCGTCGCTCTGGCTGCCCTTCCTCGCCGTGTGCCTCGCCGCGGTGCCGATCGCCCCGGATCCCACGGCGGCGTTCCGGCTCTACATGATCTTCGTCACGCACGCGGCCATCTGCTTGCTGGCGTTCTACTTCGTCCACAGCCTCGCGGACCTGCGCCGGTTCCTCCTGATCATCCTGGCCGGATCGCTGCTGCCGACGCTCTACGCGCTGATCCAGCTCGCGTTCGGCTGGGCCGAGACCGAGGACGGGACGCGGGTGCTCAGCACGTTCGCGCACGCCAACATCTACGCGTACTACCTGATCACGATGCTGGCGCTCGTCTTCACGCTGCTGGCGGAACCCCGGTTCGAGCTCTCGCGCCGCCTGAGGCGCGGGCTCACGCTCTACGTTCCGCTCCTGCTCTTCCTGATCCTGATGACCAAGACGCGCAGCGCATGGGTCGCGACCTGTGTCATCCTGGGCATGTACGCCCTCCTGTTCGACCGGCGCGTCCTGCTCTACTTCCTGGCCGCGCCCGCGCTGCTCGTCGTCATGCCGGAGATCGCCGCGCGGATCGCCGACCTCCAGGACGGCAACTACAACGAGGCCTACGCCAAGCTCAACTCCTACACCTGGCGGCTTCTGCTCTGGCAGAGCGCCTTCGAGTGGATCTGGGAGAAACCGATCCTCGGCTGGGGCCTCGAAGCCTTCGCGCATTACGTCGCACAGTTCTTCCCGATGCACATCGACAACGACACGATCGACTCGCACAGCGTCTACGTCCAGCTCCTGTTCGAGACCGGCGTGCTCGGCCTCGCCGCATTCGCCTGGATCTACGTTCGCCTGACGGTCATCATGGCGCGTGCCGTGATGCAAGGCTACAGGTGGACCTGGATGATACTGTCGCTGATATTCGGATACTTGTTCATGTGTTACTCCGACAACATGTTGTATTATCTCATCCCGACTTGGTACATGTGGTTCGCGCTGGGCAGCGTCTGCGCGTTGCTGCGCACGCACCAGATGGAGCGGTCCCGGGCCAGGCAGATGCGGTCGAACCTTCGCGCCGCCGTCGCGTGACGCGGCCCGCGCCGGCGGGCCGCGACGATGCACCCCGCCGCGCCCCGCCCCGACGGACGAGCGCGCGATCAGACCTTGGGTCCGCACGGCGCCGACGGCTCGGTCTCCCGTCGCAGGCTCCTACCGCTAACGGATGAGGCATGCAGGCGGACTACGATGGCGCCATCACGGCTCTTTGCCGCTAGCGTACAGTGTCGCCACCGCGCATTCCAATCGATCCGGCCACGCGCGATGTTCGAGTTCCGTCCCGGAGACGACGGCCAGTTCCAAGTACTTTGCAGTAGGGTGAATTCCTTGCTCGTATTCCTGATGGAAACGGCAAAGATCCGCAGATGGAGCGTTGTATGCCAAGTGTCGACGTGATCGTTCCCTGCTATCGTTACGGGAAATACCTGCAGGAATGCGTCAGCAGCGTCCTGGCGGCGAAGACCTGCGACGTCCGGGTCCTGATCCTCGACGACGCGTCGCCGGACGACACGCCGGACGTCGCCACGAGGCTCCAGCGCGACGACCCGCGCGTCGAGTACAGGCGCCACGCGCAGAATTGCGGGCACATCGCGACCTACAACGAGGGGATCGCGTGGGCCCGGTCGGACTACCTCATGCTGCTCTCGGCGGATGATTTCGTCACGCCGGGCGCCCTGGACCGTGCGGTCGCGGTCCTGCGGGACAACCCCACCGTCGGCATGGTGTACGGCCAGCACCTCGAGTTGAGGAACGACGATGCGGAGCCCACCCTGCCCGCCGGCGCCAGCGCCGGCCCGGACGACGGGACCTGCCAGATCTACGACACCCGCGACTTCTTCGAGCTGAACCGCAGGATCCCTCAGGTCGCCACGGCGACCGTCGTCGTCCGGACCGATCTGCAGAAGCGGATCGGCGGGTACAATCCGGAACTGCCTCACGCCGGCGACTTCGAGATGTGGCTGCGCTTCGCCCTGCACGCGCGGGTGGCCCGGGTCAACGCCGCCCAGGGCGTCTGGCGCCTGCACGGGCAGAACATGTCGGAGAGCTACTTCTCCAACATGATGCGCGATCTCGAGCAGCGCAAGCGGAGCCTCGAGGTCCTGTTCGCGCTCCCGGCGGCGGCCGCGATCGCGGACATGCGCAGGGCCATGAACCTCGGCCTCGCGACCTCGGCCCTCTGCTGCGCGAACGAGCCCTTCGTGAAGGGCAACGTGGCCCAGGCGCAGGAGATGATGGCGTTCGCCAGGCGGGTGTCGCCGGAGATCGCCCGAACGCTGGCCTGGCACATCCAGACCGCGAAGATCCGGCTCGGCGCGCGGACGTGGCTCAAGGTCCGCGCCCTGGTCGTCGAGCGCCTCGGGCTGAAGCTCGACATGGTGCTCAAGTAGGAGCCGGCCGGGACCGGGCCGCCGAGACGGACCGGCGTCCTCCGCCCCCTGACCGCCGCCGCCGGACGGGGGCGTTCCGCGCCCGGCCCCGCCCCGGGCCGGGCCCGATGCCGGGGCCCGCGGCGGCCCTGGAACCCGTCCCGATCCTCCGACCGGGCGCTGAAGCCACGCCGCGCCGAGGCCCGCGCGCCGCGTGACGCGGCCCTGCCGATGGCCCGGCCTCAAACGAGCGGCGCCCGCGGATCCGCCGGCCCGAGCGGCCTTGCGGGTTCCGGCCGGCCGGGGAGGGCGGGGCATCGTCGGGGAGGCGGCGCGCCCATGGCCGCCGGCCGCGAGGCCCGCCGCCCCCGCCGCCGGGAGCTGCCCGACCCGTCGGCCTACCGGGCCGCGGCCGCGGGGCGGATCATGGTGTAGAGGTTGTGGCCGACCGACCAGGTCCTCAGCAGGCGCTTGAGATACCGCACGGGGTCCTGGTGGATCCGGCATTGCCGCAGCAGGACTCGCCGCGCCGCGACGGAGTCGCCCCGGTCCAGCAGCTGGCGCGCATATTCGAGCATGAGGAAGTTCTTGTACCGGTGCGCCGTCGAGGCGAGCCGGCGCGGCAGCTTCTGATGATGCGCGAGGTCCGCGAGGGTCCTCTCGAAGGAGGGCGGCAGGGGTGCCCTCTGGAGCTGGGAGGCGAGGACGCTCGTCGGATGACCGTCGCGATAGACCGCCGTCGGCCGGGCGACGTACCGGAACGCGCCGTGGAGGGCGAGCCGGCACCACGTATCGGTGTCGCCGCCCATCTGCACCCCGACCGGGAACAGGCCCGCCGTCACCAGCGCCGCGCGCCTGATCATGACCGCGCTCGGATGAACGGGGTAGCCGTAGACCGTCAGGGCGAACTTGAAGAAGTCGTCCACGCGCTGGCTCGGGACCGCCGCGGGAATGACGGGACGCGCGGCACTGCTCAGGACGTAGTTGCTGAACACGAGGATCGCGTCGCCGGCGGCCGCCGCCGCGACCAGATCCTCCAGGTGCGTGTCCGTCCACAGGTCGTCGGCGTCGAGGAAGGCGATCCAGTCCGCCCGCGCCTCCCGCACGCCGCGGTTGCGGGCCGCCGCTTCCCCCTGGTTGGCCTGGCGGATCAGGCGGATGCGGGGATCGGCGATGGCCTCGACGATGGCGCCGCCCCCGTCCCTCGAACCGTCGTCGACGACGACGAGCTCGAAATCCGCGAAGGTCTGGCCGAGAACGGCCCGGAGCGTTTCCGCGATCACGTCCGCCTTCTGGTAGAGCGGAATGACCACGGAGACCTGCGGCATCCCAACGTTCATCGCCATCCTCCGGACCCTCCGTCGCGACGCTCCGATCAGGCGGCCGGGCAGCCCGCCGCCGCAGCGCCGGTCCTCGTCATGCGGGACACCGCGCCGGACAGAGGCTAGCAGTCCCGGGGGGCGCCGGGACCACCGCACTAGGATACCGGGCCTCCCCTGAAGGTGGAGTGGGGCCGCTCGCGCTCGCGCCGCGACGGCGGGACGGACCTCGCGCCGGCGCGACTCGCCGGTCGGCGCTGCCCGCGAGGGCGTCCCGCCCGCGAAGGCCCCGCGCCCGGACCGCCGCCCCGGCCGTCATCGGGACGGCGCGGCGCGGCATCGGGCCGATCCACCACTATCGGCTCAATCGACAGCCTTGCTGGCCCGCAGACTTGCAAGTTTCCTCAAAATCTCTGCGACGTGTGATCTTATCTTTTCGCCTTGGTCTGTCTGATTGTCACAGACGTATCCAAATTTCAGCTCGTTCAAGGCGTACATCGTCTTAAGCTTTCCGGAGAATCCAGCCTCGGGGCTCAGGCATATTATCATGTGTTTATCCATTTAGCAGAATAGCATGGACGCATTAGCAAGAAAAGTACGTATTATTCGCGTACAGTTTGCGGGATAAGTTCCATATTTAACACGTTAAGGTTTTCAGCGGGAGCTTATGCCTGCGGCAGCGGGCCGTTCCTCCCGGGCCGGCCGCGGGCGCCCGGTTCCGGCCCGGGCCCACCGCGGCGCCCGGGGGATGCCGGCCCGATTTTTTCGCGCCTGTTGCACGCCGGGCGTAGGCACCGGCTCCTCAAGGCACGACAAGGGGGCGGGACAGCGATCCGAGACCGAGGGCATGGGCATTGTGGCAATCGTGGCGCGCCGGAATGCCCGCTGGCGTGCGGCGGCCCTGGCCGCCCTCGGCGCCGCGGCGGGATCCTTCTCGCTGTCGACCTTGCCGGGGTCCGCGGCCCGGGCGCAGGGGGCCGACCCCGACAAGGTCGACAGCGAGAACCTGTTCGGCTTCACCGAGGGGTCCGACACGGGCAGCAAGGGCGAGAAGGAGGTGATCCTCGACACCATCGGCCGCTTCAGCAAGCGCCGGGACGGCCCCGGGCGCTCCGGCTACGCGGCGGTCCAGCCCCTGCTCAGCTACCAGTACGACCCGACGGACTCCTTCACGATCGAGCCCGGCCTGTTCTTCGATGCCCGCGACAGCCGCAACATCGCGGGCGTGCCCGACAAGTCGTACGGGACGTTCAACGGCGGCTCGCTCGAGATGAAGTACCAGTTCCACAAGCGCACGGACGCCAGCCCCTTCGGGCTGGCGATCCAGGCCGAGCCGTTCTTCGAGCGCGTGCTGCCGGTCGAGGGACGCGGCGCGGACATCTTCAGCCTGGACACGCGCCTCATCGCGGACGTGCGGCTGATCCCCGACAGGCTCTGGCTCGGCGCCAACCTGGTCTACGATCCGTCCGTCGGCCGCCAGCGCGGCTCGCGGGAGGTCGACCGGAGCTCGACCCTGTCGCTGTCGGGGGCCCTGATGGCCAGGGTGTCGGACACCCTCTTCATCGGCCCCGAGATGCGCTACCTGCGCGCCTACGACGGCGCCTTCCTGAACCGGTTCGAGGGCCACGCCGTGTTCCTCGGGCCGGTGCTGCACCACCAGGTGTCCGAGAAGGGCTTCGTCTCGGTCGCCTACTCGGCCCAGGTGTTCGGCCACGACCGGGATCCCGACTACACCGACCGCGCCCTGGACCTCGCGCATTTTCCCCGCCACAGCGTGCGGGTTCGCTTCGGCGTCAACTTCTGACCGTGCGGCTGCCCATGACCGACCCGTTCCGCGCCTTCTGGCTCCGCCCGCGCCTGCTCGGCGCGATCGCGGCGGCGGCGTGCGTGGCCCTGCTGCTGCCGTCCGTCGCCGTCTGGACGCGGCTCCTCGCCGGCTGGTGCGTGGGGGTCTGCGCCTATGTGGGCCTCGTCGTCGGGAAGGCCGCGGCGCAGTCGCGGGACGACCTGCGGCGGGAGGCCTCGCGGCTCGACGACAGCGCCCCGGTGATCTCGCTGTTCGCCCTCCTGGCGGCCACGGCCAGCGTCGGCGCGGTCGGGATGCTGGTCTTCGGCCAGCAGGAGCACGACGCCGCCAGGCTGCCCCACGTCGTCCTGGCGGCGCTGACCATCGTCTGCGCCTGGGTCTTCGTCCAGGTCGTCTTCACGGTGCACTACGCGCACCTCTATTACGGCGAGGGCGAGCAGGGCACGAGCCGCGGCGGCCTGGACTTCAACGGCGACGAAGCGCCCGACTTCTGGGATTTCCTGTACTTCTCGGTGACGATCGGCGCCACGTCCCAGACCTCGGACACCGACGTCACCGCCAAGCCCATGCGCCGGATCGTGACCGCGCACACGGTCTACACGTACTTCTTCAACACCAGCCTGCTCGCGCTCGCGATCAACATGGCGGCCGGCCTCGCCCAGCACTGACCCCGCGCGCCGCGGCACGCCGCCGGCCGGAGCCCCCGGCGCGGGTCCGCCCGGGCCCGGCGGCTCAGGCCCCCGGCCCGGCCGGCCCCGCGGGCGGGAGCGCGACGCGCTCGACCGCGCGGACCATGCCGGCCGCGATCACCTCGTCGGGGATGCCGGGCCAGGTCGCGCGGGCGCGATGCACGATCATCGTCAGGTCGTCGCGCAGGCGGTCCAGCAACCAGGCCGCGATGACGTCGGGGCGGTCCGGCTGCTCCGGCATGGCGGCTCCTCCCGTCGGCCGCGGCGGGCCGCGCCGGCCCGGCCTCCGGGCCGGAGGGTAGACGTGCGGCGACACACAGTCCACGCGGCCCGTCGCTGGCAACCTTGCCGCCTCCGCCCGCACCGGGGCGGGCGTCGACCCGGCTCCCGCCGCGGGCCGGCGGCGGGATGGCGCCGAGGGTTGGCACACATGCGCATACCGGCCTTGTCCGTCCTCGCCTGCCTCGCCGTCGCCGGGAGCGCCCGCCCGGCCCTCGCCGGCGCCGACATCGTCGCCGCCTCGATCGTGATGGGCCGCCTGTACGTCCTCGGATGGACCGAGCGGCCGAGCACGCGGGTCACCCTCGACGACCGGTTCGAGACGACGTCCGACGCCAGCGGCATCTTCCAGTTCGAGCTCGTCCATCACCCGGCCTCCTGCATCGTGGAGGCCCGCGTCGAGGGCGGCCGCTACCGCGCCGTCGTGAGC
This sequence comes from Methylobacterium crusticola, assembly GCF_003574465.1. Classification (GTDB taxonomy): domain Bacteria; phylum Pseudomonadota; class Alphaproteobacteria; order Rhizobiales; family Beijerinckiaceae; genus Methylobacterium; species Methylobacterium crusticola. The sequence continues at coordinate 36,057 of NZ_QOWC01000072.1, forward strand.
AATTGCGGACGCTTCGTCTGCGCCACGGATCCGGACGCCGCCGCGGCCGCGGGCGGCGTGCCGGCCTCGCCCGCCCCGGCGACGGC
>NZ_QOWC01000073.1 GCF_003574465.1 Methylobacterium crusticola
CGCCGCCCGCACGGTCCCGGGCGCCCGCCCGGCCCCGAGCGCCCGGCCGAGCGCCCCGGCCGAGCCGCGCCGGGTGCTGACCGCGGATGCCCGCAAGCCCCGCGACCTGAACTTCATGGCCCGCCCGGCCCCGAAGCCGGAGCCCAAGCCCGAGCCGAAGCCCGAGGCCGGCAAGCCCGCCGCGGCCGCCGCCGCGACCGCGCGCCCGGCCACCGGCCGGCCCGCCGCGGCCGAGGAGGAGACCGAGACCAAGCGGGTGATCCGCCGTCCCGGCATGCCGCTCAAGGTCATCACGCCGCCCAAGACCCCGAAATCGCCCGGCGGCGACCGCAACCGCGGCCGCCTCACCATCGCGACGGCGACCTCGGGCGAGGAGGAGCGCATGCGCTCCGTCGCCTCGTTCCGCCGTCGCACCCAGCGCCTCACCGGCCACCGCCAGGTGGAGCAGAAGGAGAAGCTGGCGCGCGAGGTGGTCATCCCCGAGACGATCACCATCCAGGAACTCGCCAACCGCATGAGCGAGCGCGCCGTGGACGTGATCCGCATGCTCATGAAGCAGGGCCAGATCCACAAGATCACCGACGTGATCGATTCCGACAGCGCCCAGCTCATCGCCGAGGAGCTCGGCCACACCGTGCGCCGCGTTGCGGAGTCGGACGTCGAGGAGGGCCTGTTCGACGAGCCCGACATCGACGAGGACACCGCGCCGCGTCCCCCGGTCGTGACCATCATGGGCCACGTCGACCACGGCAAGACCTCGCTGCTCGACGCGATCCGCAACGCCAACGTCGTCTCGGGCGAGGCGGGCGGCATCACGCAGCACATCGGCGCCTACCAGGTGACCTCGCCGTCCGGCGGCAAGATCACCTTCATCGACACCCCCGGCCACGCCGCCTTCACCTCCATGCGCGCCCGCGGCGCCAAGGTGACGGACATCGTCGTGCTGGTGGTGGCGGCCGACGACGGCGTCATGCCCCAGACGATCGAGGCGATCGCCCACGCCAAGGCGGCCGGGGTGCCGCTCATCGTCGCGATCAACAAGATCGACAAGGCCGACGCCAACCCGCAGCGGGTGCGCACGGAGCTCCTCCAGCACGACGTGCAGGTCGAGTCCATGGGCGGCGAGACCCTCGAGTTCGAGGTCTCGGCCAAGACCCGGGACGGCCTCGACGACCTGCTCGAGGGCCTCGCCCTCCAGGCCGAGATCCTCAACCTCAGCGCCAACCGCGACCGCTCGGCGGAAGGCACCGTGATCGAGGCCAAGCTCGACCGCGGCCGTGGTCCGGTCGCGACCGTGCTGGTCGAGCGCGGCACCCTGCACACCGGCGACATCGTGGTGGCGGGCGCCGAGTGGGGCCGGGTGCGGGCGCTGGTGGACGACAGCGGGCGCAACGCCCGGGAGGCCGGCCCGTCGGTGCCGGTCGAGGTGCTGGGCTTCAACGGCACGCCGGAGGCGGGCGACCGCGTCGCCGTGGTCGAGAACGAGGCCCGGGCCCGCGAGGTCACCGAGTACCGCGCCCGCGTGAAGCGCGAGCGCGCGGCGGCCGCCGGCACCGGTGCCGGCCGCTCGCTCATGGACATGATGCGCGACCTCAAGGAGGGCGCCGGCCGCAAGGAGTTCCCGCTCGTCGTCAAGGGCGACGTGCAGGGCTCGGTCGAGGCCATCTCGGGCGCCCTGGAGAAGCTCGGCAACGACGAGGTCGCGGCCCGCATCCTGCACACCGGCGTCGGCGGCATCACCGAGTCGGACGTCACCCTGGCGCAGGCCTCGGGTGCCGTGGTGGTCGGCTTCAACGTGCGCGCCCACAAGGAGGCCCGCGAGGCCGCCGAGCGGGCGGGCGTCGAGATCCGCTACTACAACATCATCTACGACCTCGTGGATGACGTGAAGGCGGCGATGTCGGGCCTGCTGCCCCCGACGCTCCGCGAGGAGCGCCTCGGCGAGGCGCGCATCCTCGAGATCTTCAACGTCTCGAAGGTCGGCAAGATCGCCGGCTGCCGCGTCGAGGACGGCCGGGTCGAGCGGGGCGCCCATGTCCGGCTCATCCGCGACAACGTGGTGGTCCACGAGGGCAAGCTCTCGCAGCTCAAGCGCTTCAAGGACGACGCCAAGGAAGTCGCGGCCGGCCAGGAATGCGGCATGGCGTTCGAGAACTACCAGGACATGCGCGCCCGCGACGTGATCGAGTGCTACATCGTTCACGAGGAGCGGCGGACGCTCTGAGCCCGCGTTCCATCCGGCCGCCACCGAGGCGGCCGTCATCGACCGCTCCGAGGGCGGCTGCCATCCGGCCGCTCCGAGGGCGGCCGGCCTGACGACCCGGCCAAGCCCGAGACCTCCGCGTCTCGGGCTTGTCGGTTCAGGTCCTGAGGCTTTGCCGTCGGCCGCCCGCGCCGGCCGGTGCGGGCCCGGAGAGAAGAAGTGCGCAAACCCCAAGACTCCGCCGGTCCCTCGCAGCGCCAGCAGCGCGTGGCCGAGCTCGTGCGCCACGCCCTCGCGGAGGTGCTGAGCCGCGGCGACCTGCTCGACCCCGTCCTGAGCCAGCACGTCATCACGGTGCCGGAGGTCCGCATGTCGCCGGACCTGAAGCTCGCCACGGCCTACATCATGCCCCTCGGCGGCCAGGACGAGCGGCCGGTGCTGGAGGCGCTGGAGCGCAACCGCAAGGCCCTGCGCCAGGAGGTGGCCCGGCGCGTCGCCCTCAAGTTCGCGCCGGACCTGCGCTTCCGCCGTGACGAGACCTTCGACGAGGCGGCGCGGATCGACGCGCTCCTGCGCAGCAAGAAGGTCCAGCGCGACCTCGAGCCCGACCCGGACGCGGAGGAGTGATCCGGCGCCCGGCTGCTGCCGGGCGCCCGGCCGGGTGGCCGGGCGGGCGCCTCCGCCGAACCGGCGGACCGGCACGATGTTGGATGAGCCAGGAGCGGCGCGGCGCGGGCGATGCATCCCGACCGATCGTCGTCGAGCGTGGGACAGGAACCGAGACGATGCACGAGGACCAGCCTGCCGAGCGCCCGCCGGCCGCCGCCCGCGACGGCGCTCCCCGCGACGGGGCGCCGCGCGATGGCGCTGCGCGCGATGGCGCTTCGCGCGATGGCGCTTCGCGCGATGGCGCTTCGCGCGATGGCGCTTCGCGCCAGGATCGCCCGCCCCGCGGCCGCGGCCGCCCGCAGGGCGACCGGCCCAAGCGCCGCGAGATCAGCGGCTGGGTGATCCTCGACAAGGGCGTCGGCATGACCTCGACCCACGCGGTCGCGGCGGTGAAGCGGGCCCTCAACGCCAAGAAGGCCGGCCACGCCGGCACCCTCGATCCCCTCGCCTCCGGCATCCTGCCGATCGCCCTCGGCGAGGCGACGAAGACGGTCCCGTTCGTGATGGACGGGCGCAAGGCCTACGTCTTCGCGGTGACCTGGGGCGTCGAGACCGACACCGACGACGCCGAGGGGCGCCCCGTCGCCACCTCCGAGCATCGCCCGACCCGCGCGGAGGTCGAGGCGATGCTGCCGCGCTTCGTCGGGGCGGTCGAGCAGGTGCCGCCGCGCTACTCGGCGATCAAGATCCAGGGCGAGCGCGCCTACGACCTCGCCCGCGACGGCGAGGTCGTCGAGCTGGTGGCGCGCCCGGTGCAGATCGACCACCTGGCGGTCGTGGCCCATTCCGAGGAGCGCACGGTGATCGAGGCCGAGTGCGGCAAGGGCACCTACGTGCGCGCCATCGCGCGCGACCTCGGGCGCTCCCTCGGCTGCCTCGGACACGTCTCGGCCCTGCGCCGGACCCGCGTCGGGCCCTTCGCGGAGGACCAGTCCTGCACCATCGGGGCCCTCGAGGCGGCCGAGAGCGAGGCCAACGCGGCGGTGCTGCGCCCGGTCGAGACGGCGCTCGACGCCGTGCCGTGCGTGCCCGTCTCGCGGGACATGGCGTTGCGGCTGATGCGCGGCCAGCCGGTGATCCTGCGCGGGCGCGACGCCCCGACCGGGGGCAAGGCCTACGCGACCTGCGGCGGCGTGCTCGTGGCGGTGGGCGACGTCGAGCGCGGCGAGCTGGTGCCCCACCGCGTCTTCCACCTCGGCGGCACGGCGGCCCGGCATGGCTGAGGCCGCCCCGCCCGCCGACGATCCGCGGGTGCTGTGGAGCGAGGACGTCCTGCGCTTCCGCGACACCGACGCGAACGGGCACGCCAACAACGCGGTGTTCGCGGCCTTCTGCGAGAGCGGCCGGGTGCAGTTCTTCGCCACCCACGTCACCCCGATCCTGCCGCCCGACACCTTCTTCGTGATCGCCCGGTTCGTGATCGACTACCGGGCCGAGCTGCACTTCCCGGGCAGCGTGCGCACCGCGACCTGGCTCGGCCGGGTCGGCCGCACCTCGCTCACCTTCCGCCACCGGGTCCTGTCCGGCGCGCGGCTCGCCGGCGAGGCGGAGTCGGTCTGCGTCCTCCTCGCCAGGGCGTCCCGCCGGCCCGCCCCGCTCGGGGCCGCCGCCGAGGCGGCGCGGCAGCTCGTGATCCCGGACGCCTGACGCGGCCGGGGCCGCCCGCGCCCGGTCGTCACGGCCACACCTTGATGGCGACCGGCCGGCGCACGAGGTCGCGCTCGGACGTGACCTCGCAGCCCTTGGTCCTGAGCGTCACGTAGTAGAGGTCCGCCGTGTCGCCGACATTGTCGAAGTTGCGGCCCGTCGCGTCGCGGTCGATGAGCGAGGGATAGCTCACGAGGTCGCCGCCGGCCGTGCAGGGGTCGTCGTAGAGCGTCGGCCCGGCGATGAGCAGGCGGGGCTCGTCCCAGGTGAGGAGGTCCCGCGAGGTGGTCCAGTAGATCCCCGAGCGCGGGAAGACCCCGCCGGCCGCGGCCTGGAACACCGCGATCCAGGCGCCCGTGGCCCGGTGGCGGCTCACCGAGCCGACGGGCGCCGGGAAGGGCGCCACCGGCCGGCACGCCCCCGCGCTCCGCGCCGCCCCGGCCTTCGTCCCGTCGCGGTAGGGGTCCGGGAAGGCGATCCGGAACCCCGTGCCGTCCCAGGCCCGCCAGCGGGTCGGGTCGTGCGGGGCGTCGGAGCGGAACAGGCAGACCCCGAAGGGCTGGCCGGGCCAGCCCGTGGTCGAGGCGAAGAAGTACCGGTAGCGCCCGTCGGAGACGATGTTCGAGGGGTTGAAGAAGCCGCGGTGGCGGCCCTGCCCGACCTCCTGGCGGAACGGCGGGGCGGCGACGACGACCGGGGGGGCGGCCCGCGCGAAGCGCGCGCCCCCGTCGAGGGAGCGGGCCGCCAGCACGGTGTTGTACCAGCACGCCATCATGCCGGCGGCCTGGCAGCGGCCCGGATGCGCGTCGGCGTGGTACTCGTGGTGGAGCAGCGCCTCGACGGTGCGGCCGTCCTCGGTCCAGGTCGCGGTGATCCAGGTGCGGTCGTCGTAGGCCTCGGGCTCGGGCCGGAAGGCGGAATCGAGCACGATGCGGCAATCGAGCCGGAGGCCGTCGAAACCCGGGCCGCGCAACACCCGGTTGCGGTAGTGCATGCCGAACACCGCCACCGTGCCGTCGGCCTCCCGCAGGGCGCGGGCGGGAGCGTCCGGCACGTCGTCGCCGTCGCAGGCGTCGCGGCCGGCCTTGAACACCGTGCGGGCCGGGCCGACGAGCGTCAGGGCCGACAGCGGCGGGCCCGCGGGGGCGCCGGGCTCGGCCCGGGCCGCGCCCAGCGCCAGGGGCGCGACGCCGAGACACGCGAGGAAGAGGGAGCGGAGCATGGGGCGAACCTGGACAGTCGCGCCCAACCTGCCCCAGGATTGCTTGCGGCTTGCTTGAGGCCGTCGGCGAAATGGGCCGCCTTCGTCGCCCCACGGTCGGTCACAGATGCTCCTCCTGCTCGTCGGCCTCGTGCTCTTCCTGGGCACCCACGCGTTCACGATGCTGCGCGGGCCCCGCGCCCGCCTGATCGCCCGCCTGGGGGAGGGGCCCTACAAGATCGGCTACACCGTACTCTCCCTCGCCGGGCTGGTCGTGGTCGGGATCGGCTACGGCCGCTATCGGGCGGAGGGCTACATCGAGGTCTGGTCGCCCCCGGTCTGGACCCGGCACCTGGCGCTCCTCCTCGTGCTCGCGGCCTTCGTGTGCTTCGCCGCCGCCTACCTGCCGGGGCGCATCAAGGCCCGGACCAAGCACCCGATGCTGCTCGGGGTGAAGATCTGGGCGACCGCCCACCTCCTCGCCAACGGCGACCTCGGCTCGATCCTGCTGTTCGGCGGCTTCCTCGCCTGGGCGGTCGCGGCCCGCATCAGCGCCAAGCGCCGGGACGAGGTGAAGGTCCATGCCGGCCCCCTGGCGGCCCCCGCCGGCTGGCGCAACGACGCGCTCGCCGTCGGCATCGGCGTCGTGGCCTGGCTCGCCTTCGCGCGCGTCCTGCACCCGTGGCTGATCGGCGTCGCGGTCTGGCCCGGGCAGGCCTGAGCCGGCGCGGCGCCCCGGCTCGCGCCTCGCCAACCCGCCCCGACTGTGCTACGCGACCGGCCCTGTCGCACGGTCGCGGCGCAGAGCCCAGGCGGCGAGCCCTTATCCGATGAGCGAGAACGACTTCATCCGCGAGGTCAACGAGGAGTACCGGCGCGACCGTCTGGCTCAGGTCTGGACGCGCTACAGCGGCGTGTTCATCGGGCTCGCGGTGCTGGTGGTGCTCGGCGTCGGCGGCTGGCGCTACTGGCAGCACGCCCAGACCGTCCAGGCCGAGGCGGCGAGCCAGCGCTTCGAGGAGGCGGTGCGCAGGGCCAGGACCGGGACGCCGGAGGATGCCGAGAAGGCCTTCGCGGGCGTCGTCGCGGAAGCTCCCGCCGGCTACCGCCTGCTGGCGCGCCTGCGCGCCGCCGCGGAGGCCGGCAAGGCCGATCCGGCGGCCGGCGCCAAGGCCTACGCGGCCATCGCGGACGACGCCTCGGCCGGGACCGGCCTGCGCGACCTCGCGCGCCTGCGCGGCGCCCTGCTCCTCGTCGACCAGGACGACCCGAACGCCCTCAACGCGCTCCAGAGCCTGGCGGCGCCCTCGAGCACCTTCCGCCACACCGCCCGCGAGACGCTGGGACTCGTCGCCCTCAGGAAGGGCGACTTCGAGGGGGCCGGGCGCTGGTTCGACCAGATCGCCACCGACCGCGAGACGCCCCCGGGCCTGCGCCAGCGCCTCGAGATCTACGTGGCGCTGGTCGCCGGCGGCCCGGTGCAGGTCAGCGCCGCCGCCCCGCCGCCGCCCGCCGCCCCGCCCCCGCCCGCCCCGGAGGCGACGCGCTAGCACGCGCTCCGAGCGCCGCGATTGATCTACCCCACCCGCGCCCTCATCCTGAGGCCGCGGGCGGACGGCCTTGGTCCGCCGGTGCCGCCCTGGGCCGATGCGGGAACCGGGCCCAAGCAGGCCCAGACGGGGCCCAAGCAGGCCCAGACAGGAAGACCCCCATGCCGGTGCCCATCGTCGCCATCGTCGGGCGGCCGAACGTCGGCAAGTCGACGCTGTTCAACCGCCTCGTCGGGCGCAAGCTCGCCCTCGTGGACGACCGCCCCGGCGTGACCCGCGACCGGCGCGAGGGCGAGGTGCGCCTCGGCGGCCTGCATTTCCGCATCCTCGACACCGCCGGGCTCGAGGAGGCCGAGGCCGACTCGCTGGCCGGCCGCATGCGGGCCCAGACCGAGGCGGCCATCGCCGAGGCGGACGCGGTGCTGTTCGTCATCGACGCGCGGGCCGGCCTGCTCCCGGCCGACCGGCCCTTCGCCGAGCTGGTGCGGCGCTCGGCCAAGCCGGTGATCCTGCTCGCCAACAAGGCCGAGGGCGGGGCCGGTCTGTCGGGCGCCTACGAGGCCTTCGGCCTCGGGCTCGGCGACCCGGTGCCGTTCTCGGCCGAGCACGGCGAGGGCGTGGGCGACCTGCACGACGCCCTCGCGGCCGTGCTGCCCGAGGCCGACGAGGAGGACGAGGAGGGGGCCGGGAGCCGGCCCCTCAAGGTCGCGATCGTCGGGCGGCCGAATGCCGGCAAGTCGACCCTGATCAACCGGATGCTCGGCGAGGAGCGCCTGCTCGTCGGCCCCGAGGCCGGCATCACCCGCGACTCGATCTCCCTCGACTGGGTCTGGCGCGGGCACAGGATCAAGCTGCACGACACCGCCGGGATGCGCCGCCGCGCCCGGGTGGACGACAAGCTCGAGAAGCTCGCGGTCTCGGACGGCCTGCGGGCGGTGCGCTTCGCCGAGGTGGTGGTGGTGCTCCTCGACGCCACGATCCCGTTCGAGAAGCAGGACCTGACCATCGTCGACCTCGTCGAGCAGGAGGGCCGGGCCCTGGTGATGGGCGTCAACAAGTGGGACCTCGTCGCCGACCAGCCGGGCCTCCTCAAGGAATTGCGGGAGAAGGCCACCCGGCTGCTGCCGCAGGTGCGCGGCGCCGCCGTGGTGCCCCTGTCGGGCCTCGCCGGGCAGGGCGTCGACCGCCTGATGCAGGCCGTGGTGGCGACCGCCGAGGTCTGGAACCGCCGGGTGCCGACCGCGCGGATCAACCAGTGGCTGTCCGAGGCGACGCAGGCCAACCCGCCGCCGGCGGTGTCGGGGCGGCGCATCAAGATCCGCTACGCCACGCAGGTGAAGGCCCGCCCGCCCCACTTCGCGCTGTTCGGCAACCAGCTCGGGGCGCTGCCCAAATCCTACACCCGCTACCTCGTCAACGGCCTGCGCGAGGCGTTCGACCTGCCCGGCGTGCCGATCCGGCTCTCGCTGCGGACCTCCAAGAACCCGTTCGACAAGGGCGAGTGAGCGCCCGCCGGCGGTTCTCTCGCGCGGCGCCCCCGAGGGCGAGCCCAGGGGCCGCTCGCGTCTCCCGGGGGTCTAGCGCGGCTTCGGGTCGGCGGGCAGGTGCTTGGCGTAGGCCTCCCGCTCCTCCTTCTCGCGCAGGATCTTCTCGTAGGCCGCCTTCGCCTCGGGCGACACGGTGAGCGTGCGGGCTCGCTCGCCCTTGCGGCGCGGCGCGCGCTTGAACCGGTCCGTGGATTCGCTCATCGCCCGATCCCCCGTGGTGAGTCGCCGTGACGCTACAGGAGGCGGGCCGGGATGGCGATGGGTCGCAGGCGCGCCGCCGCGGGCGCCGCTCAGGCGCGCCCGCGGCCGACGAGCCAGGCCGGATCGAACCAGCGGTCGGCCTCGCCGTCGTAGGGCAGGCGGGTGACGTCCCATTGCTGGATGAAGGGCGCGTAGACGTTCCAGACCGCGATGCCGCCGCCGACGAAGACCCGCCGGCCCGGGTAGCGGGCCAGCACCGCGCGCGGGTCCTCGTGCGAGCGGATGACCGCGATGGTGCGGTCCGCGAACGCGAAGGCGGGCACCGCCTCGATCGTCTTCGGCCCGGCGATGAGCACGTGTCCTTGCGTCTCGGCGAAGAAGCGCGTCACGTCCTCGACGTAGAGCGGGTCGGCGTTGCCCTCCCAGGGCAGCCGCCCGCGCAGGCCGAGCTGGCCCCGCTGGCCGATGGCGCACATCGCGCGCACGTCGATCATCCGCCGGCCTCCCCCGCCGTCAGGCCGGCTTCTGCGGCGTCAGCACGCGGTCGGTCGGGAAGTCGTAGATCGTCCCGCTCCCGTCCCAGTCCGGGCTCGCCAGGCGCACGATGTGGGGCGCCAGGTCCTCCGGCGTCCGGAGGGTGTCGGGATCCTCGCCCGGCATCGCGGCCCGGCGCATCGCGGTGCGCAGGGGGCCGGGGTTGAGCAGCATCGCCCGCACGGGCGTGGTCGCGGTCTCGGCCGCGTAGGTGCGGACCAGCGCCTCGAGAGCGGCCTTGGAGACCGCGTAGGGGCCCCAGTAGGCCCGGCAGGAGCTGGCGGCCCCGGAGGTGACGAACACCGCCCGGCCGGCATCCGAGCGGCGCAGGAGCGGGTCGAGGGAGCGGATCAGGCGCCAGTTCGCCGTGACGTTGATGTCCATCACGTTGGCCCAGACCTTCGGGTCGACGTGGCCGAGGGGCATCAGCACGCCGAGCACGCCGGCATTGCCGACCAGGATGTCGAGGCGGCCCCAGCGCTCGTGGATCGCGGCGCCGAGGCGGTCGACGGCGTCGTAGTCCTTGAGGTCGAGGGGCACCAGGGTGGCGGAGCCGCCCGCCTGCCGGATGGCGTCGTCGAGCTCCTCGAGGGCGCCCTGCGTGCGGGCGAGCGCGATGACGTGGGCGCCCGCCGCGGCGAGCGCCAGCGCCGCCGCGCGGCCGATGCCACGGGAGGCGCCGGTCACCACCGCGATGCGCTCGGCCAGGGGCTTGCCGGCGGCCGGGTTCCGGGGGAGGGGGCTCGGCGGGAGGGGGCTCGGCGCGTCGGACATCGCTGCGGTCCTAGTCGGCCTCGGCCAGGATCGCCATCCGGCGCGGTGAGGCCACCGCGAGGTCGGTCAGCGGGGTGGGGTAGTCGCCCGTGAAGCAGTGGTCGGTGTATTGCGGGCAGTCGGGATCGCGGCGCTCCTCGCCCATCGCCCGGTACAGGCCCCCGATCGACAGGAAGGCGAGGGAATCGGCGCCGATGTAGCGGCGCATGCCCTCCAGGTCGTGGGTGGCGGCGAGCAGCTTCTCCTTCTCGGGCGTGTCGATCCCGTAGAAGTCCGGATGGGTGATCGGCGGCGAGGCGATGCGGAAATGGACCTCCCGGGCCCCCGCCTCGCGCATCATCCGGACGATCTTCACCGAGGTGGTGCCGCGCACCAGGCTGTCGTCCACGAGCACGATGCGCTTGCCCTCGACCGCGGCGCGGTTGGCCGAGTGCTTCATGCGCACGCCGAGCTCGCGCACCGACTGGGTCGGCTGGATGAAGGTGCGGCCGACGTAGTGGTTGCGGATGATCCCGAGCTCGTAGGGCAGGCCCGTCTCCTGGGCGTAGCCGAGGGCCGCCGGCACGCCGGAATCCGGCACCGGGATGATGATGTCGGCCTCCGCCGGCGCCTCCTTGGCGAGCTCGACGCCGATGCTCTTGCGCACCGCGTAGACGCTCTTGCCGTTCACCGTCGAGTCCGGCCGGGCGAAGTAGATGTACTCGAAGATGCAGGGCCGCACGGCCTGGGCCCGCGCGAAGCGGATCGACTCGACGCCGCTCTCCGAGATCACCACCATCTCGCCGTTCTCGACGTCGCGCACGAAGCGGGCGCCGATGATGTCGAGGGCGCAGGTCTCGGAGGCCAGGATGTAGCGGCCGTCGAGCTCGCCCAGCACCAGCGGGCGGATGCCGAGGGGATCGCGGGCGCCGATCAGCTTCTTGTTCGTCATCATGACGAGGGCGTAGGCGCCCTCGATCTGGCGCAGCGCGTCCATCAGCCGGTCGACGATGCGCACGTGGCGCGAGCGGGCGACGAGGTGGAGGATCGCCTCGGTGTCGGAGGTCGACTGGCAGATGGCGCCGTCGCGCACGAGCTGGCGGCGCAGCAGCAGGCCGTTCGTCAGGTTGCCGTTGTGCGCCACCGCGAGCCCGCCGGTCTCGAGCTCGGCGAACAGCGGCTGGACGTTGCGCAGGATGGTCTCGCCGGTCGTCGAGTAGCGCACGTGGCCGATGGCCGCGGTGCCCTTCAGGCGCTCGATCGTGGCGAGGTCGGAGAACGAATCGCCGACGAGGCCGAGGCGCCGCTCCGAGTGGAAGACCCGGCCGTCGAAGGAGACGATGCCGGCCGCCTCCTGGCCGCGGTGCTGGAGGGCGTGCAGGCCGAGGGCCACGATGGCGGCCGCGTCGGGATGGCCGTGGATGCCGAAGACCCCGCACTCCTCCCGGAGGGTGTCGCCGTCGAGGTCGAGGTCGCCGCCCAACGCGTCGGTGCCCCCGGGCGCGCGTCGGCCGGTCTCGCTGCGTGCTGCCATGATGAAAAGCCCCTCGCGGCCGGTCATCCCACGGCCCTGGGTCACCGACCGATCCCGCATACCCGAGCATGCTCGCGCGCGCGAGAGCGGTCCTGATCCGTCCACGACGCATTATCCGGGCCGCCTGGATCCCGGACAACGCCTCTGCCGGCTATGTAGGCGCCGGCTTCGGCGGAACCAAGGCGGCGGGAGGGGCTCCGGGGCTCATCCCGCATGCGCTGGGCGCCGGTCTCGCACGGCCCGGCGCCGGGGGTCAGCGCCGCGGCGTCGCGTCGGTGCGGCGCTGGGGCGGCGCATCGGCCTCCGCCGGCACGTCGGTGCCCGGGTCGACCTCGGGCTTGGGCTTGCGGAACTGCTTGAGCAGGCCCTCGGGGTTGTCGGGCAGCATGGCGACGAGCTTCTGGCCGCTGTTCTCCAGGATCTCGCGGCTGCGCGCCTGCTGGGCCCAGTCCGGCACCTTGCCCTGGACGAGCCAGGCCAGGAAGACCCAGCCGATGACGCAGATCAGGAAGCCGCGGGCCGCCCCGAAGGCGAGGCCGAGGCCGCGGTCCACGGCGCCGATGCGCGAATCGAGGATCAGGTCCGACAGCTTCACGGTGATCACCGAGACCACCAGCAGCGTCACGAGGAAGATCGACGCGATCGAGGCCACGAGGGAGACGGTGTCGCTGGAGACGTGCTGCTTCACGGTCGGGAGCAGCAGCGGATGGAGGTACCAGGCGAGACCCGCCGCCGTGACCCAGGCGACGATCGCCAGCACCTCCCGCGTGAAGCCGCGCACCGCCGCGAGCAGCGCGGAGATGACGACGACACCCAGAACGACGAGATCGAGAATGGAGAACGGCATCGCAGGAACGGTTCGGGAGCGGTAGCGTTGCCTCGGGTTGCGGCTGCCCCGGACCGCGAGGGGCTGTATACGCTGCCCGGGCGCCCGCGTCACCCTCGACGGACGCGGGGCCCCGGCTCTTCGGCGCCCGGTGCGGCCCACCGCCGGGGCCGGACGCCCGCGCGGCCCCTACCGCGCCCGGGCGGCGGCCGCGATCCAGCCGTCGAACTGGGGACGGTTGGCGGCGATCCACGCGTCGGCGAGCTTCGTCACCAGCGCGGTCGAGCCGCCGCCCTTGTTGATGTTGTACTCCCAGCCCGTCCAGGTCGCGAGGGGGAACGTCATGCCCTCGATCAGCACCCGGATCGCCGGGTTGGCGGCGAGGAACTCCCGGTTGGCCACGGCCATCCAGTTCCAGGACGCCATCGCCATGCGGCACGGGTCGGCGCCGCCGGCGCAGCCCTTGACGCCGCTCACCAGGGCCGAGCCCCGGTTGGGCACGTTCGGCGGCAGCGCGTCCTCGGGGGTCGGCAGCCAGACCACGTCCTCGCCCGGGATCAGGGCGTTCGTCACCCAGGACGGGCTCCAGGCGTAGAACAGGGCCGGCTCGCCGCGCTTCACGCGCGCGACCGCCTCCACCATCAGCGCCTCGTACTTGCCCCGCACGGAGCGGACGGTGTCCTTGAGACCGAACTTGCCGAGCTGGAAGTCCACCACGTCGCCGCAGCTCCAGCCGGGATCGCAGTTGATGAGGTCGGCCTGCCCGTTCTTGCCGAAGAGGGCGGCGAGCCTCGGCTCCCGCAGCTGCTCGAGGCTCGTGATGGCGTGGGCCGCGGCGGTCTTCCTGTCGATCAGGTAGCCGTTGACGCCCCCGCTCGCGATCAGGCCGGTGCCGACGGTGGTCGCCTGCTTCTCCACGGCCCGGAAGCCGGGCTCGCGCTGGGGAAAGTTCACGTCCGTCGCGAGGTCGAGGTCGCCCTGCGCCGCCGCCTGGAAGAACAGCGTCGTGTTCAGGGTGGTGAGCTTCACGCCGTAGCCGAGTTCCCTCATCGCCCTCATGACGATCTGGGCCGTGACGTAGTTCGCGCCGAGGCTGTCGCCCTGGGCGTAGCGCACGGTCCGGCCACGGCCGGGCGCCTCCTGGACCTTGCCGGGCGCCTCTTGGACCTTGCCGGGCGCCTCCTGGGCCCCGGCCGGAAGGCCGTGCGCGGCCAGCACCGCGAGCATCGCGGCGGCATTCCTCAGGAACGGTCTCCACAGCATCATCGCTCTCTCCTCGTCGAGTGTCGGGTCGCCGGTGGGGTGGGTCGCTCGCCCGGCGCGACGCGCAATCCCGGCGCGGCGCGCGATCCCGGCGCGGCGCGCGACCGCGGCGCCCCGCAGGTCCCGGCCGTCACGCGGCGCCCTTGGCGGCGGTGTCGACGGGCCCGGCCCCCGGGGCGCGGCCGCCGCGGAACACCCGCAGCCACGCCGCCGCCAGGGGCGACGTGCCGCGCGGCTTCGGCTCGGCCAGCTTCTGGGTGATGCGGTCGAGCATCATGGCGAGGAGCACGATGGCGATGCCGCCCACCGCGGCCCGTCCGACGTCGAGGCGGCCGAGGCCCTGGAGCACGACGAGGCCGAGGCCCTCGGCGCCGATCATCGCCACCACGACGGACATCACCATCGCGGTCAGCACGGTCTGGTTCAGGCCCCCGAGGATCGTCGGGATCGCGAGGGGAAGCTGGATCTCCCAGAGGAGCTGGCGCCGGTCCGCCCCGAAGGCGAGCCCGGCCTCGACGATCTCGCGGTCGACCATGCGGATGCCGAGGTTGGTGAAGCGGATCAGCGGGGGCGCCGCGGCGGTGACCACCGCGACCTCGCCCGGAACGGTGCCGACGCCGAACAGCATCACGACCGGGACGAGGTACACGAAGGTCGGCGTCGTCTGCATGATGTCGAGGATCGGCCGCACGACCCGCCAGACCCCCTCGCGGCGCGCGCACCAGATCCCGATCGGGATGCCGATCGCGGCGCAGAACAGGATCGCGGTGGCGATGAGCGAGAGCGTCGTCATGGCCTCGGCCCAGACGCCGAGGGCGGCGATGGCCACGAGCGCCGCCGCGCTGAAGGCCGCGATGCCGAGGCTCGCCAGCCGCCAGGCGAGGAGGGCCGTCCCCAGCACCACGAGGGGGAACGGGACCGCGTGCAGCAGGGTGTCGCTCAGGCTCAGCAGCGCCTCGACCGGCCACTTGATGGTGAGGAAGACCGGCCGGAGGTTGAGGGCGACCCAGCGCACGCCGTCCTGGATCCACTGGTCGACCGGCAGGACCGCGAGATCGTCGGCCTTAATCATGGGAGCCTCCGGCGGCGATGCGGGCGAGGATCTCGCGGGCGCCGAGGAGGCCGACCAGGCGCCCGGCCTCGTCGACGACGCCGATGGGCTCGCCGGGGCGGTAGCGCCCGGCGACCTCGACGAGCTTGGCGCCCGCCGGCACGCACGTGAAGGCGCCGTCGGGCTCCGGCTTGGGCCCTCCCGCGCGGGCCCGCTCGACCTCGGCCGCGCTCAGGGCGCCGAGGACGCGGGCCTCGCCGTCCAGCAGGAAGCCGGGGCCCGGCTCCCCGGAGGCGTCGCCGACGACGATGCGGTCCTGGCCGCGCAGGATCGTGGCGAGGGCGGCCATCACCGAGCGCGCGTCGAACAGCCGTGCCCGGTCGACCTCGCGGGTGAAGGCCGCGACGTAGTCGCTTCCCGGCTCGAGCACGATCGATTGCGGCGTGCCCTCGCGCACCACCCGTCCCTCGGCCATGACGGCGATGCGCGTCCCGAGCTTCAGGGCTTCCTGGAAGTCGTGCGTGATGAACAGGATGGTCTTGTTGAGGGTGCGCTGCAGGCGCAGCAGCTCGTCCTGCATCTCGGTCCGGATCAGGGGATCGAGCGCGCTGAAGGCCTCGTCCATGATCAGCACGTCGGCGTCCGTCGCGAGGGCGCGGGCCAGCCCGACGCGCTGGCGCATGCCGCCGCTGAGCTCGTGCGGCCTGTGGTGGCCCCAGCGGGCGAGGCCCACGATGTGGAGCATCTCCTCGGCGCGCCGCCGGCGCTGCGGCGGCGGCACGCCGCGCAGCTTCAGCCCGAACTCGACATTGTCGATGACGCGCCTGTTCGGCAGCAGCGCGAAGTGCTGGAACACCATCGAGACGCGGCTGCGCCGGATCGCCCGCAGGCCGGCCTCGTCGAGGGCGCAGAGATCCTGGCCGTCGAGCAGGATCCGCCCGGCGCTGGGCTCGTTCAGGCGGTTGATGCAGCGCGCCAGCGTCGACTTGCCCGAGCCCGACAGGCCCATGACCATGTAGATCGCCCCGGACGGCACGTCGAAGGACACGTCGTCGAGGCCGACCACCTGGCCGAGGGCCTCGAGGACGGCGGCCTTGCCGGCGCCGGCCCGGAGCATCTCGAGGGCGGGGCGGGGGTTCTCGGCGAAAACCTTGGAGAGGTTCTCGATTCTCAAGCGTGCGGTCACCCGTTCATCCCTCTCGTGACGGCCTGGCGCCGGGGCCCGCGGCGCGCCCGCCTCAGCGCAGGGGCGAGAAGCCGGTCGGCGGCAGGATGCGGTTCTCGGCCTGCGCGGTGGTCTCGGACAGCGTCGGCGGGAAGGCCTGCCGGCGCGGGTCCTCCGCCGGCCGCTGGCGGCGGGCGCGGTCCTCGAGGTCCGCGCAGGCCCGGAGGTGCCTGACCTGGCTCGGCGGGCCGACCTCGGTGGTGAAGGACCCGACGAGGCGCCCGGCGATCGGCTGGCGGATCGCGAGGCCCGCCTCGCGCGCGAGACGCAGGTCGTGCGCCATCCGGCCGTCGTGGATCCGGTGGTCGCGCTCCTCGACGATCATGGCTGCGGCTCCGGCAGGTCGGCTGTCAGGAAGGCGCGCATCGCCGCCGCCACGGCGTCGGGCGCCTCGACCAGGATGGAGTGGCGCAGGCCGGGCAGGATCCGGAGCCGCGAGCCCGGGATGCGGTCGTGCATGAAGCGCGCCATGCGCGGGTTCGAGCCCTGGTCGTCCTCGCCGGTGGCGATCAGCGTCGGCGCGCGGATCCCGGCGATCTCCGCGCCGAGATCGGTCTCGGCGAGCACCCGGTAGGCGGCCGCGTAGCAGTCGGGGTCGTTCCCGGCGTTGCGCCGGCGCAGCGCGGCGACGAGGTCCGGGTTGCGCTCCTGGAAGCCCTCCGTCAGCCACCGCGACAGCGAGGCGTCGTAGTGCGCGCCCCGGTCGCCGGCCCGCAGCGCGGCGAGGCGCGCCGCCACCCGCGCGCGCTCCTCCGGGGTGCGGCCGGCCACGGTCGCCAGCAGGACGAGGCGGCCGAGGCGGTCGGGATGGGCGAGGGCGAGGCGCTGGGCGACGAGGCCTCCGAGGGAGAACCCCGCGAGGTCGAACCGCGCGAAGCCGACGTGGTCGGCGAGCGCCAGGACGTCGCCCACGAAGTCGTCGATCTCGTAGCGGCCCCGCACCCGCGACGAGCGGCCGTGCCCGCGCAGGTCGAAGGTCAGGATGCGGAACGCGTCGCCGAGGCGCGCCGCGACGCCGTCCCAGGCCTCGCCGTAGGAGCCGACCCCGTGGACGCAGACCAGCGGCCGCGGGCCGCGGCCCCGGAGGCGGTAGTGCAGCGCGACGCCGCCGGCCTCCAGGCGCGCGCCGCCGTCGCGGTCCCGGTCCGGGTCCTGCCCGTGCGCGTCCATGCCTCAGCGCCCCGCCGCGGCGAGGCGCGGCGCGCGGGACCGGTCGCGCGCCCGGGCCTCGAAATGCGGGATCACCTCGTCGATGAAGAGCCGCAGGGTCTTCTGCTGGAGCGCGAACGGCAGGTTGAACGACAGCCCGAGGCAGTACTGGTCGACGCCCTGGTCCTCGTAGAGCTGCAGCTTCTCGATGACCTCGTCGGGCGTGCCGAACATCAGGTTGGCCCGGACGCTGGCGGGATCGTAGTTGGCGCGGTTCGCCACGGTCTCGAAGGGGACCGCCTCCGGGAACCCGTTCGTCACGGTGCCGATGTTCTGGAACAGGTTCTCGAAGGTGCGGCCGTGATCGAGGCTGTGGCGGACCGCGACCTCCCACTCGTCCGGCCGGTCGTACACGCAGGTGCGCCGCTGCATCATGAAGCGGGGGCGCCGCCCGGGATGGTCGGCCACCGCCTTGCGGAACTTCTCCCCCAGGACGGCGACCTCGGCGGGCGGCGCGGCGAGCGGCGTCGACAGGATGCTGGCGCCGATGCCGACCGCCCAGTCGAAGGTGCCGGGATCGCGGGCCGCGACCCAGATCGGGGGGTGGGGCTGCTGGCGCGGCTTGGGCACCGCGGTGGCGAGCGGGAACTGCCAGTAATGCCCGTCATGGGCGTAGTCGCCCGCCCAGAGCTTCTGCACCGCCGGCACCAGCTCCTTCATGTAGGCGACGCCCTCCTGCTGGGGCATGCCGCCGGCCATGCGGTCGAACTCGTACTGGTAGGCGCCGCGCGCGATGCCGAACTCGAGCCGTCCCCCCGTCAGGTGGTCGCACAGCGCCGCCTCCCCGGCGAGGCGGATCGGCGACCAGTAGGGGGCGACGATCGTCGCCGTCCCGAGCCGCAGGCGCTCGGTGTGCTGGGCGAGCCAGGTCAGGATCGTGAAGGGGTTCGGCGCGATCGTGCACTCGATGGTGTGGTGCTCGGAGGTCCAGAGCGTCTCGAAGCCGCCCGCGTCGGCCAGGCGCGCGAGGGCGAGCATGTTCGCCATCGCCTCCGCCATCGAGTCCTGCGGCGAGAACCGCTCCATGCTGAGCGAGACGGCGAACTTCATGGGGGAAGCCTCCCGGTGCGTGGTGTCGTCCGTCGCGAGCCCCGCCGGCGCTCGGCCGCCGTCGCAGGGTCCCGCCTTCAGGGCTGCGGCTGACGCGACCAGGGCTCGGGATCGCCCACCATCGCGACGCGGCCGCCCTCGTGGGAATCCACGTAGATCCCGAAGCGTCCCCCGGCGGCCTCCCGCACGTAGCGGCGCAGCATCGCGCGGACCTCCTGGGTGGGGATCTCGTCGTACGGGAGCCGGTCGAGGGGGAAGAAGCGCAGGCCCTCGGGCAGGCTGGCGCGCGGGGGCGGCTGCGCCAGCCGGGCCCGGTAGATGAGGTAGCCCGGGTCGCCGTCGGCGACGTCGAAGACGGAGTACAGGAAGGTGTCGTCGGGCACGAGCGCCAGGGAGCCGCCGCCCGCGACGGGAAGCCGCCCCTCGGCGATGCGGCGGGGCGCGCGGGGCAGCCCCCAGCCGCCCTCGCGGTCCCGGCACAGGAGGAGGCTGCCCTCCGCCTCGACGAGGTAGCCGACGATCATGCCGAGGGAGGCGAGCCAATCCGGGGGCGGCGGGTCCTTCACGGCGGCGTAGCGCCCGCGGCAGAAGCCGAGGGGCGCCGACGGGCTCGTGCCGAAGGCCCGGACACGGCCGATCAGGATGGCGTGGTCGCCGGCGTCGACGCGGTCGTGGACGCTGCAGTCGAACCAGGTCAGGCAGTCCGTCAGCACCGGCGCGCCCGTGTGGGCCCGGT
The DNA here is from genome assembly GCF_003574465.1 of Methylobacterium crusticola. Lineage (GTDB taxonomy): Bacteria > Pseudomonadota > Alphaproteobacteria > Rhizobiales > Beijerinckiaceae > Methylobacterium > Methylobacterium crusticola. The sequence goes on from NZ_QOWC01000073.1 coordinate 19,200, forward strand.
CGTGGCCGACGGCCGAGAACTTGTCGGCGGCCTTGGAGGCGAACAGGCCGGAGACGTCCGCCTGCGCCTCGTGCAGCAGGTTGACCGCGAAGGCGTCGGCGGCCTGGAAGGCCGGGAAGCTCGACGCCCCCTTGCCGACGCAGACGAGGAGCAGCGGCGGATCGAGGGACACCGAGGTGAACGAGTTCGCCGTCATCCCGCGCGGGCGGCCGTCGGCGTCGCGCGTGGTGATCACCGTCACGCCGGTCACGAAGGTGCCGAACGCCCGCCGCAGGGCGACCGGGTCGATGGGAGCCGCCGTGGCGGGTGCCGTGGCCAGCATGCGCCGTACCTCGAGGGAGCGTGATCGCGACGGGGAGGCTACGAGGCCCCGGCACCCGGTTCTTCCTCCGAACCGCAGGAGGTGGCGGCCGGGCCGTTCCGGCGGTCCGACGGAGGCCGGGGATCAGCCCGGCGACGGCAGGCTGTTCTCGATCAGGCCGTGGAGCTGGAGGGCGAGCTCGACGGCGAAGCGGCGCTCGGGCGTGTCGACGTCGATGCCGAAGAGGTCGCCGATGCGCGAGAGGCGGTAGCGCAGCGTCGTGACGTGCAGGCCCATGGCGTCGGCGCAGGGCTGGCTGCGGCAGCCCGCCCGCAGGTAGGCCGCCAGGGTCTCGAGGTAGGGCGTGCCGTTGTCCCGGTCGTGGGCGACGACCCGGCCGATGGCGCCGTCGATGAAGCGGCGCACGTCGGCCGAGTCGGCGGCCCCGATCAGCATCGGCAGCGGGCCGAAATCGGGGGCCGACAGGGCGCCGCTCCGGCCGAAGGCGCGGGCGATCCGGATCATCCGCCAGCAGCGCTCCCACTCCCTGGCGTAGGCGTCGAGCCCCTCGCAGTCGCCGCCGAGCACCACGATGGGCTCCCGGTCGAAGGAGTGGCGCAGCGTCTCGGCGACGCGGCGCGCGAAGCGGGCGATCCGCTCCGGCTCCCGGCCGCCCTCCTGCGGAGGGCGGCGCCGGCCCTCCTGCGGAGGGCGGCGCCGGCCCTCCCGCGGCGAGCGGGGCCGGTCCTCCGCGAGAGAGCGCCGCCGGCCCTCCTCCGGGAGGTGCCCCTCCTCCTCGGGCGGCGGGCGCCCCTCGCCCTCCTGCGGCAGCAGGCAGACGAGGCCGCCGCCGATGGCGACGACGTGGGCGGGAAGCCCGAGCTGGCGGGCCAGGAGCGCGACGGCGTGGTGGCCGTCCACCGCGTGGTCGGCGGGGCGGGCCGGCGGCCGGCTCGCCTGCTCGGGGAAGTCGACCACCAGCATCCGGGCGGGCGTCGCGAGCGAGAGGCCCAGGCGGCGGGCCCGGTCGGCGACGTCCTCCGGGTCCCGCCAGCGGCGCTCGACGATCTCGAAGAACAGCTCGGTCAGGGTCCGGGTCTCGAAGCGGAAGCGCAGGACGCTGCGCATCATCTGGACGCCGAGGGCGAGCTTCGCGCTGTCGCGCATCAGGTTCCGGAGGTCTCCGGCCTCCTCGCCGCCGAAGGTCAGCAGGGCCCCGACGGCGTCGCTGTCGACCATCAGCGCCTCGACCCGCGCGCTCAGCGGCGGCGCGGGCCCGTCGGTCAGCCGCAGGGCGACCGTCCCGCCGTGCGGCTGCGCCACCGCTCCCCGGACCTCGCGGAGGATCCGGCGGCCGAGGGGGCCGTCGAGCGCCCGCCGCCAGGCGTCGTCGTCGTAGGCCTCGGGCACCGGCGAGCCCGTCGCCAGGAGGCTGCTGGCGAAGAAGTCGACGACGAGCACCGGGGCCTTCAGGAGGTCGCTCAGCCGGCCGGCGAGCGCCGCGGTCGAGCCGCCCGCGAGCACCTCCCGCAGGAGCGATCCCTGGGCGAGGAGCGCCCGGCGCAACTGCTCCGCGGCGGCGGCCTGCGCGCGGTGGCGGTGCCCGCGCTCGATCGCGATGGCGCCGAGATGCACGATCATGCCCATGAAGGCGAGGTCGTCCCCCGAGACCTCCCTGACGGCGCGCGAGACCACGACCAGCACCAGGGGGTGCCCCTCGGCGTCCGTGCAGGCCATGGGGATGACGAGGACGGTGCGGTAGTCGCGCTCGAAGGCCTCGCGCCGGTAGCCGGGAAACGCCTCGCTCTCGCGCGCGTCGCGGATGTAGACCGGCTCGCCGCGCCGGAGCGCCACCAGGGCGGGGCTCGTCGCCAGCGCCCACCGGTCCTCGAGCCGGCGCCGCAGCAGGGCGGAATCGTGGCGCGCCATCACGTGGGCGTAGCCGCCGGCGGCGTCCACCGCCATGATCGAGCCGAGGTCCCAGGCGCCGTGCTCGCAGGCCGAGCGGATCAGGTCGCGCAGCAGCGCGTCGAGATCCGCGTCGGAGCTGATGCGGCTCGCGACGTCGCGCAGCGACCGCAGCCACGAAGCCTGATCCGCCATCCTCGACCACCTCCGGCCGCCAGGTTACCGCGTCCCCGAGCGCCGGGGTGCATTTCCTTCCGGCGGATCGGCGGAAGCCGCGCGCGGGCCGGGACCGCTAGCGTCGGGGCCTTCCGCCTTCCGCACCATGGGCCGCCGAGATGGATACCGGACTTCGCAAGATCGCGACCTTCGTCGAGGAGACCCACGTCGAGGGCGGCCGGGCGGCGGAGCGGCCGGTCACCATGGTGGTGGTCGCCGCCATCCTGCGGAACCCCTGGGCCGGCCAGGGCTTCGTCGAGGACCTGCGGCCCGGGATCCTGCGGCTCGCCCCTCTCCTCGGTGCGGCGATGACGCGCCGCCTCCTCATGGTCATGCCGGCCGAGCGGATCGAGGCCTACGGCAAGGCCGCCGCCGTCGGCGTCGGCGGCGAGATCGAGCACGGCTCCGCCCTGATCCACACGCTGCGCTTCGGCAACCTGTACCGCGAGGCGGCCGGGGGCACGGCGTTCCTGAGCTTCACCAACACGCGCGTCGCGCCGGGCGCCCTCCTGTCGCTCCCGATGATTCACAAGTCGGAGACGGGGAAGCGCTCGCACTTCATCACGGCGACCTTCCAGGTCGCCGATGCGCCGGGGCCCGACGAGGTCCTGATCGCCATCGAGGCGGCGGACGGAGGGCGGGTCCATCCCCGCATCGCCGACCGGTTCCAGGACCAGGCCGAGATCGAGGCGGCCGCGCGGGCGCTCCGCTGAGGGCGCGCGCCGGAGCCCGAGACCGGCGCTTCAATCGGCGCCCGCCAGGCCTTAAAGGCGGGACGGGCCGGCGACGGCGCGCGGTGGGAGGGTTCCGGGATGTCCGACGTGGTGGCCCTGGTCTGCAAGATCGACCCCGAGCAGGAGGCCGCCTACCTGTCGGCGCTCGCGGCCGCCATGCCCGACGAGACGCTCGTGCGCTTCCGCGACCTGAGCCCGGCGCAGCGCGCCGCCGCCGCGATCGCGGTCGTGGCCAACCCCGATCCCGCCGACGTCGCGGCGCTCCCGAACCTCGCCTGGGTGCAGAGCCTGTGGGCCGGCGTCGAGCGGCTGATGGCGGAGCTCGGCGCCGGGGCGCCGCCGGTCGTGCGCCTGGTGGATCCCGAGCTCGCCCGGACCATGGCCGAGGCGGTCCTCGCCTGGACCTACTACCTCCAGCGCGACATGCCGGCCTACGCGGCCCAGCAGCGGGAGGAGACCTGGCGCCAGCGCGACTACCGCAAGCCCTCCGGGATGACGGTGGGGCTTCTGGGGCTCGGCGCCCTCGGGACCGTCGCGGCGGAGCGCCTCGGGCAGGCCGGGTTCAGGGTCCTGGGCTGGAGCCGGTCCGCCAAGGCGCTGCCGGGCGTCGAGACGGTCGCGGGCGAGGAGGGCCTCGCCGCCGTGCTGGGTCGCAGCGACATCGTGGTCTGCCTCCTGCCGCTGACGGCGCGCACGCGCGGCCTCCTGAACGGCGCCCGCCTGGCCGCCATGAAGCCGGGCGCGGCGCTGATCAACTTCGCGCGCGGGCCGATCGTGGTGGCGCGGGACCTCCTCGAGGCCCTCGACGGCGGGCGCCTGTCGCACGCGGTCCTCGACGTGTTCGACGAGGAGCCGCTGCCGCCCGGCTCGCCCTTCTGGCGCCATCCGCGCGTGACGGTGCTGCCGCACATCTCCGCGCCGACCGACCTCGACACCGCCGCGGCGGTCGTCGCGGCCAACATCCGGGCCTATCGCCGGACGGGGCGCCCGCCCCGGAGCGTCGACGTCGCGCGCGGCTACTAGAATCCGCGCGCCCGCGCCCGGCCGGCGACCGGATCTTAAGGCGTCGTCGCGTACGATCCGGCGTCAACACCCGGGTGCAAGCCGTGTCCCTCCGTCTCAACCTCGCCGTGGCGGCGACCTCGATCTTCGGCGCCGCCGCGGTCTGCGCCGTCTGCGCGATCCAGATCGACAAGGCGCCGCCCCCGCCCGTGCGCGTCGCGGCCGCGCCGCGCCCGGCCCCCGTGCCCGACGAGCCCGTCACGACCGGCTCGATCACCCCGAGGGCCAGGCCCGCCGCGCCGGCCGCCAGGGCGGACGCCGCCGCCAGGGCGGACGCTGCCGCCAGGGCGGAGGTCCGGCGCGAGCCGGCCTTCGATTCCGAGCGCCTGGCGGCGCTCCTGAGCGGCACGCCCGCCGCCGCGCCGCCGCGGGCCCCGCGGCGCTGACGCCCCTCCCGGATCGCGCCCCCCGTCACTCCTCGGGGTCGTAGGCCGGCACGGGCGGGCGCCTGCCCCCGCGCGGCGCCGCCTTGCCGGCCGCGACCCCGGCCACGAGGTCGGCGATGTGGCGCAGGGACTCGGCCGGGAAGCCGCGCTCCGGCGCCTCGCCGCGCCCGTGCGGCATCAGCGCCCGGGCGAAGCCGAGCTTCTGGGCCTCCTTCAGCCGGGCGGGCGCCTGGGCCACCGGGCGGATCGCCCCCGAGAGGCCGACCTCGCCGAAATAGACCGCGTCGGAGGGCAGGGGCGCGCCCGAGAGCGACGAGACGAGGGCCGCCGCGACCGCGAGGTCGGCGGCGGGCTCGCCGATGCGCAGGCCCCCGGCGACGTTGAGGTAGACGTCGTGGCCCCCGAGCCGGATGCCGCCGTGGGCCTCCAGCACGGCCAGCACCATGGAGAGGCGGTTGGGATCCCAGCCGACGACCGCCCGGCGCGGCATGCCGAGCGCCGAGGGCGCCACCAGGGCCTGGATCTCGACCAGGAGCGGGCGCGTGCCCTCCATCCCGGCGAAGACCGCCGTGCCGGGGGCCGCGAGGTCGCGGCCGGCCAGGAACAGGGCCGAGGGGTTGGGGACCTCGGCCAGGCCCCCGTCCGTCATCTCGAACACCCCGATCTCGTCGGTCGGCCCGAAGCGGTTCTTCACCGCCCGCAGGATGCGGAAATGGTGGCCCTGGTCGCCCTCGAAGGAGGCGACCGCGTCGACCATGTGCTCGACCACGCGGGGGCCGGCGATCTGCCCGTCCTTGGTGACGTGGCCGACCAGGATCACGGCGGTGCCCGACGTCTTGGCGAAGCGGATCAGGCTCTGGGCCGAGCCGCGCACCTGCGTGACGGTGCCGGGGGCCGATTCCACCGTCTCGGTCCACATGGTCTGGATCGAGTCGATGATGGCGAGGGCCGGCGGGCGGCCCTGCGTCAGGGTCGCCACGATGTCCTCGACGTTGGTCTCGGCCGCGAGTTCCACGGGCGCCCCCGAGAGGCCGAGGCGCTCGGCCCGCAGCCGCACCTGCCCGACCGCCTCCTCGCCCGAGATGTAGGCGACGCGCTCGCCCCGGGCCGCCAGGGCCGCGGAGGCCTGCATCAGCAGCGTCGACTTGCCGATGCCGGGATCGCCGCCGAGGAGGATGACCGAGCCGCGCACGAAGCCGCCGCCCGTGACCCGGTCGAGCTCGGCGATGCCCGACGAGGTCCGGGGCGCCTCCTTGGCCTCGCCCGACAGCCCCTCGAGGGGAAAGACCCGGCCCCTGGCCCGGCTCGGGCGGGTCGCCACCGGGCCGGAGACCGGGCTCGCCGCGCCGGTCTCCTCCACGATCGTGTTCCAGCCGTTGCAGGCCTCGCAGCGCCCGCGCCAGCGGTTGTAGACGGCGCCGCAGGACTGGCAGGCGAAGGTCTGGTTGTGCTTTGCCATGGGGCGTGCCGGGTCTCGCGGTGCCGGATCGTGGGCGGGGCGTGCGGGGCCCGGAATGCCGGGATGTTCCCGATATGGTCCCGACCCCGCCCCGGTTGCAACGGGGCGCCGGGCGGGCCCTCAGCCGCCGCGATATTCCCGGGCGTAGCGCCGCCCCAGGCCCGTCAGGATCTCGTACCCGATGGTGCCCGCGTTCCGCCCCACCGCGTCGACGTCGAGGGCGTCCCCGATGAGGAGCGCGGGCGCGCCCCGCCGCGCCGCCTCGGCGGGGGCGTCGGTGACGTCGAGGATGATCAGGTCCATCGAGACCGTGCCGACGAAGGGGCAGGCCACGCCCCCGACGCGGGCCTCGCCCCGGCCGGAGGCGGAGCGCGGGAAGCCGTCCGCGTAGCCGAGCGACAGGGTGGCGAGGCGCCGCCGCGAGGGCGCGGTCCAGCGGGCGTTGTAGCCGGCGCTCTCGCCCGGGGCGACCTCGCGCACCTGCGCGATCTCGGCCTCGAGCCGCACCACCGGGCGCATCGGGCTCGGGCGCCCGGGCGTCGGGTTGCCGCCGTAGAGGGCGTAGCCCGGCCGCACGAGGTCGTGGCGGGGCCCCCTCCCCAGGAAGACGCCGGCCGAGTTGGCGAGGGAGGCCGCCACCCCCGGATAGGCGGCGCGCACCCGCGCGAAATCCCCGACCTGGCGGGCGGTGAGGGGGTCGTCCGGCACCTCGGCGCTGACGAGATGGCTCATCACGAGGCTCGGGGCGACGTCCGCCAGGACGGGATCGCCCGCGAGCGCCATCGCCTCCGGCACGGACAGCCCGAGGCGGTTCATCCCGGTATCGACGTGGAGCGCGGCCGGCCGGCGCCCGGCCCGGTTCGCCGCCGCCCACTCGGCGACCTCGTCGCGCGATCCCAGCACCGGCCGGAGGTCGGCGCCGCGATAGGCCTCCGCGCTCCCCGGCGGGAAGCCGTTGAGGACGTAGATCACCGCGTCCGGCGGCAGGGCCGCGCGGGCGCTCACGGCCTCCGACAGGTGGGCGACGAAGAACGTGCGGCAGCCGGCCGCCCGCAGGGCCGGGGCGGCGGCCGGGATGCCGCAGCCGTAGGCGTCGGCCTTGATCACCGCGGCGGTCTCGGCCCCGGCCGCCTCCGCGGCGAGCCGGCGCCAGTTCGCCGCCAGGGCGCCGAGGTCGACGGTGAGGCGGCCGCCGTGGGGGGTGCGGCTGAGATCGGTCATGGCACCCCGTCTATCCCCGCGGGCGCGGGGGGCCAAGTATCCCCGCGGGCGCGGGGGGCCGAAGGGCCCGCCCGCTCACATCGGGTCGGGCAGCCGGTCGCTCTGGGCGAGGTTCGAGAAGCGGGTGATCTCGGCGTCGAACTGGAGCTCGACCATGCCGGTCGGGCCGTGGCGCTGCTTGCCGAGGATCACCTCGGCCTTGCCGTAGACGCGGTTCATCTCCGCCTCCCAGGTGAAGAACTCCTCCGTGCCCTCGCGCGGCTTCTTGTTCTTGACGTAGTACTCCTCGCGGAACACGAACATCACCACGTCGGCGTCCTGCTCGATCGAGCCCGATTCGCGCAGGTCCGAGAGCTGGGGCCGCTTGTCGTCCCGGTTCTCCACCTGGCGCGAGAGCTGCGACAGGGCGATGATCGGCACGGCGAGCTCCTTGGCGAGCGCCTTCATGCCGGTGGTGATCTCGGTCATCTCCTGCACGCGGTTCTCGCCCTTCTTGGAGGCGCCGGAGAGGAGCTGGAGGTAGTCGACCACCAGGAGGTCGAGGCCGCGCTGGCGCTTGAGCCGGCGCGCCCGGGCGGCGAGCTGGGCGATCGAGATGCCGCCGGTCTGGTCGATGTAGAACGGGATCGTCTGCATGTCCCGGGCGGCGTCGGTGATCTTGTAGAACTCCTCCGGGCGGATGTCGCCGCGGCGGATCTTGTAGGAGGCCACGCCCGACTGCTCGGCGATGATGCGGGTGGCGAGCTGCTCGGCCGACATCTCGAGGGAGAAGAAGCCCACGATGCCGCCGTTCTTGGTCGCGATGGTGCCGTCGGGCTGCTTCTCGCCGACGTAGGCCTTGGCGATGTTGAAGGCGATGTTGGTGGCGAGCGAGGTCTTGCCCATGCCGGGACGGCCCGCCAGGATGATCAGGTCGGAGGCCTGGAGGCCGCCCATCTTGGCGTCGAGGTCGGACAGCCCGGTGGCGATGCCCGAGAGCCGGCCCTCGCGCTGGTAGGCCTTGGCCGCCATGTCGACCGCGGCGGTCAGCGCGTCCGAGAATTTTTGGAAGCCGCCGTCGTACTTGCCGGTCTCGGCGAGCTCGTACAGGCGCCGCTCCGTCGCCTCGATCTGGTCGCGGGGCGAGGTCTCGACCGGCGCCTCGTAGGCGCCGTTGACGAGGTCCTCCCCGATGGTGATCAGGCGCCGGCGCAGGGCCAGGTCGTAGATCGTGCGCCCGTAATGCTCGGCGTTGATCACGGTCGTGGCCTCGGCGGCGAGCCGCGCGAGGTACTGGCTCACCGTGAGGCCGCCGAGGTCGGCGTCGCCGAGGTAGGTCTTCAGGGTGATGGGGCTCGCGAGCTTGCCGGCCTTGATCAGGCTGATGGCGACCTCGTAGATGCGCCGGTGCACCTCCTCCATGAAGTGCTCGGGCAGGAGGAAGTCCGAGACCCGGTAGTAGGCGTCGTTGTTGACCAGCATGGCGCCGAGGAGCGCCTGCTCGGCGTCGATGTTGTGGGGCGCGACGCGGTATTCCTGCGGCACGGCCTCGAGGTTCGCCGTCAGGGTGCTGGGAATGGCCATCCGGCGGGCTCCGATTCGTTGCGGCGTCGCGAGGGCGCGATCCTAGCCGCTGCGGCGACCATCGCACCGGCTTCCTTGACCAAACCTTGACCGCCGGGGCGCCTGTGACGTCTTGGACACCCCGTCCTGGAAACGCCGTCCCGGCCCGGCCCCGCCCGAAACGCGGCGAGGCCCGCTGCCGTCGGCAACGGGCCTCGTCATGCTGGAACAAAATAAGAACATGTCAAGCCCGGAGGGCGGCGTTGTCCCCGCTCTCCCGGCTGTCCCCGGGGCTCAGCGGTCGTCCGCGTCCGGGCCGGCCTCGGCGAGCGCCGCGCCGACCTCGAGGCCGAGGTCGTCGAGGTTGAACTCCTCGCGGGTCGTGGTCGACTCGCCGCGGGCCTGGCGCTCGGCCTCCTCCGGGCTGCGGGCGACGTTGACGGTGACCGCCACCTCGACCTCGGGGTGGAGCACCACCGGGACCGTGTGGAGGCCGAGGGTCTTGATCGGCTGGTTGAGGCTGAACTGGTCGCGGGAGATCGTGAAGCCCTCGCTCGTCACCACGTCGGCGAGGTCGCGCGGGGAGACCGAGCCGTACAGCACACCGGTCTCGCCCGCCTGACGGATCAGCACGAAGCTCTTGCCGGCCAGGGTCTCGGCGACCTTCTGGGCGTCGCTGCGGCGCTCCAGGTTGCGGGCCTCGAGCTGGGCGCGCTGGTCCTCGAAGCGCTTCTTGTTCGTCTCCGTGGCGCGCAGGGCCTTGCCGCGGGCGAGCAGGTAGTTGCGGGCGAAGCCGGGGCGGACCTTCACGGTCTCGCCCATCTGGCCGAGCTTGGCCACGCGCTCGAGCAGGATCACTTCCATCGTCGTCGTTCCTCGTGCAGGTCGTCGGAGCCGCCTTGGCGGCGGTGAGTCTGGCCACCTCGCGGCGGCCGGTGGTGGGTCTGGCCGCCTCGCGGCGGCCGGTGGTGGATCGGGGCCGCCGGCGGCGGCCCCGGGGTCATGCGGCCCCCCTCCGGCGGGCTGCCGGGCGGGGCCGGATGGATCTCTCAGGAGGGCGGCACCTCCTTTGCCCGGCGCCGCCCGAGCAGGGTGTCGAGGAGGCCGAACAGGCTGAGGCCCGCGAGGGCGAAGCCCTGGGTCAGGAACACCACGACGTAGAGGCCGATCAGCAGGGGCGTGCGGCCGGCCCGGCCGCGGCTGCGGTCGTGGACCGCCGCGAGCCCCTGGAGCGCGAAGGCGGCGGCGAGCGCCCCGAGCAGCGCCATCCCGAAGGTGCCCACGTAGGCCGGCCCGAGGGCCAGCCCGGCCCCGAGGGCGAGGCCCCACAGGATGCGGCGCGGCATCGCGGTGGCGGGCAGGTCCGGCCACGGCCGGACCAGGCGCCCGGACACCTGCACGATCCGGGCGGCGGCCCAGAGGTAGAAGATGAGCAGGATCGTGAAGGTCACCGCCATGATGGCGGGGGCGATGTCGGCCACCCGGTCGGCGATGCGGGCGAGGTCGTCCTCGGGCAGGACGTCGCTCTGCACGGAGCCGCCCCGGATCTCGGCCCCCTGGAGCTGGAGCTGGAGCATCGCCCGGGCGAGGCGGCGGATGCGGTCCTGGTAGGCGGCGTGGTCGCCCGACGACAGCATCACCACGACGATCAGCGCCGCCGCGGCGGTCACGGCGACCCAGGCCAGGAGGCGGCCGACCGGGTACCATTCGAGCGCCCCGGGAGAAGCGCCGGCCGCGGCCGGGCGCAGGCCCGACGGGCGCCCGAGCAGCGCCAGGTAGCCGAGCCACCAGGCCGGCAGGGCGGTCGAGACCAGGAAGGCGAGGCCCCGCAGGGGCGAGGAGGCGAGCGCCAGCACGAGGGTGCCGGTCGCGGCGGCCACGAGGCCGGCGCGGTGGCTCCAGCCGAGGGCGACGATCAGGATCGGCAGCGGCGCCAGGAGGTAGAGCGCGAGCGCGAGCGGCGTCGCCTTGACGATCACCCCGATGAGGAGCGCCGAGACGAGGCCGGCGACGATGCCGATGCCGTATTGCTGAACCATCCCGTCCGTTCCGCTGTCCCGCCGCCCTCCACGGGCGGGGTTAGAGGCGAGGGCCGCCCCAACGATCCCCGGCGGCGCGCCGCCGGGTTCCTCGTCACGCGTGGAGCACGCTCCACGCCGCGTCCGCCCGGCCGGGCCGGGCGCCTTAGCGGATCACGTAGGGCAGGAAGCCCAGGAAGCGGGCGCGCTTGATCGCCTGGGCGAGCTCGCGCTGCTTCTTGGCCGACACCGCGGTGATGCGGGAGGGAACGATCTTGCCGCGCTCCGAGACGTAGCGGGAGAGCAGCTTGACGTCCTTGTAGTCGATCTTCGGGGCGTTGGGGCCCGAGAACGGGCAGGTCTTGCGCCGACGGAAGAACGGACGGCGGCCACCGCCACCAGCACCGAATGCCATGACTTACTGCTCCTCGCTCGTGCTGGCGCGCTCGGGCCGGTCGCCCCGGTCGCCGCGATCACCCCTGTCCCCGCGGTCGCCGCGCTCGGCGCGGTCGCCGCCGAAGCCGCCGCCGAAGCCGTCGTCGTCCCGGCGCCGGCCGCGCTCGCGGTCCTTGCGCTCGTCGCGGTCGCGCTTCTGCATCATCGCGGAGGGCTCGGCCTCCAGCGCCTCGACCCGGACGGTCAGGAAGCGCAGCACGTCCTCCGAGATCCGCATCTGGCGCTCCATCTCGGCGAGGGCCGCCGGCGGCGCATCGATGTTGAGGAGCGTGAAATGGGCCTTGCGGTTCTTCCGGATGCGGTAGGCGAGGGACTTCACGCCCCACATCTCGGTCTTCTCGATCTTGCCGCCGTTCTGCTCGATGACGCCCTTGTAGGACTCGATCATCGTCTCGACCTGCTGCGAGGTCACGTCCTGGCGGGCCAGGAACACATGCTCGTACAGAGCCATGATGGGCCTTTCTGGGATGGGGCCCGCGACCGGATTCGCCCGGATGAGCGGTTCTGGCTTCGGGCCGGTTCGTCCTCGCGTCGCACGGCGCCAAGCCCTTCGAGCCTGCAAAGGCCCGAGCGGTTGTTCGAAGGCGGAGACACGGGACGACGGGGCCGAGGCCCCTGTGCCGCCGCGGCGGCACCGTCCGTTCAGCCCCCGGCCGGAGCGAACGCGAGGCGCGCCTATAGCAGGTTCTGCCAGAAGGGCAAGATCCCGCCCGCCTGCGACCCCGCCCCGGCCGACCCCGCCCGTGCGCAGTCCCGCCCGGTCGATCCGGACCCCGGCGGCGGCCCGCGCGGGGCGCCGCGCCCGCGAGGCGGATCAGGCCGCGAGGCTCCGGATCCAGCCCATCAGGACCGAGGCTTTCTCCGGGCCGGGGGGACGCGGGGGCGTGTCGGCCCGCGCCTCGCGGGGGAGGAGCCCGAAGCGGCGCTTGAAGGCGCGGCTGAACGTCTTCTCGTCCGCGAACCCCGCCGCGTAGGCGACCTGCGCGACGCGGCGGCGCGCGCCGCCGGCCTCGGTCAGGAGCCGCATGGCGAGCATCAGGCGGCGGTCGCGGATGTAGTTGATCACGCCGCCCTCCTCCTCGAAGAGCCGGTACAGGGTCGCCCGCGACAGGCCGAAGCGCTGGGTGATCGCCTCGGTCCCCAGGGTGAGGCTGGTGAGCTCGCTCTGGATGAACCGCCGGATGGCGACGTGCGTCGCGCCGTCGACCGGGGCGCGGGCGCCCGCATCGGCCGGGAAGCAGGCGCCGCACAGCTTGGAGGCCGCGTGGGAGACCCCCGGGAGGTGGTGCGGCTCCAGCCGCGGGCCGCAGGCGAGGAGGCCCCGCAGGTAGGCGTGGAGCAGCTGCTTTGCCGGGTCGGCGTCGTAGGCGAAGACCTGGCCGTGCAGCGTCTCGACGAGGCCGACCTCGTCGGAGACGAGCCGGCGGGGAATGAGGAGGGTCGCGGCCGAGCCCGGGTCGGCGTCGATGACGACGGGCTGGGACAGGTCGAGCACCACGCCCTGGCGGCCCTCGACCGCGACGCGCCGCCGGCCGGTATCCACCCGGCTGCCGCCGCTCTCGTGGAAGGACACGAGCACGTGGTCGAGCCCCTGGCGGGCGATCATGCGGGTGGAGCGCTCGAGCCGCTGGGCGGGCGAGGCGACCTCGCCGACGATGATCTCGCCGAGGTGGTAGGTCGTCATGGCGACCGGGGGCGTGCGGGGCGGGGCGCCGTCGAGGCGGACCTGGAAGATCGGCGCGAGGTGCTCGCACCAGGCGCGCCCGAGGGCCGCGGGATCGCTCGGCGGCGCGAAGCGGTGGCGCGGGATCGCGGGCGCCGCGGGCTCGCGCGCCGGGCCCGGCGGACCCGCCGCGGGGGGAGACGGATCGCATCCTGGTCGAGGCGGCATCGGGCCCGGTCGTCGCTGCTGTCCTGGTCGCGCCCTCTCCCCGGTCCGGAAAGCGGGAGGGGGCGGGACCCGGGCGGCGGAAGAGGCCCCGCCGCCCGGGTCCCGCGCGCTTGACGTAGCGTAGCATGCGGCCGGCCGGCACCCCAAGGGTCCGGCGCATTTACGAGACGGAATGCGATATTCTAGAAACGCAACGTCACATGATTGTTCTTTGAGATGGAACGGCCTTTTTTGGAGATAGAACGCCTCCAAGTGCCGCGATTGCCGCGCCTTGTCTTATGAAGTTGATAATACTCGACTGCCGTACTGAGGTGCGCCACGTGTATGGCAGTTCATTCGATTGGATCGTAACCCATGTCGTCCAGCATCACACTTTCCGCGGCGACGCGTCAGAACTTGTTGTCGCTGCAGGACACTGCGAGCCTGCTCTCGACGACGCAGAGCCGCCTGTCGACCGGCAAGAAGGTCAATTCCGCCCTCGACAACCCGACGAACTTCTTCACCTCGCAGAGCCTGACCTCCCGCTCGTCGGACCTGAGCAACCTGCTCGACGGCATCTCGAACGGCGTCCAGACCGTCCAGGCCGCCAACCAGGGCATCACCACGATCCAGAAGTTCGTGGACTCGGCCAAGTCCGCCGCCAACCAGGCCCTCGCCGACAAGAGCGCGACCTCGAGCGGGCAGGCCGCCACCGCCGCCACGGTGTTCGGCTCCAGGTCCTTCCAGGGCCTTGCCGGCACCCAGGACGGCACCCAGGACTTCTCGTCGCTGAGCAAGGACGGCTCGGTCGACATCTCGCTCGACGGCGGCAAGACCGCCACCACCATCCGCCTCGACTCCTCGACCCTGAAGACCTCGGCCTCCGACCTCACCAAGGTCACGGCCGCCCAGGTCGCCTCCGCCATCAACAGCCAGATCGCCAACAGCACCGCCCTCAAGGGCCAGGTCGCGGCCTCCGTTGGCTCGGACGGGCGCCTCTCCTTCTCCACCACCGCGGCCGGCGCCGGCCAGCAGCTGCGCATCGCGGGCTCGGCCTCCTCGACCATCGACATCGGCTACGGCAAGGCCACCAACGCCACCGCGGCCGCCACCACCCTCGGCACCGCGGTCGGCGCGACGGTGACCCTCGGCCGGTCGGCCTCGGCCAGCGCGACCTTCACGGTCAACGACGGCGCGAAGTCGGTGGACGTCCAGCTCAACCAGGACACGGCCTACGACAGCTCCGGCAGCCAGCTCGGCACCACCGCCACCCGCGCCAACATCCTCTCGGCGATCAACAAGCAGCTCTCGGACGCGGGCTCGGGCGTCACCGCGAGCTACGACAGCGGCAACAGGCTGACGTTCAGCAGCCAGGACCTCGGCCCGTCCTCGGCCGTGAGCGTCATCGACAAGGGCGGCGACGCCAAGATCGGCCTGTTCACCGGCACCACCAGCACCGGCACCTTCGCGGCCGGCTCCGTCAGCACCGGCTCGACCGTGACCGCCGGCGCGGCGCTCGGCGCCTCGAACGACTTCACCGCCGGCTCCTCGAAGTTCACGCTCAGCGACGGCTCGAAGTCGGTCACCGTGAACCTCGACGCGAACACCTCCTACGACGTCGCCGGCACCAAGCTCGGCGGCACGGCGACCCGTCAGAACGTCCTCGACGCCATCAACCTGCAACTCGCCGCCGCCGGGGTGAACATCACCGCGAGCCAGGACGGCTCGAACAACCTGGTCTTCACCAACGGCACGGCGGGCGCCGGCGGCAAGGTCGACCTCTCGGGCATCCGCGGCTCGCTCAACGTCGGCTTCGGCACCACCACGGCGACGAACGGCACCCAGACCTCCGGCTCCGGCATGGCGGCGACCGGCCTGTCGGCGACGGGCTCGGACGCCACGGACGGCTCGGCCAAGGCGGTGCTCACCGGCGCGAAGGCGCTGACCACGGTCGACCTCAACACCTCTGGCAACAACGCCTCGTTCAACATCCAGCTCGGCGGCGGCCAGGCCAAGACGATCAAGCTCGATTCGACCACCGTGACGGCGGTGAGCGCGGCGGCGACCACCGGGGCGGAGCTGGTGGCGGCGATCAACAAGCAGATCGGCGCCGACACGGGGCTCGCCGGGCAGGTGAAGGCGAGCATCGACGTGAACAACAAGCTGGTGATCAGCTCGACGGCCGGCGGCTCGTCGCAGAAGATCACCGTCACGGCGGCCCAGGGCGCGATCGCCTCCAACAACATCGACGTCGGCTTCGGCCAGCAGACCTCGACAGTGAACGGCACCGCGACCAACACCACCCAGACCCTGGTCGCTACCGGCAAGGACAGCACCGGCTCGATCAACACCACGCGCCAGTCGCTGGCGTCGCAGTTCAACGAGATCCTGAACCAGATCACCCAGCAGGCCAAGGACTCGAGCTACAACGGCATCAACCTGCTCTACCGCAACGGGACGGATCCGAAGGAGAACAGCCTGCACGTCACGTTCAACGAGACGGGCTCGTCGAGCCTCGACATCAAGGGTGTCAAGTTCGACTCGGACGGCCTCGGCCTCACCCAGGTCACCGGGGGCTTCCAGTCGGACGACGAGATCAGGGGCGTGCTCAGCAGCATCACCGCGGCGACGAGCCAGCTGCGCGCCCAGGCCTC
>NZ_KZ984619.1 GCF_003574465.1 Methylobacterium crusticola
GGGCGCCCGCCAGGAGGCTGGCCGCCGCCGCGACCGCGGCATCCGGGTCCGCCGCCCGCCCGTCGATCCAGGCCGTCATCCACCCTCGCTGTCCTGCCGGGCGGTCGGCCCCGTGCGGTCCGCCGCCCGCGCTCCGCCGCCCGCGCGGCGCCGTCCCGCGGCGCGCCCGGCGCCCCGGGGCCTGCCGGGCCGGACGTTCGCATCCGGGCCCGCCGGCAGGCAAGTCCCCCGAAAGTCCGGATCTAACAGGCAGGAAAAATAACCCTCCGGCCCGAGTTGCCCTGCGGGCGGGCGATGTGGGACAGTCCGCCCGGCGGCCGCCCGGCCCCTTCCGGCAAGCGGGCTCGGGCCGAGAGAGGGACCGGTTTGGCGGACGCGGCGGGCAGGGCGCTGACGGGGGTGCGGGTGCGCGCGCCGGCCCGGCTGCATTTCGGCTTCCTCGACCTGCACGGAGGGCTCGGCCGGCGCTTCGGCAGCATCGGGCTCAGCCTCGACGCCCCCGCGGTCGACCTGACGGTCCGGCCCGCCGACGGGCTGAGCGCCACCGGCGCGGAGGCGCCCGGCATCGCGGCCGCGCTCGACCGGGTGCGGGCCTACGCGGGCCAGGCGGCCCGGCACCTCGGCGTGCCGGAGACCGGGTCCTTCCACCTCGCCGAGACGATCCCGGCCCATGCGGGCTTCGGCTCCGGGACCCAGCTCGCCCTGGCGGTGGCGGCCGGGCTCGCCCGGCTGCACGGCGCGCCCTTCGCGCCCGCCGCCTTCGCGGACGCCCTCGACCGGGGCAACCGGTCCGGCGTCGGCCTCGCCGCCTTCGTCACCGGCGGGCTCCTCGTCGACGGCGGCCGGGACGAGAGCGACGCGCCGCCCCCGATCGTGTCGCGCCTCGCCTATCCGGAGGCGTGGCGGGTGGTGCTGATCCTCGATCCCGGGCGCGTCGGCGTGCACGGGGCCGCGGAGCGGCACGCCTTCCGGGACCTGCCGCGCTTCCCCGCCGCCGGCGCGGCCGAGATCTGCCGCCTCGCCCTGATGCAGGTGCTGCCGGCCGCGGCCGCCGCCGACCTCGACGGCTTCGGCCGGGGCATCACGGCGATCCAGCGCCGGATCGGCGACTACTTCGCGCCCCACCAGGGGGGCCGCTACGCCAGCGCGGCCGTGGCGGCGGCCCTCGCCGACGTCGAGGCCATGGGGATCGCCGGCTTCGGCCAGAGCTCCTGGGGACCGACCGGCTTCGTCCTCGCGGCCGCCCAGGGCGACGCGGAGGCGCTCGTCGCCCGCCTGCGCGACCGCCACCCGGACCTCGCCTTCCGGATCGCCCGCGGCCGCAACCACGGCGCCCGGGTGACGGGCCCGGACGCGCCCGGCGCAGCCCCGGACGGCCCGGACGGCCCGGACGGCACCGGCGCGGGCGCCGCGACTGGCACCAACGTCTAGGACACAAGGGGCGGCCGGCGGCCCTACAAGGACGGCGGCCGGTCCCCGGGAGGCGCGCACCCGGCCGCGAGACCTGCCGCCGAGGAGACCGCCCGATGGCCCGCTCGATCCTGCACATGCTGACGCCGCTCAAGCACATGAGCCCGTTCGACGTGAACATGGCGGTGGATGCGGGCTTCGACGTCGTCGTGCCCTACACCCACGTGGCGGCGTCCGACGTGGCGGCGCTGGTGCAGGACGCGATCTTCTCCCGCGCCCCCCGGGACGGGACCCGCACGGCGATCTTCATCGCCGGCCGGAACGCCGAGACCGCCCTCGACATGATGGAGGCGGCCAGGGGCGCCTTCGTGCCGCCGTTCCGGGCCCACCTCTTCGCCGATCCGGCCGGCTCCTTCACCACCGGCGCCGCCATGGTGGCGTGCGTCGGGCGGGCCCTGCGGGAGCGCTTCGGCGAGACCCTGGCGGGCAAGCGCCTCGCGATCTACGGCGGCACCGGCGTGGTGGCCTACTGCGCGGCGGTGATCGGCGCCCAGGAGGGCGGCCACCCGGTCCTCGTCGGCTACGACGGGCGCGCGCGGGTCGCCGGGATCGCCGAGGGCATCCGGGCGCGCTTCGGCGTCGCGGTCGAGGCCGCCGACGGCGCGACCCCGGAGGGACGCCGCGCGGCGGCCCGGGAGGCCGAGGTGATCCTGTCGGCGGCCGCCGCCGGCGTGCAGGTGCTGAGCGGCGAGGATCTGGGCGAGGCGCGCCGGCTCCTCGTCGCGGCCGACGTCAACGCCGTGCCGCCGGCCGGCATCGCGGGCATCGACGTCCAGGCCGACGCGGCGCCGCTGCCCACGGGGCGGGGCGTCGGCATCGGGGCGCTCGCGGTCGGCGACGTGAAGTACCGCACCGAGGCCGGGCTGTTCCGGCGCCTGCTCGAGGCCGACGCGCCGCTCGCCCTCGATTTCCGCGATGCTTACCGGCTCGCGGTCACGACCGCCGGTTGAGCGCGGGCCCGGTGAGCGACGCGATCCTGATCGCGGCCCAGTCGGGCCGGGCGCTCGCGGCGGCGGCCCGGCGGGCGGGCCTGCGCCCCTACGTCGCCGACCTGTTCGGGGACGAGGACACGCGGGAGCTCGCGGCGGGCTACCGCAGGATCGCCGGCCGCCTCGGCCGCGGGCCCGGGGCGGAGGGCGTGGTCAGGGCCCTCGAGGCGCTCGCCGCGGAGGCGGGCCGTCCCCTCGGCCTCGTCCTCGGCAGCGGCTTCGAGGGCGCGCCGGCCCTGATGGCGCGGCTCGCCGCCCGCCACCGGCTGCTCGGGGCCTCGCCGGCGGCGGTGGCGGCCCTCAAGGATCCGGCCGGCCTCGCGGCGCTGTGCGCGCGCCTGAGGATCCCGCATCCCGACATCGCCCTCGCGCCGGTGGCGGACCCGGCGGGGTGGCTCGCGAAGCGCCGCGGCGGCTCGGGGGGCGGGCACGTCCGCCCGGCCGCCGCGGGGCCGCTCGCGCCGGGCACCTACCTCCAGCGGCGCAGGCCCGGGGTGCCCCGCTCCCTCAACGTGCTGGCCGACGGCCGCGGCATCGCCGTGCTGGCGGTCACCGAGCAATGGGCGGCCCCGGCGCCCGGACATCCGTTCCGGTACGCCGGCGCGGCCGCTCCGGGCGCGCTGCCGGCGGCGGTGCGCGACGCGGCGGAGCGGGCGGTCGCCGACCTCGTCGCCGCGACCGGCCTCGCCGGGCTCGCCAGCGCCGACCTCCTGGTCGACGGGACGGAGTGGTGGCTCCTCGAGGTCAACCCGCGCCCCGGCGCCACCCTCGACGTCCTCGACCGCGGGCCGCGGCCGCTGCTCGCGCGCCACATCGAGGCCGCGGCCGGCCGGCTGACGGCGGGCGGGGCTCCGCCCCCGGGCGCCGCCGCGACGGAGATCTGCTACGCCGAGGCGACGCTCGAGGCGGTGCCGCCCCTCGACTGGCCGGACGCCGTGATGGACCGGCCGCGGGCGGGCAGCCGCATCGCCGCGGGCAGCCCGATCTGCACCGTGCGGGCGAGCGGGCCCGACGCGGCGGCGGCGCGGCGGGGCCTGCGCGCGCACGCCGCCGCCGTGCGGGCGCTCCTCGCCGCGCCGACGCCTCCGCTCCCGGCGGGAACGGGCCCGGCCCTGAGGCCTTGATGCCTCGCCCATGTTGGCGCGGCGCGGGATGCCCCGGCTATGATCGGGGCCGATCCCGCCCGCAGCCTCGCCACCGCCGGCGCCGGCCGCACGCCCCGCGCGGGCCGGCCTCGCGTCATCCGCATCGCCGGCCCGCGCGGGGGCCGCCCAGGGGTCCAGGGAGCCACGCCATGAGTTCCACCATCGTCCGCCCGAGCGTGAACGCGCTCGCCGCCCCCCTGGTCGAGGCGCTGGTCGCCGACGCGGCGCGGCTGCGGCTCGCGGTGCGGGCGGCGCCCGGCGAGGCCCGCCTGATCGACGCCGGCGCCGCCGTGCCCGGGTCGATCGAGGCCGGCCGGCGCATCGCCGAGATCTGCCTCGGCGGCCTCGGCACCGTCACGCTGGCGCCCGCCGGCCCGGTGGCGGCCTGGCCGTTCACCGTGACCGTGCACACGGCCGATCCGGTGCTCGCCTGCCTGGGCAGCCAGTACGCCGGCTGGAGCCTCGCCGACGAGGAGGGGAAGTCCGGCTTCTTCGCCCTCGGCTCCGGGCCGGGCCGGGCCGCCGCGGCGGCGGAGCCGCTGTTCGAGGAGCTGCACTACCGCGACGGCGCGGCGCGCATCGTGCTGGTGCTCGAATCGGGCAGCCCGCCGCCCCCTTCCGTGATCGCCGAGGTGGCGCGGGCGGCGGGCCTCGCCCCCGGCGACGTCACCTTCGTGTACGCCCCGACCCAGAGCCTCGCCGGCGCGACCCAGGTGGTGGCGCGGGTGCTGGAGGTCGCCCTGCACAAGGCGCACGCGATCGGGTTCGACCTCGGGGCCATCGTCGACGGCATCGGCGCCGCCCCCTTGAGCCCGCCCCACCCCGACTTCATCCAGGCCATGGGCCGCACCAACGACGCCATCATCTACGGGGGCCGGGTGCAGCTCTTCGTCGAGGCCGACGACGGGGAGGCCCGCGCCCTCGCGCAGGCGCTGCCGAGCGCCACCTCGCGGGACCACGGCGCCCCCTTCGCGGAGATCTTCGCCCGCTTCAACGGCGACTTCTACGCCATCGACAAGCACCTGTTCAGCCCGGCCGAGGTGGTGGTGACGTCGCTGCGCACCGGCACCAGCCACCGCGGCGGGCGGCTGGTGCCGGAGCTCGTCGAGCGCTCCTTCGCCTGACGGCGCCGCCCCGCCATGCGGATCGCGCTCGCGGCCGACAACGGCACCTGGCACCGTCAGCGACTCGCGGCGGCGCTCTCGGCCCTCGGGGCGGAGCCGGTGCTGTTCTCCCTCGCCGATGTGACGGTCGAGACCGGCCGGCCGGAGCCGCTGCGCGTGCCAGGCTTCCCCGACGGCCTCCCGGACGGCGTGCTCCTGCGGACCCTCGCGGGCGGCACCTTCGAGGCCACCACGATGCGGCTCGGCGCGCTCCACGCCCTGGCGGCGGCCGGCACGGTGGTGTGGAACGGCCCGGTCTCCATCGAGCGCTCGGTCGACAAGGCGATGACGAGCCTGCTCCTCGCCCGCAACCGGATCCCGAGCCCCGAGACCTTCGTGCTGTCCCGGCGCGAGGCCGCCGCCGCGCTCGTCGCCCGGGAGGCGGCCCCCGGGCGGCCGCTCGTCCTCAAGCCCCTGTTCGGCTCGCAGGGGGAGGGGCTGCACCTGATCGAGCGGCCCGAGCAGCTGCCCCCCGAGGAGCTGGTCGGCCGGGTCTACTACCTCCAGCGCTACGTCGCGCGGCGGGACGGGGCGTGGCAGGATTACCGGGTCTTCGTCTGCGCCGGGCGCGCCGTGGCCGGCATGATCCGCGAGGGCGACGGCTGGATCACCAACGTCCATCGCGGCGGCCGGCCGCGGCCCTGGCGGGTGCCCGGGCGGGCCGCCGCGCTCGCCGAGGCCGCCGCCGGCGCGGTCGGGTGCGGCTACACCGGGATCGACCTCGTCGAGGACGGGGAGGGCGGCTTCCTGGTGCTCGAGGTCAACAGCATGCCGGCCTGGTCCGGGCTGCAGCAGGTGACGGCGGTCGACATCGCCCGGGAGGTGGCGGCCGGCTTCCTGGCGGCGGTGCGCGGCGCCCACCCGGCGCGGCGCGCGGCGGCGGGCCCGGCGTGACGGCCCCCGGCCTCGCCCCGCGGGCCGTCGCGGCGGCCTACGCCGAGGCCTGCCGGGCCGAGCTCGCGGCGCTGAAGCCCGGCAACGTCCACGCCTACGCGGAGGGCCACCGCATGACGCTCGCGGATTTCGAGGCGAGCGCCGCGGTCTCCGCCCCGCACGTCGCGGCCGCCGGGGCGGGGGTCGGCGCCCGGGCCGAGGGCGCCGTCGCCGCCACGATGGCGCGGGTCGGCCAGAACACGAACCTCGGCATCGTGCTGCTCTGCGCGCCCCTCGCGGCCGCGGCGGAGCGCCCCGGATGCCTGCGCCCGGCGCTCGCGGCCGTGCTGGAGGGCCTCGACGGGGCGGACGCCGCCGGCGTCTACGCGGCGATCCGGCTCGCCAACCCGGGCGGCCTCGGCCGGGCCGCGCGCCACGACGTGACGGCCGGGGGCGCACCGCCGCCTCTCGCCGCCGCCATGGCGGAGGCGGCGGGGCGCGACCGCATCGCGCGCGCCTACGTCACGGGCTTCTCGGACCTGTTCGAGGTCGGCCTGCCGGCGCTCGCGGGTGCCCGCGCGCGGGGCCTGCGGGCGCCCTGGACCACCACGGCGGTCCACCTCGCCTTCCTGACGGCGTTCCCGGACAGCCACATCGCGCGCAAGTTCGGGGCGGACGCCGCCGAGGCGGTGCGGGCCGACGCGCAGGCGGCGCTCGGCGCCCTCGACCTGGGGGCGGACCCGATCGAGGCCCTGCTCGCGCACGACCGGGCGCTCAAGGCCGCCGGCCGCAATCCAGGCACCAGCGCCGACCTCACCGTCGCGACCCTGTTCCTCGATGCCCTGCTCGGGCTCAAGGCGGCGGCCGACAACTCACCTAGCGGAACGCAACCCGCCAATAGGTCGTAGTCGTCCAGGGGCTTCATCTTGCCTGTGGCGCCGAAAATGGTCTTCCGCCTCTATGCCTGCGGCTTGTTCGCCGTCGAGCGGCGCTGTAGGGTCCGCCCCGCTATCCGGGCAACCGGTTCGGCACTCCGCTGAACGCCGACAACAAGGATGGCGTGTTCGGCCGTACCTGTTCTGGCGGTCGGTTAACCTTACTGACTCCTGGGAGAAACCCCGAATGGCGAAAATCAATAAGGTGATGGTGGGCGAGGCCCTGGTGGGCGACGGCAACGAAGTCGCGCATATCGACCTGCTCATCGGCCCGCGCGGCAGCGCCGCCGAGACGGCGTTCTGCAACAGCCTGACCAACAACAAGCACGGCTTCACCAGCCTGCTCGCGGTCGTGGCGCCGAACCTGCCCTGCAAGCCCAACACGCTGCTGTTCAACAAGGTCACCATCAACGACGCCCGCCAGGCCGTCCAGATGTTCGGCCCCGCCCAGCACGCCGTCGCCAAGGCGGTGCAGGATTGCGTCTCCGAGGGCACGATCCCGGCCGACGAGGCCGACGACCTCTACATCATGGTCGGCGTGTTCATCCACTGGGAAGCCGCCGACGACGCCAAGATCGAGAAGTACAACTACGAGGCCACGAAGCTCTCGATCGAGCGCGCGATCAAGGGCTCGCCGACTGCCGCCGAGGTCACCCAGCAGTACAAGACCGCGCAGCATCCCTTCGCGGCGAACGTCGCTTAGACAGGAAACCGTCCGGAACAGCAAGCGGCACCCCCTCCGCCGCCCCCGCCGCCTCAGCCGCAGGGGCTGTTCCAGCGACTGGCCTCCATCTTCCTCGGCCGTTGATCCCCGGCATCGCCCCGCGACGCGGGACCGATGCGGGAGCGAGGACCACCGGGGCGGGGTTCCCGCCGGGCACGCGCCCGCGGGGACCCCGCTCGTTCCGGGAGGGCCTTCGGCCCTCCCGTTCCGGCACCGCAGGCGACTCCGTCGCGCCGCGACGCCCCGGACCTCCGGCGGCCGGGCGGCGCGCCGCGGGTGCCCGCGAGGATCACGCCCCCCGGGCCGGAGCGGGCCGGGGCGCGGGCGGCTCCAGGTGCTCCGCCAAGTGGTCCGCCGAGTGCTCCACCAGGTGCTCCGCCCGCAGGCGCCCGTCGTGGATCGCGCTCGCCACCAGCACCCCGGCCGCACCGGCCGCCGCCAGGGGCGCCAGGTCACCGGGCCCCCGCAGGCCCCCCGCCGCGTAGAGCGCCGCCCCGGGTGCCCGCACCCGCAGGGCCGCGATCCCGGCGAGGTCCGGCCCCGCGCCGCTGCCGACCCGCGCGAGCGACATCGCGATGACGTCCGGCGGCCAGGAGGCGGGATCCGCGTGCAGGTCCTCCGGTCCGAGCGGCACCCCGTCCCGGCTGTCGAGGGAGAGCACCGCCCGGGCCCCGAGCGCGCGCACCAGGGCCGCGTCGGCCTGGCTCTCGCTGCCGAGCACCGGGCGGCCGAGGCCGGCGGCCAGGAAGGCCTCCACGCCGGCCGACGTCGCGAACCCGGCATCGACCCACAATTCCACCCCCGGGCAGGCCCGCGCGATGGCGGCGAGCGCGGCCCGGTCCGGGTCCGCGCCGTCCATGATGGCGTCGAGATCGGCGACGTAGAGGCGGCGCGCGGGCAGCGCGCCCAGGAGCCCCCGGGCGACGTCGGCCGGCGCCGGCGTCGGGCTGAGGGGCGTGACGATCGGCGCGTAGGCCTGGCGCTCGCCGGCCCGGGCCCGCACCACCTGGCCGTGGCGCAGGTCCAGCACCGGGATGATCGCGAGGGGGCTTGCGGCGGGCCGGGCCGCCGTGCCACCCCGCCCGGGACCCCCGCCGCCCGAGATCCGCCCGTGACCGCCCCGCATGCCCCGACCTCCTCCGCGCGCGTCATCGGCTGGGACCTCGGCGGGGTGCATGTCAAGGCGGCTCTGGTGGAGGACGGCCTGGTGCGGGCCGCCGTGCAGGCGCCGTGCCCGCTCTGGAACGGCCTGCCGGCCCTCGACGCCGCCATCGCGGCGCTGCCGGCCTGGGCGCGGAGCCCGGCCCGCCACGCGGTCACGATGACGGGCGAGCTCACCGACTGCTTCGCCGACCGGGCGGACGGCGTGGCGCAGCTCGCCGGCTGGGCCGCGGCGCGCCTCCCGGGCTCCGTCGCGATCTATGCCGGGCGGGCGGGGTTCCTGCCGCCCGGGGCGGCGGCGGGCCGGGCGCCCGACGTCGCCAGCGCGAACTGGCACGCCACCGCGGCGCTGGTCGGGGGCGTGCAGCCGGCGGCGCTGCTCGCCGACATCGGGTCGACCACCGCCGACCTGATCCCGATCGTCGCCGGGCGGCCGGCGGCTTCGGGCTACAGCGACGCCGAGCGGCTGGAGACCGGGGAGCTCGTCTACACCGGCGTGGTGCGCACGCCGCTCCTCGCCCTCGCCGCCGCGGCGCCGTTCCGGGGCCGGCGCACGGCCCTGATGGCCGAGTGCTTCGCCACCACCGCCGACGCCTACCGGCTCACCCGCGACCTCGCCGCCGCCGAGGACCAGCAGGACACGGCCGACCTGAAGGGCAAGTCGGATTCCGAGACCGAGACCCGCCTCGCCCGGATGATCGGCCGGGACCGGCACGAGGGCACGGGAGCCGACTGGGCCGGCCTCGCCGGGCACTTCGCCGAGGCCCAGCTCCGCCTGCTCCACGACGCCGCCGCCCTGATCCTGTCCCGCGGCACGCTCCCCGGCGACGCGCCGGTGGTGCTGTGCGGGGCGGGGCGCTTCGTCGGCGCCCGCCTTGCGGCCCGCCTCGGCCGTCCGGCCCGCGACCTCGCCGACCTCGTCGCGCCCCGCCTCGCCCCGCCGGGCGGGACGGCCTGGATCTCCACCTGCGGCCCCGCGGTGGCGGTGGGCCTGCTGGCGGCCGATCACGCGGGGGCGGACGCCCGGGAGAGACCATCGGGAAATACCCCGCAGGCAGACTCGCGGCGCGCGGCACCCTGAAGCGCTCCCCGCCGGCGTGGATGCCGGTTCGGCGCGCGGGAGCGCGTCACGACAGGGACCTGGACCGTTTCCCGCAGCGACAAGGTCGAACAAGACATCATGATCACGCGTCCCCTCATCCTCCTCGCCGGCCTCGTCCCGACGCTGCTCGCCCCATCGCCGGCTCCGGCGCAGGAGCGCCTGCCCGCCCCGGCGCTCCGCTGCGGCGAGGTCGCCGCCGTCGTGACCCGGCGCGGCGCCGTCCTGGTCGGCACCGGTCCGTTCACGTACGCGCGGCTCGTGCGCGACACCGGCTTCTGCACCATCGAGGAGACGACGCGGCCGTTCTTCGGCCCGTCCGCCGACGCGCCGCAATGCTTCCTCGGCTACGAGTGCCGCGACCGCTTCAACGAGGGCCGCGACCGGAACTGAGCGGGGCCGCCGCGCCGGGGCGGGCGGGGCGGCGCTCAGCTGCGCCAGCGCAGCTCCCGCGGCGCGAGGGGGTTGACGAAGGCGCCGCCGGTCTCGCGGGCCCTCAGGAACTCGCGCTTCAGGCTGAAGTACCATTGCGACTGCACGTCGCTCTCGCCCATCAGAACCATGGCGGGCTTGCGGTCGAGACCCCGCTGCGCGACCTGGAGCACGTCGCGGTCCTGGCCCAGGAACTGGCGCATCAGGGGCCGGGCCAGGGGCTTCAGCGCGTTCAGGACCGGGAGGTTCCAGTACATCGCGTTGATCAGGGCGGTGCGGCCGTCCGGCAGCGGCGACGCGAAGGTGTAATTGGCCAGCCGCTTGTGGCCCGCGGTGATCCGCTCCAGGCGCACGCCGGGCAGGCGGAACTCGATCTCGACCTCCGGCACCGCGCCGAGCAGGCGGTAGACCAGGGAGGCGGTCTTGGCCGTGTGGCTCGTCATGGTGAAGCCGTAGGGCGAGGGGGCGAAGTGCTTCACCTTCTCCTTCAGGGTCTTCGAGGGGCGCCACCACCAGGAATCGTGCACGTAGGCGACGTGGGCCGGGTCGACGAAGCTGAGCGCCACGAGGTCGAAGGACGCCTCCACCTCCAGGATCTCGACGAGCTGGCCGCAATAGGCGAAGTCGACCTCCGGGACCGGCGGCGCCGCCTCCGGGTCGGGGCCGGCCGCGATCCAGACCAGCCCGGACTTCTCCGCCACGGCGAAGCGGGCGAGGCGGACGGACGCGAAGTTGGCGTCGTCCCGGCGGGCGAGGGCGGGGATCGCCGCGCAGGCGCCGTCCGGCCGGAACTGCCAGCCGTGGAAGGGGCAGACGATGGCGCCGTCCACCATCCGTCCGGCCGAGAGCGCCATGCCGCGGTGCGGGCAGCGGTCCCGCAGGGCGAACAGCGCGCCCGATTCCTCGCGCCCGACCACGATGGCCTCCTCGCCGAGGCGCACGGCCCGGAGGCGCCCGGGCCGGAAGCTCCGGCTCTCCCCGACGCAGTACCAGACGTCGTCGAGCGCCCGGCGGAGCGGATCACCTGTCATGCCCGTGTGTGGCCTCCGATCGACGCCCGGCACCGCGCCGGGCGCCCGTCCTTAGAGCATTTCGCCGCGCGCTGGATACCGCCCCGGCCGGCCACGCCGTCCGGAACACCGAGCGGGGCGGTTCGTTGAATGGCCGGCGACCGCGGGCGGGTGGCGCGGTTCGAGGCGCCGCCGTCCGCAGCCACGGAGGATGACCACGATGAGCCTGCTCGGGACGATCGTCAGCAAGATCCTGCACCCCTTCGGGGGCGGCGAGGCCCAGGCGCAGACCACGGGCGGCACGGCACCGGCCGGCACCGCGCCCACGGGAGGCGGGAGCGCCGACCCGACCACCGGTGGCACCGTGCCGAAGGTGGACGGCAAGGTCGACGTCGAGGCGGTGCTCAACGACCTCGCCGCCAAGGCGGGCCAGCCGCTGAACTGGCGCACCTCGATCGTGGACCTGATGAAGCTGCTCCACCTCGACAGCAGCCTCTCGGCCCGCAAGGAACTGGCGCAGGAGCTGCACTACACCGGCGATACCGGCGACTCGGCCACCATGAACGTCTGGCTGCACAAGCAGGTCATCCGCAAGCTCGAGGAGAATGGCGGCAAGGTGCCGGACGACCTCAAGGACTAGGGCGTCCGCCGCCGAAGCCGCCATCGCTCCGGCGCGAGGGAACGCCACGACGAGGACCGGGCGCGCCGCCCGATCGCGACGCGGTCGAGGTGGCGCGCCCGGGACCCTTACGCAGGCCCCGATGTGCATCGCCCCGCGCCTCCGCCCCGAGGGGTTGCGGCCGGGGGCTGCCCCGTCCGGCGGCGCTCAGACGACGGCGTCGTCGCCCGTGACCCGGGTCGTTCCGGCGACGAGGCGGCGGACTTCCTGGAGGGCCGTCCCGGTCCCGCGCCGCTCCGGCAGCGCCTGGATCCGGCCCCTGCCGTCCCGCCCGGGCCCCTCGGACGGCTGGCGCCGGGCGGCGGCCGCCAGCATGATGTCGTCGATCCGCTCGCAGACCTGATCGAGGGCCCAGTCCCGGCCGAGCCGGATCGGCAGCCGCCAGGCCTCGTCCTCGGGCTCGGGCGCGAGGTCCGGGTCGGGCAGACGCACGATCGGCAGGCCGGGCCAGGCCGCCTGCAGGCGGGCCGCGATGTCGGGCAGCTCCGGGGCCCGGCACAGGCGCTCGCTGAACAGCGCCATGTCGAGGACCGGCAGCCCGATTCCCGGCTCCGTCAGGACGGGGCTCATCTCGGCGCCGACCACCGCCAGCACGCCGTATCCCTTGGCGGCGAGCAATCCTGCGAGCGGCGACACCGCCTCCTGCGCGGTCCGCAGCATCAGCAGGACGGGTTCGCATGGAGTGCCCATGGACCAGCGGTACCATGACCTCCGCGCGGATTGAACCATCCGTTCGAGCTAGTCATCGGCCTAGGCGCCGGCCGCGCGGCAACCGGGAAAAAGCCGCGTCGCATCAGGACCATGGCAGCGGTCAGTGGCCCGTGCGCACCCGGGTCCAGAGCCGCGTCACGACCCTTTGGACTCGGTCGTCGTAGGCCGTATTGGTGAAGAGGCGGCGAAAGGTGGCGTCGTCCGGATAGACGCCCGGATTGGACAGGATCTCGGGCTTCACCAGCGGCTTCGCCGCGAGGTTGCCGCTGGCGTAGGACACGAAGTTGGTGTTGGCCGCCGCCACCTCCGGCCGCATCATGAAGTCGATGAAGGCGTGCGCCTCCGCCGGGTGGGCGGCGTCCTTCGGGATCGCGAAGGAATCGAACCACATCAGGGCGCCCTGCTGCGGGATATAGTAGGCCACGTCGACGTCGTTCTTGGCCTCCTGGGCGCGCTTGCGGGCCTGGAGCACGTCGCCCGAGTACCCGACCGAGAGGCAGACGTCGCCGTTGGCGAGCTGGTTGATGTACTCGGAGGAGTGGAATTTTTGGACGGCGCCGCGGATGCGAAACAGCGCCTCGCCGGCCCGGTCGAGGTCGTCGGTCCGCTTGGAATCCGGCTTCAGCCCCAGGGCCGCCAGGACGTTCGGGACGATGTCCTCCGGGGCGTCCAGCATGGTGACGCCGCAATCCTTGAGCTTGGCGATCAGCTCGGGACGCAGGACGATATCCCAGGTGTTGAGCGGCTGGTTCGGCCCCAGGCGCTCGCGCACCAGCGCGGTGTTCACCCCGATGCCGGTGGTGCCCCACATGTAGTCGACGGCGTAGAGGTTGCCCGGATCGTAGACCGCGAGGCGGGCCGTCACCTCCGGCCAGGCGTTCCTCAGGTTCGGCAGCTTCGCCTTGTCGAGGGGCAGGAACACCCCGGCCTTGATCAGGCGCTGGAGGAACGGCCCGGACGGCACCACGATGTCGTAGCCGGACCGGCCGGCGAGAAGCTTGGTCTCGACGATCTCGTTCGTGTCGTAGGTGTCGTACACAACCCGGATGCCCGTCTCGCGCGTGAACGCGTCGAGCATCTTGGGGTCGACATAGTCCGACCAGTTGTAGACGTTGACGACCCGCTCCGGCGCGGCGGACGCCCCGCCGGCGAGGACGAGCAGGCAGGCCGCCGCGAGGAGCGCGCGCCGGCCGCGCCGGAAGGGCCGCACCGTCAGGCTCCGAGCGCGGCGACGACCGAGATCTCGACCCGGAATTGCGGGCCGGCGAGCTTGGCCTCGACGGTGGCGCGGGCGGGCGCCTGGCCGGCCGGCACCCAGCCGTCCCAGACCCGGTTCATCTCGGCGAAGGTCGCCATGTCGGCGAGGTAGATCGTGGCGGACAGGACCTTCGACTTGTCCGTGCCGGCCTTCGCCAGCAGGGCGTCGATCTGCGCCAGGACGTCCCGGGTCTGGTCGGCCACGTCCCCGGCGGCGGAGACCTGCCCGGCCAGGTAGACGGTGTTCCCGTGGACCACCGCCTGGCTCATCCGCGTCCCGGTCTCGATGCGCTCGATCGTCATGCTGTGGTCCCGCTGAGAGAAGCCTCGGCCCGGACGCCGGCGCCCGGACCCGGGCGCGCCGGCGCCCGCCGGCGCGAAGGGCGCCGTCCCCGCCTTGTGCCGCCTCGGGCCGCCCCGCGTAAAGGCCTTGCCGCACCGCGTCGCAACCCTCGACCGCACCTGCGCGTTGCTGCTGCATCGCAAGCGCGGCCGAAGGGGCAAGTCACCATGTCGATCCTGTGGACCATCATCATCGGCTTCGTCGCCGGCGTGATCGCAAAGTTCATCATGCCGGGCCCGAACGAGCCGAGCGGCTTCATCCTGACGACGATCCTGGGCATCGTCGGGGCCTTCGTGGCGACCTTCCTGGGCCAGGCGATCGGCTGGTACGGACCCAACCAGGGCGCGGGGCTGATCGCCTCCGTGGTCGGCGCCATCGTGGTGCTGGGGATCTGGGGCTTCATCCAGGGCCGCCGCTCCACCACGATCTGACGCATCCCGGAGCGCGCGATCTCCGCAGATCCGCGCGCTCCCGACCCGACGCGCGCGCCCGGGCGAGGCCCGCACGCCGCCGGATCGCGGCGGGCACGCGGCCCGCACGTCCAGCCTGAGCCGGTTCCCGCCAGCGCATCGGGCGCCCTCGCTACGGGTCTCGCCGCCCGGCGGTTCTTGCGCCTCAGCGCCGAGCGCCACCCTCCTCGGTGGCCCGCGCGACGGCGCCGGTCCCCTCTCTCGTGCAGTGGAAGCCCCGAGGGCGTGACCCGCCGGGGCCGTCGAGGCGCGCAGGCCTTGGGGCGCCCGGGGATGGTCACCGGGAGGAGAGGGCGCTTCCCGCGCCCCCTCCCGCCCGGACGCCTCAGACGCGGGCCGGCGGGCCCGGCCGGTGCTCCATCAGGGCCTTGGCGGCGCAGTGGCCGGTGGCGCCGCGGATCGCCAGCAGGGCGCCGCCGACCAGGACGGCGAGGCTCAGCAGCTTGTTCGGCCGGGGCTGCGCCGCGGCGGCAGCGAGCCCCAGGCCGAGCACGACCGAGATGGCACGCTCCTTGGTGGACAGGTTCGGCTCGCCGCTGAAGACGTCCGTGATCGCGTTCGACATGATGGCTCCTCTCGGGGACCCGCACCGGCGGGCCTCAGTCTCGCGGTGCGAACGCGAGGGGAGCGGCACTGTTCCGTCGAGGAAGCCCCATGAGAAAACGCGCGGCCCCGGGGGGCCGCGCGTTCCCGTTCGTCGGTCCGGCAGCGGAGGCTTACTCGCCGGCTTCCTGGCGGGGCGAGCGCTCGCGGGTGCGCTCGCCGTCGCGCTGGGCCTTGAGCTTCTCGGTGAGGTCCTCGCCGGTCTGCTGGTCGACCACCTTCATCGAGAGGCGGATCTTGCCGCGCTCGTCCTGGCCGAGGAACTTCACCTTCACCTTGTCGCCCTCCTTCACCACGTCGGTGACCTTGGCGACGCGCTGGGGCGCGAGCTCCGAGATGTGGACCAGGCCGTCCTTGGCGCCGAAGAAGTTGACGAAGGCGCCGAACTCCATCGTCTTCACCACCGTGCCCTCGTAGATCATGCCGGGCTCGGCCTCCGCCACGATCGAGCGGATCCAGTTGTAGGCCGCCTTGATGGCCTTGCCGTCGCTCGACGCGATCTTGATGATGCCGGTGTCCTGGATGTCGATCTTGGCGCCGGTCTTCTCGACGATCTCGCGGATCACCTTGCCGCCGGTGCCGATCACCTCCCGGATCTTGTCGGTCGGGATCTGCATCGTCTCGATGCGGGGCGCGTGCTCGCCGAGCTCGGGCCGGGCCGCCGTCAGGGCCTTGGCCATCTCGACGAGGATGTAGCCGCGTCCCTCCTTGGCCTGGTCGAGGGCGACCCGCATGATCTCCTCGGTGATGCCGGCGATCTTGATGTCCATCTGGAGCGAGGTGATGCCCTCGTCCGTGCCGGCCACCTTGAAGTCCATGTCGCCGAGGTGGTCCTCGTCGCCCAGGATGTCGGAGAGCACGGCGTAGCGCTCGCCCTCCAGGATCAGCCCCATGGCGATGCCCGCCACCGGACGGCGCAGGGGCACGCCCGCATCCATCAGCGACAGCGAGGCGCCGCAGACCGAGGCCATCGAGGAGGAGCCGTTCGACTCGGTGATCTCCGACACGACGCGGATCGTGTAGGGGAACTCGTGGGCCGGGGGCAGCATCGGGTGCACCGCCCGCCAGGCGAGCTTGCCGTGGCCGATCTCGCGGCGGCCGGGCGAGCCCATGCGGCCGGTCTCGCCCACCGAATAGGGCGGGAAGTTGTAGTGGAGGAGGAACGTCTCCTTGTAGGTGCCTTCCAGCGCGTCGATGAACTGCTCGTCGTCGCCGGTGCCGAGGGTCGCCACCACCAGGGCCTGGGTCTCGCCGCGGGTGAACAGGGCCGAGCCGTGGGCGCGGGGCAGGACGCCGACCTCCGACAGGATCGGGCGCACCGTCCTGACGTCGCGGCCGTCGATGCGCGCGCCGGTGTCGAGGATGTTCCAGCGCACCACCTTGGACTGCGCCTCCTTGAAGGCGCTCTTCACCTTCTCGGTCTCGAAGCGGGCCTCGCCCTCGGCCGGCACGAGGGCGGCCATCACCCGCGCCTTCACGGCGTCGACGGCGGCGTAGCGCTCCTGCTTGACGGTCTTCTTGTAGGCCTCGCGCAGGTCGGCCTCGCCGACCTCCAGCACGGCGGCCTCGACGGCGGCGTTGTCGGCCGGGCGGAAGTCGCGCGGCTCCTTGGCGGCCTTCTCGGCGAGGCGGATGATCGCCTCGATCACGGGCTGGAAGTGCTTGTGGCCGAACATCACGGCCCCGAGCATCACGTCCTCGGGCAGCTCGCGCGCCTCGGACTCGACCATCAGGACGGCGGCCTCCGTGCCGGCGACCACGAGGTCGAGGCTCGATCCCTCCATCTCCTGGACGGGCGGATTGAGCTTGTACTGGCCGCCGATGTAGCCGACGCGGGCCGCCCCGATCGGGCCCATGAAGGGCACGCCCGAGAGGGTGAGCGCCGCCGAGGCCGCCACCATGGCGACGACGTCGGGGTCGTTCTCGAGGTCGTGGGAGAGCACCGTCACCACGACCTGGGTGTCGTTGCGCCAGCCCTCGACGAAGAGGGGGCGGATCGGCCGGTCGATGAGGCGGGAGACCAGGGTCTCCTTCTCGGAGGGCCGGCCCTCGCGCTTGAAGTAGCCGCCCGGGATGCGGCCGGCGGCGTAGGTCCGCTCCTGGTAGTTGACCGTGAGGGGCAGGAAGTCGATGCCGGCCTTGGGCTCCTTCATCGACACCACGGTGGCGAGCACCGTGGTCTCGCCGTAGGTGGCCACCACGGCGCCGTCGGCCTGGCGGGCGACCTTGCCGGTCTCGAGCACGAGCTTGCGCCCGCCCCACAGCAGCTCTTCGCGTTGAACGTCGAACATGTCGTCATGCCTTCATGCGGTCCGGGGGGGCGGCGCCAGCGGCAAGACGGCGGGGGGCTGGGTTCTTCGGCCAGCCCCCGGCGATCCTGCCCTGGCGGTCACGCCCGCTTCAGGCCCGGTTGAGAGAGGCGGCCGGACCCATTCCGGCCCACCCGGGGCGTGCGGCCGCGCGGCCGCGTCGCGACAGCGCGGCCCGGCCCCCGGACCGCGCTGGGAAACCCACCTTAGCGGCGGATGCCGAGGCGCTCGATCAGGGCGCGGTAGCGCGCCTCGTCCTTGCGCTTCAGGTAGTCGAGGAGCGACCGGCGCATCGAGACCAGCTTCAGCAGGCCGCGGCGGGAATGGTTGTCCTTGGTGTGGGTCTTGAAGTGCCCGGTGAGGTTCTGGATGCGCTCCGTGAGGATCGCGACCTGCACCTCCGGCGAGCCGGTGTCGCTGCCGCCGCGGGCATGTTCCTTGATGAGCGCGGTCTTGCGCTCCGCCGTGATCGACATCGCGTGTCCTTTCAGGTCGGTGGTCTTGAACAGGAAGCGGCCCCTCGGGGCCAATCCCGCACGAGGCTCGGCCGGGCCGGGATGTCGTCCAGCGCGGTCCGCCAAGGCGAAAAACCCCGCCGTGTCCGGGCGAGGGTGGCGCACCCTATACACGATCCGCCGGGCGATGCCACTCCCGATCGCGGACGTCCCCGGCGCGCGGTTTCGCCACGCCCGCGGCGCGGCCCCGGCCTACAGCCACGGTCGAACCCTCTCGCCCTCGCCTCGTTTTGCCTGCCATTCGGCAACCCACGAGGTTATTCATGGCAACCACCACGACCAGCGGCCTGACCAGCGCCTCCGCCAACGAGACCGTGCAGGCGATCTACATCACGGCGCTGCGCAACACCCACGCGCTGGAGAAGCAGGCGGCGCAGATGATCGAGCGCCAACTGGAGCGCTACAGGAACTATCCGGACCTCACGCAGGCGCTGCGGCTGCACAAGAGCGAGACCGACCAGCAGGTGACCCGGCTCGCCGACATCCTGCACGGGCACGGGGAGGACCGCTCGCTCCTGAAGGACGTGGTGACCCAGACCGTCGGCAACGTGGCGGCCCTGGTCCACAGCGTCAGCGGCGACGAGGTCCTGAAGAACCTCTACACCGACTACTCGGTGGAGACTTACGAGATCGCCGCCTACACCTCGCTGATCACCCTGGCGGAGGAGGCCGGGCAGCGCCAGGACGTCGAGACCCTGCGCCTGTCGCTCAGGGAGGAGGAGCGGATGGCCGAGGCGGTCTTCGCCCAGATCGTGCCCGTCACCCGCCACTACGTCGCCCGCGAGGTGCAGGGCGCGAAGTCGGACCGGTAGGCCTCGGCGGCCGCGCCGGCTCCGTCCGCCGCGCCGCGCCCCGCGGCGGGCGCCCGGGGCCGGCCTCGGCTACAGGTCCAGCTCCACCGTCACCGGCACGTGGTCCGAGGGCCGGTCCCAGCCCCGCGCGTGCCGGGCGACCGTGACGGAGCGCACGGTGCCGGCGAGGTCCGGCGTGACCCAGATGTGGTCGAGGCGGCGGCCCTTGTCGGCCCCGGCCCAGTCCGGCGAGCGGTAGCTCCACCAAGTGTAGATCTTCTCCGGCGGCGGGCGCAGGTGGCGCATCGTGTCGACCCAGCCGGCCTCGCCGCGCAGGGTCTCCAGCCGCTCGGTCTCGACCGGCGTGTGGCTCACCACGTCGAGGAGCTGCCGGTGCGACCAGACGTCGTGCTCCAGGGGCGCCACGTTGAGGTCGCCGACCAGGATGGCCGGGCCGCCCGGGCGCCGTCCGCCCCAGGCCCGCAACTCGTCCATGAAGGCGAGCTTGTGGGCGAACTTCTCGTTGAGGCCCGGGTCGGGCACGTCGCCGCCGGCGGGCACGTAGAAGTCGTGCAGCGTGATGCCGGCCGCGGGGCCCGCCTCGGGCCCGATCACCGCCGCGATGTGGCGGGCGTCCTGGCGCTCGCAGAAGCTCATCGCTTCTTGGGAGACAAGGGGCAGGCGCGAGAGGATCGCGACGCCGTTGTAGCCCTTCTGGCCGGCGAAGACGACGTGAGGGTAGCCGAAGCCCTGCAGTTCCTTCAGCGGGAAGCGGTCGTTCGGGCACTTGGTCTCCTGGAGGCAGAGCACGTCGGGCCGCGCCTCGTCGAGGAAGCGGCGCACGAGGTCGATGCGCAGGCGGACCGAGTTGATGTTCCAGGTG
The DNA here is from genome assembly GCF_003574465.1 of Methylobacterium crusticola. Taxonomy (GTDB): domain Bacteria; phylum Pseudomonadota; class Alphaproteobacteria; order Rhizobiales; family Beijerinckiaceae; genus Methylobacterium; species Methylobacterium crusticola. The sequence continues at coordinate 19,563 of NZ_KZ984619.1, forward strand.
CTGACGGTGAGGCGCAACGGTCGGGTACTCTCGCGGCGGTCGCGCCTCGCCCGGCGGCGCGGGCGAGGCGGCAACGGTGACGGATCGGAGGCGCGCTCGCGCCGACCGCGCGGGCTCGAGCCCCGGGGACTCAGCGCGCCTGCTGCATCTTGGCCTCGAGCTCCTTGTCGACCGCCCGGCCGTAGTTGATCACGAACATCATGCCGTCGATCGAGCGGCCGCGCTGGAGGTTCGAGAGCAGCACGGTGGTCTGGTAGCCCTGCGGATCGGTGATCCGCCACTGGCTCAGGGTCTTCATCGTGTCGTCGAAGTACAGCGTGATCCGGGAGGTGCCCCCGAGGGTCGAGCGGTCGTCGAGGACGATGCGCACGCCGCCCGGGTCGACGGCGACGTCGGCCACCGACAGGTCGCGGGCGAGGTCGATCTTCTCCCGGAGGAGGAATTTCAGCGGCGTCTGCGAGATGAAGTAGAGGTCCTGCGTCGCGAGCTTGCGGTCGCGCACCGCCACCGAGGTGCCGTCGGCCACGACCTCGAGGGGCGAGGGCTGGTCGTAGTCGAAGCGCAGGCGGCCGGGCTTGGCGAGGTAGAGCTTGCCGCCGATCTTGCGCCCGTCGGCGCCGATCTGGACGAAGTTCCCGGTCAGCGTCGAGACGCCGTTGAAGTAGGCGTTGGCGCGCTCGATCACGGTTGCCGGGTTGGCGGCGTCGAGGACGGCCGGCGTCGTGACCGCGGCGACCTGCTGGGCCGGGGCGGGGGCGGCCGCCTCGACGGTGTCGGCCGGGGCCTTGCCGCCGCCGAGGGAGGCCGGCCGGCGCGGGGGCAGGGGCGCCCGCGCCACCGGCTGGGACGCCGCCGGGGCCTCGGCCGGCTCCGCCGGCGCGTCCGGGACGGCGGCCTTGCGGCCGAACAGTCCGTCGAGGAAGGACGACACCTGCGCGGCGGCGGGCTCGGCGCCCGCGATGCTGAGCACCGGCACGGCGCCGAGCATCGCCGCGATGCTGAGCATCGGCGCGATGCGGAGCATCGGCGCGATGCGGAGCGGTCCGGGACGGGGACGGCCGGTCATCGGCAAGGGTTCTCCGTGTGGACGGACGGGAGGTCGGCGCGGGGACCGACCGGGGGCGCGACGGAGGGTCCGTCCCGCCTTAGAGCCGTCGCCTGTGGCGAATATGCGACGCGGGAGAGGGCCGGCCGGGTCACGCCTCCTCGCCGCCCCCCTGGGCGCCTCCGTGGGCGGCGGGCTCGATCAGGATCTCGCGCTTGCCGGCGTGGTTGGCCGGGCCGACGATGCCCTCGCGCTCCATGCGCTCCATCAGCGAGGCGGCGCGGTTGTAGCCGATCTGCAGGCGGCGCTGGATGTAGCTCGTCGACGCCTTCCTGTCCCGCAGCACCACCGCCACAGCCTGGTCGTACAGGTCCGCGGCCGGATCGGCGAACCCGCCCTGGTCCATGACCGGCACCTCGGGGGCGCTCGCCTCCTCGGCCTCGTCGTCCGCCGTGACGGCGTCGAGGTAGGAGGGGCGGCCCTGGCGCTTCAGGTGCGCCACCACCTGCTCCACCTCGTCGTCCGAGCAGAACGGGCCGTGCACCCGCGTCGTGCGGCCCCCGCCCGCCATGAACAGCATGTCGCCCTGGCCCAGCAGCTGCTCGGCCCCCATCTCGCCGAGGATCGTGCGCGAGTCGATCTTGCTCGTCACCTGGAAGGAGATCCGGGTCGGGAAGTTCGCCTTGATCGTCCCGGTGATCACGTCCACCGACGGGCGCTGCGTCGCCATGATCAGGTGCAGCCCCGCCGCCCGCGCCATCTGCGCGAGCCGCTGGATCGCCCCCTCGATATCCTTGCCCGCCACCATCATCAGGTCGGCCATCTCGTCGACCACGATCACGATGTAGGGCAGGGGCGCGAGGTCCATGACCTCGTCCTCGTACACCGCCTCCCCGGTCTCCCGGTCGAAGCCCGTCTGCACCGTCCGGGTGATCACCTCGCCCCGCGCCCGCGCCTCCGCCACCCGGGCGTTGAAGCCGTCGATGTTGCGCACGCCGAGGCGGGCCATCTTCTTGTAGCGCTCCTCCATCTCGCGCACCGCCCATTTCAGGGCGATCACCGCCTTCTTGGAATCGGTGACGACGGGCGAGAGCAGGTGCGGGATGCCGTCGTAGACCGAGAGCTCCAGCATCTTGGGGTCGACCATGATCAGGCGGCACTCCTCCGGCTTCATGCGGTAGAGCAGCGACAGGATCATGGTGTTGATCGCCACCGACTTGCCCGAGCCGGTGGTGCCGGCCACCAGCAGGTGGGGCATGCGGGCGAGGTCGGCGATGATGGCCTCGCCGCCGATGTTCTTGCCCAGGCAGAGGGCGAGCTTCTGCTTGGTCTCGGCGAAGGCCGGGGAGGCGAGGAGCTCGCGCAGGTAGACGGTCTCGCGCCGCAGGTTGGGCAGCTCGATGCCGATGGCGTTGCGGCCCTGGACCACGGCGACGCGGGCGGAGATGGCCGACATCGAGCGGGCGATGTCGTCGGCCAGCGAGATGACGCGGCTCGACTTGGTGCCGGGAGCCGGCTCGAGCTCGTAGAGCGTCACCACCGGGCCCGGCCGCACCGCCAGGATCTCCCCGCGGACCCCGAAATCCTGGATCACCTGCTGGAGCTGCAGCGCGTTCTCCTCCAGGACCCCGGTGTCGAGCTCGCTCGCGTCCGAGGCGCGGGCCTCGGCGAGCAGCTCCAGCGAGGGCAGCGCGTAGGGCGCCTCCACGGGCCGCGGCGGCAGGGGCCGGGGCGGCAGCACGAAGGCGGGCGCCAGGAAATCGTCGTCGTCCTCGGCATCGTCGTCGGAATCGAGGCCGAGGTCGACGACGAGCCCCGCCGTCCCGATGACAAGGCCGTGCGTCTCGGCGGACCGGGCCGCGGCCTCCGCCCCGGACGGCAGAGCGTCGGGCAGGGGCGCCGCCGGGACCGCCTCGGCCTCGGCGGCCTCCTCGACCGCGGGCGGCGCCGCGGCCGGCAGGATGACGCGCGGCGGGCGCGCCGCGGGGCTCGCCGGCAGGGCGGNCGAGGGTCGATTCGAGGAGCGTGGCGTTCTGCTCGAGCGCATCCGTCGAGACCACGGCGCTCGGGGCCGGCGGGCGCGGCTCCGCGAGGAGCGCCAGGGCGGGGTGCTCGTAGGTGTCGGGTGCGCCCGGGGCCGGCGGGGGGGAGGCGCGGCGGGTCTGGATCGGCGCGGGGGGCGGCGCGACCCGGTTGCGCGGTCCCGGCGCCGGGACCGGCTCGGGCGCGGGATCCGCCTCGGCCTCCTCGTCGAGCTCGTCGTGGACGACCGGCGGCGCCCCGCGGCGCGGCGCGGTCAGCGGCGCCGGATCGGCGAAGACCGGCTCGCGCCGCGCCGGGGCGGCGGCGCGGTCCTCCGCCTCCCAGGCGTCCGCCTCGCCGGGCTCCGCGAAGGCGCGCCGGGCGGCGAGGGCGGGCGAGTTGCCGGCGTAGGCGGCCGCGTAGGGGTCGACGCCGCCCTGGCGCCAGGCCGTGAGCTTGCGGGCGAGGGCGGCGCGGCCGCTGATGGCGAGATGCGCGAGGGCGCCGAGGGAGGCGAGGCCGAGGCCCGGCCCGTCGTCGTCGTGGGCGGCGCCCGCCGGACGCGCGCGGGCCCGGTCGTCGTAGCGGCTCGCCGCCGGGGCGAGGGACTCGGGCTCGGCGTCCTCGCCCTCCTCCTCGATCAGGCCGAACCCGCAGGCCCCCGTCAGGCTGATCACCGCGATGCCGGCGAACACGAAGCCCGCGAAGGCGCCGAGGGGGCCGGCGACCGCCCTGGCGGCGCCGAGCAGCGCGTCGCCCGCGACGCCGCCGAGGCCGGTGGGCAGCGGCCAGCGGGCCGTGGGCGGCAGCGCGCTCGCGACGCCGCTCGCGGCGCCGAAGCCCAGGACCCAGAGCGCCAGCCGGAGCTGGAAGCGCGCCAGGCGGTGGGTGCGCAGGAGCCGCATCCCCCAGACCGCCGGCGGCAGCGCCAGCGCCAGGGCGCCGAGCCCGAGGAGCTGCATCCCGAGGTCCGAGACGATCGCCCCCCCGGCGCCGAGCAGATTGCGGGCCGCCGCCTGCGTGGCGTGGTTGAGGCTCGGGTCCTCGATGGACCAGGTCGCCAGCGCGACCGTGAACCCCGCCGAGCCGAGCAGGAGCGCGAGGCCCGTGATCTCCGTCACGCGCCGCTTCAGGAAGGAGCGGAGCGTGTCTACGAGGGCATCGTAGGGCGATGCCGAGCGACGAAGCGAACGCATGCGTGGGCAAGCCGGGTACGCGGAACCGAAGACGAGAGCCTACGGCGAACGCAGTTAATGCCCGTTTAAGACTAAATCCGACGCCAACTCTGCACGATCAACGACTTGGAGCGCATCCGGCGGGAGCGGCGACCGGTTCGGCGCCGGTGCCGGATGGTCCCGACGGCAGAAAGGCCCCGGATCGCTCCGGGGCCTTTCCTCGCGCCGGGGGTCGGACGCCTACTTGAAGAGGTTGAGGATCCCGCCGGGCTCGGCGTAGACGCCCGGCGAGGCCGTCGAGGCCTGCCAGCGGATCGAGCCGATGAAGGCGTCGCCGCACCAGCGCGAGGTGCCCGGGGTCTGGTTGAAGCCGCGGTAGTCGCCCGTCAGGTTGAAGCACTTCGAGGGCGTCAGGTCGGTCGTGTGGAAGCGGAAGTCGACCAGCAGGTTCTTGTAGGTCCAGGAGATGCCGACGTTGCCGTAATTGTAGCTCGGCAGGTTGAACGAGGCGAACTTCTCGCTGCCGCCGATGAACCCGTTGACCGAGGTCTTGGAGGCGCCGAGGAAGTAGTGGCCGCCCTCGCCCGAGATGGCGAAGCCGCCGGCATAGGCCTCCGGCAGGAACGGGAACAGCGTGGCCGGCAGGGTGTAGGCGAGCGTGCCCGAGGTGTAGGTGCCCTCGGTGTGCTGGCCGAGGTAGTTCGGCGCGTAGAACACGTTGGCGCCGATCGCGAGTTCCGGCGTCGCCTGGTAGAGCGCCTTGCCGGCGAACTCGATGAAGTCGGTGTTCGCGGTGGTGAGGAAGGTCGTCGGGCTGGAGAACAGCCGCTGCTCGTTCGGATAGTAGTAGTAGATCACGCCGAGGTCGAACGACAGCTTGTCGAAGGTCGGCCGGATACCGGCGACCAGGTCGAACTCGAAATCGGGCTTGGTCGGCAGCCGGGTCTGCCAGGTGTAGAAGCCCGCATAGGCGAAGTTGTTGAAGAACTGGGTCTCGAAGAAGGTCTGGTAGCTGCCCTGGAGGTTCGACTGCGAGACGCCGCGGAAGTTATAGTCGGTGGCGTACTGGGTGTAGAACGCGAAGCCGATGAGCGGGTCCGGCGCCTTGGCCTCCGGCGGCAGCTCCTTGGGCGGCGCCGGCAGGTCGGCGGCCTGCACCTGCCCGAGGCTCAGGAAAGCGGCGAGCGCTGCGGCAGCGCCCTTCGGAAACAACGTACGGCTCATCGCTCACTCAGCCCCGTCTTGATTTACGGCCAAGGTGGCGAGTTTCCGGTTTCGGAGCAAAACCAAGTTTCGGGCACTTGCCTAAACTTTGGGCATTCCCGGTCCCCGCTGGCGTGTTGCCCCGGGCTCGTTGCAGTTCCGCCACAATGTGTGGCCGGCCGGGCGCACCCGGGCGGCCCGGAAGGCGCCGCGCCGGTCACGGTCCCCGCCCGGTCCGGCCCGGCGGCGGGCGAATCGCCCCGGGGCGCGACCGGGGCCTGCCGGCCCCCTTCATGCGACGGGGCCCCGGCGCGGCGCGCCGGGGCCCCTGGTTCACGGGAGGGGGATTGCGGCGCGGCGCGCCGGCTCTCCCTCGTCGGCGCGCGGGCGCCGCAGGGCTCAGTAGTTGTAGGCGCGCTCGCCGTGATCGGCGAGGTCGAGGCCCTCGCGCTCCTCGTCCTGCGTCACCCGCAGGCCGACGATCACGTCGACGACCTTGTAGAGGATCGCCGAGCCGACGCCGGACCACAGGATGGTGAACCCGACCGCCTTGGCCTGCGCCAGGAAGGCGGGGCCGAACTCGTAGGCCGCGGCCACGAGCTCGCCGGGCTTGGCCGCGTAGTCGGGGGCGCCGACGCCGCCGAGGGCCGGGTTGACCAGGATGCCGGTGGCGAGCGCCCCGATGATGCCGCCGACGCAGTGCACGCCGAAGACGTCGAGGGAGTCGTCGTACCCGATGGCGTTCTTGACCGTCGAGCACATCACGAAGCAGACGGCGCCGGCGACGAGGCCGAGGATGATGGAGCCCATCGGGCCGGCGAAGCCGCAGGCCGGGGTGACGGCGACGAGGCCCGCCACCGCGCCCGACAGCATGCCGAGGAGCGAGGGCTTGCCCTTGGCGGCCCACTCGACGAACAGCCAGGACACGCCCGCCGCCGCGGTGGCCACGAAGGTGTTCAGCATGGCGAGGGCCGTGGAGCCGTTCGCCTCGAGGTTCGAGCCGGCATTGAAGCCGAACCAGCCGACCCAGAGCAGCGAGGCGCCGATCATCGTCATGGTGAGCGAGTGGGGGGCGAGCAGGTCGCGGCCGTAGCCGATGCGCTTGCCGAGCAGGAGGCAGCCCACGATGCCGGCGACGCCGGCGTTGATGTGCACCACGGTGCCGCCCGCGAAGTCGAGGGCGCCCCACTTGAAGAGCAGGCCCGCATCGGCGTTGACGGCGTCGAGGGCGTCCTGCGCGGCCTTCTTGGCCGTGTCGTCCGTCGCCGCGGCGAGCGCCTTGGCGGCGTTGCCGACCGCATCGGGGCCGCCCCAGTACCAGACCATGTGCGCCATCGGGAAGTAGATGAAGGTCACCCACAGCACGATGAACAGCAGCAGGGCCGAGAATTTCATCCGCTCCGCGAAGGCGCCGACGATCAGGGCCGGGGTGATCATCGCGAACGTCATCTGGAAGCAGATGTAGACGTATTCCGGGATGACGACGCCGTTGGAGAAGGTGGCGACCGTCGCGTTCGCGTCGACGCCGCGCAGGAAGGCCTTCGAGAAACCGCCGACGAAATCGTTGAGGCCGCCGCCGTTGGTGAAGGACAGGCTGTAGCCGTAGAACACCCAGAGCAGGCAGACGACGCTGACGATGGCGAAGACCTGCGTCAGCAGCGACAGCATGTTCTTGGTGCGCACGAGGCCGCCGTAGAACAGGGCGAGGCCGGGCACCGACATCATCAGCACCATCGCGGACGCGATCAGCATCCAGGCGGTGTCGCCCTTGTTGGGCACCGGCGCCGCCGCCGCGGCCGGTGCGGCCTCGACGGTCGGCGACTGCGCCAGTGACGGCTCCACCAGGACGAGCGCCAGGGCGGCGCCTCCCAGGCCCAGAGCCAGGAGATTGCGAAGCTTCATGGAAACGGGACTCCCGATCGGTCTTGAGCGTGACGGGTCTTCACAGGTGAGCGCCGCCTTGAGGGCGGCGCGGTCTCTCAGAGGGCGTCGGCGTCGGTCTCGCCGGTGCGGATGCGGACGGCCTTCTCGAGCGGCATCACGAAGATCTTGCCGTCGCCGATCTGGCCGGTCCGGGCCGCGGCCGCGATGGTGTCGACGACGTTGGCGACGAGATCGGCCGCGACCGCCACCTCGATCTTGAGCTTGGGCAGGAAGCTCACGGCGTACTCGGCGCCGCGGTAGATCTCGGTATGTCCCTTCTGCCGTCCGTAGCCCTTCACTTCGGTCACGGTCAGGCCGTGCACGCCGATGCTGGTGAGGGCATCGCGCACTTCCTCCAGCTTGAACGGCTTGATGATGGCCATGACGATCTTCATGGGTCGTGCCCCCTTTCCGATTGGCACCGCATGCCGGTCGCCGCGTGGATGCGGTCGGCCGCCCGGGTCGGTCCGGCGCGCCTCGAGTTCCCGGGCGCGGTCGCCGGTCCGCCACCCCCAAATCAAGGAACGTGCCACCACGCGCGGACGCGCCCACGGACAAGCTGCCCGGTTCCTGGGCCGATTGCGGAGATTCAAGCCGCCCGGCGCGCCACGGCAGATCAAAGACAGGGCAGATGCACAGGAAATAGGCGAAATGCCGGGCCGGGAGCCGGCCGGACCCGCTCCCGCCCGCCGCGCGGCGGGCCGGCCCCCGGCCCGTCGGCCGGGGGGCCTCGGATCACTCGGCGTCCGGGACCGGCTCGCGGCGCTCGCGGATCATGCCCTCCTGGGCCACCGAGGCCACCAGGGTGCCGTCGCGGGTGAAGATCAGGCCGCGGGAGAAGCCGCAGGCGCCGGAGGCGCTCGGGCTGTCCTGGGCGTAGAGCAGCCACTCGTCGGCCCGGAACGGCCGGTGGAACCAGAGCGCGTGGTCGAGGCTCGCGGGCTGGATCGTGCTCTCGAACACCGTGCGGCCGTGCGCCGCGAGGGCGGTGTCGAGGAGCGTCATGTCGGAGGCGTAGGCCAGCACGCTCTGGTGCACGGCGGGGTCGTCCGGCAGCGGCGAGGTCGCCCGGATCCAGACGTGGAAGCGCGGCTCCCGCGGCACGCGGGCGGTGTAGCGCTCCATCTCGACGGGCCGCAGCTCGATCGGGCGCTCGCGCTCGAAGTAGGCCCGCACCGGATCCGGCATCAAGGGCATCACCGAGGCCTTGAGGGCGCGCTCGTCGGCGAGGTCCTCCGGCATCGGCACCGCCGGCATCGGCACCTGGTGGCTCAGCCCCGGCTCGTCGAGGTGGTAGGAGGCCGACATCGAGAAGATCGGGCGGCCGTGCTGGATCGCCACCACCCGGCGGGTGGTGAAGCTGCGGCCGTCGCGGATGCGGTCGACCTCGTAGATGATCGGCACCCGCGGATCGCCCCCGAGCAGGAAGTAGGCGTGCAGGGAGTGCGGCCGGCGCTCCGGCGGGACCGTGCGGGTGGCGGCGACGAGGGCCTGGCCGATGACCTGGCCGCCGTAGACCCGCTGCCAGCGCGCCCGCGGCGAGCGGCCCCGGAACAGGTTGAGCTCGAGTTGCTCGAGGTCGAGGATGTCGAGGAGTTCGGCGACCGCGCGCACGCTGCAGCTCTCCCGGATGCGAGGCATGGCGGCCGGCGGGCGCGCGATGCCGGGTGTGGACGAACGAGGATGCCCGGGTCTGGCGCAGGGGGGCGCCCATCGTCAAGCGACGGCCCCGCCGCGTTCGTGCTATGGCGGGCCCGGGCGCGAACGGAGCGGCGGACGAACGAGATGGCGGGAAAGCCTCGGCCGGCACGGGAGATCATCGTCGCGGGGGGCGGCCTTCCGGGCCTGTCCCTCGCCCTCGCCCTCACCCAGGCGCTCGGGGAGGGGGTGAGGGTCACGGTGTGCGACCCCGCCTTTCGGGGAGCGGCGGACGCGGGCAGGGCCGGTCCCCGGGATGCGCGCGCCTACGCGGTCGCGGCCGGGGCGCGCCGGATGCTCGAGCGCCTGGGCGTCTGGGCCGCGGTGGCGGGCGCCGCGCAGCCGATCCGCGAGATGGTGATCACCGACAGCCGACTCGCCGACCCGGTGCGGCCGGCCTTCCTGACCTTCGGGGGCGAAGTCGCGGAGGGCGAGCCCTTCGCCCACATGATCGAGGGCGGCGGCCTCCTCGACGGCCTGCGGGAGGCCTGCGCGGCGGCCGGGGTGGCGCTGGAGCCGGTGGCGGTGGCGCGTGCCGGCCTGCGGGACGGCGCCATCGTGGCGGACCTGCCCGACGGGCGGGCGCTGCGGGCCGACCTCCTGGTGGCGGCCGACGGGGCGCGCTCGCGCCTGCGCGAGGCGGCCGGCATCGGCTGGGTCGGCTGGTCCTACCCGCAATCCGGCATCGTCGCGACGGTGGCGCACGAGCGCGACCACGGGGGCCGGGCGATCGAGCACTTCCTCCCCTCGGGGCCCTTCGCGGTCCTGCCGCTCTCGCCCGGCGGCTCCCTCGGGCACCGCTCCTCCATCGTGTGGACCGAGCGCCAGGCCGACGTGCCGGCCCTCCTCGGCGGCGCGCCCGAGGAGGCGCTGGAGGAGGTCGAGCGGCGCTTCGGGCTCACCCTGGGGCGGCTCGCGCTCGAATCGCCCTTGCGGGCCTACCCGCTCTCCTTCGGCATCGCCCGGCGCTTCGGCGCGCCGCGCCTCGCCCTCCTGGGCGACGCGGCCCACGTCATCCACCCGATCGCCGGCCAGGGCCTCAATCTCGGCCTCAAGAGCGCCGCGGCCCTGGCCGAGGCCCTCGCCGACACGATGCGGCTCGGCCTCGATCCGGGCGGGCCGGAGGCCCTCCAGGCCTACGAGCGCAGCCGCCGCTTCGACACGCTGGCGATGGGCGCCGCCACGGACGGGCTCAACCGCCTGTTCTCCAACGACGCCCTGCCGGTGCGCCTGCTGCGCGACCTCGGCCTCGGCCTCGTCGACCGCCTGCCCGCGCTGAAGCGCCTGTTCATCCAGGAGGCGGCCGGCCTGCGCGGGACCCAGCCGCGGCTGATGCGCGGCGAGGCGCTCTAGGGCCGCGGCCCCGAGGCCCTCGTCCGAGAAACTCCCGGCCGGCCGGGCCCCGGCCGTCAGGCCGAGCGGGGCGCCGCCACGCGGTGGCGCAGGCCCGCGATCACGGCCCGGAGGGTCCCGGCCTCGGCCTCGAAATCCTCCGTGCGGGCGTAGATGCGGTCGTGCACGAAGGAGAGCTTGCCGATCGTCGCCGGGGTGAGCCGGAACGGGTACAGGTCGGGCTGGCCCATGCTGCGGTTGAGCGAGTTCATCGCGAAGGTCAGCGGCAGCCAGGCCTCGATCAGGCGGCCGAAATCCGGCGCCCGGTGGGGGTCGAAATCGACCTTGGCGGTCAGGTCGATGACCGAGTGCAGCTTGGGGTGCACCCGCACGCCGAACTGGCCCGCCGTCTCGAGGGTGTCGACGATGTGCAGGTAGTGCGCCCAGGTCTCGGCGAAATCCTCCCAGGGATGCGAGGTGGCGTAGGCCGAGACGAAGGTCTCCTGCCAGCCCGGGGCGGGGCCGTGGGCGTAGTGGCGCCGCAGGGCCTCGCCGTAATCGGCCCGCTCGTCGCCGAAGATCGCCCGGAAGGCGTCGAGGCTCGGATCGCGGCGCACCAGCACGTTCCAGAAGTAATGCCCGACCTCGTGCCGGAAATGCCCGAGGAGCGTGCGGTAATGCTCGCCGAACTGCGTGCGGCGGCGCTCGCGCTCGACGTCGTCGGCCTCCGCGATGTTGATGGTGATGAGGCCGTTGTCGTGGCCGGTGAGCACCGGCGGCCCGCGCAGGTAGGATTCGGCCGGGTCGACCAGGAAGTCGAAGGCGAGGCCGGCCGGGTCGTCGCGGCGCGAGACCAGGGGCAGCCGCATCCGCAGGAGCGAGTAGAACAGCCGGCGCTTGGCCACCTCGATCTCGCGCCAGCGGACGCGGTTCCAGGCGATCGACAGGTCCGGCACCATGCGGTTGTGCTGGCAGGCGACGCAGTAGCTCTCGGGCGCGTCGGCCGGCACCAGCCAGTTGCAGCCCCCCGAGGCGACGTTGGCGCAGAGCCGGTAGGTCCGGCCCGGGTCGGCGAGCCCGCGCCAGCGCTCCCCCGCGCGCTCGAGGGCGCTCAGCTCCGCGATCTCGGGGTCGTAGCCGAGGCGCCGCTCGCAGCTCTCGCAGGTCTCGGCCTCGAAATGGGCCGGTTGCGCGCAGGCCTGGCACTGGAAGATCTTCATCGTCGGGTCCGGCGGCCGGGCGCAGCCCCGGCGGGGCGCGAGCCTCGGCACAGTCTCACGCGGGTCGCAAGCGTCTTCCTGCACAAGGGCCGGAGGGCCCCGAAGTTCCGGTCAAGCCGGCACGGGACTTGCGTGAAATGTCGCCCCGTGGCGACGAGCGAGGCAGCGGCATGACGCACCGGCGAGCGGACGGCGCTGGCACCGCCTGTGCGCACGGCTGACGCGCGCCCTGGGCAGGTGTAGAACCGGCCCCGCGTCGGGATCGCCCCCGCGGGCAATCGACGATTTCAGAGATCACGTTCGGAGACGCCGTGTCGATCAAGGCCGCCCTTCACCACGTCACGTCGTACACCTACGACCGGCCGATCGCCCTCGGGCCGCAGCTGATCCGGCTTCGTCCGGCGCCGCACACGCGCACCCGCATCCACAGCTACGCCCTCAAGGTCACGCCCGCGAACCACTTCGTGAACTGGCAGCAGGACCCCAACGGCAACTGGCTCGCCCGCCTGGTCTTCCCCGAGAAGACGACCGAGTTCCGGGTCGAGGTCGACCTGACGGCCGACATGGCGGTCATCAACCCGTTCGACTTCTTCGTCGAGGAGTTCGCCCAGTCCCGGCCGTTCGCGTACCCGGAGGAGACCCGGCAGGAGCTCGCCCCCTACCTCGTGCCCGAGGAGGGCGGGCCGGAGCTCGACGCCTTCATGGCCCGGCTGCCCGCCGAGCCGAGCACCGTGCAGTTCCTGGTCGCGCTCAACGCGATGGTGCGGGACGCGGTCAACTACGTGGTGCGGATGGAGCCCGGCGTGCAGACGCCCGGCGAGACGCTGGCGAACGCCAGCGGCTCCTGCCGCGACTCGGCTTGGCTGCTGGTGCAGGTGCTGCGCCGCCTCGGGCTCGCCGCCCGCTTCGTCTCGGGCTACCTGATCCAGCTCGTGCCCGACACGACGGCGGTGGACGGGCCGGCCGGCACCAGCACCGACTTCACCGACCTGCACGCCTGGGCCGAGGTCTTCGTCCCGGGCGCCGGCTGGATCGGCCTCGACGCCACCTCGGGCCTGCTCTGCGGCGAGGGCCACATCCCGCTGGCGGCGACCCCGCACTACCGCTCCGCCGCGCCGATCTCCGGGCTCGCCGAGCCGGCCGAGACCGATTTCGGCTTCGCCATGACGGTGACCCGCGTGGCCGAGGCGCCGCGCATCACGAAGCCGTTCTCGGACGAGGCCTGGGCCGCCATGGACGCCCTCGGCGACCGGATCGACCAGGACCTGGCGGCCCAGGACGTGCGCCTGACCATGGGGGGCGAGCCGACCTTCGTGTCGGTGGACGACTTCGAGTCGCCGGAGTGGAACGCCGCCGCGGTCGGGCCGACGAAGCGGGGCCTCGCCGACGCGCTCATCCGGCGCCTGCGCGACCGCTTCGCCCCCGGCGGCATGCTGCATTACGGCCAGGGCAAGTGGTACCCGGGCGAGAGCCTGCCGCGCTGGGCCTTCGCCCTGTACTGGCGCCGCGACGGCAAGCCCGTCTGGCGCGAGGCCGCCCTGATCGCCCCCGAATCCGGCCCGCGCGAGGCGGGGATCGGGCAGGCCGAGGCGCTGATGCGCGGCATCGCCCGCCGCCTCGGCCTCGAGGGCTTCGTCCGGCCGACCTACGAGGACCCGGACCACTGGCGGCGCAAGGAGGCCGAGCTTCCGGTCAACGTGACGCCGGTCGAGCCGCGGGTCGGCGACGCGGAATCCCAGGCCCGGATGGCGCGGGTGTTCACCCGCGGCGTCGAGGCGCCCGTCGGCTACGTGCTGCCCCTGGCGAACCTGGCGGTCGGGCCCGAGCGCCACTGGGTCTCCGAGGCGTGGGAGCTGAAGCGGGGCGCGCTCTACCTCACGCCGGGCGACTCGCCCGCGGGCTTCCGGCTGCCCCTGAGCGCGCTGCCCTTCGTGCCGCCGGAATCCTACCCCTACTACGTGCCCCAGGACCCGCTCGAGGAGCGCGGGCCCCTGCCGGAGGGCCGGGCGCCCCGGCGCTCCGGCGCCCCCCAGGGCGTCGCGGTGCGCACGGCGCTCTCGGTCGAGCCCCGGGACGGGGTGCTGTGCGTGTTCATGCCCCCGCTCGAGCGCGCCGACGAGTACCTCGCCCTCCTCGACGTGCTGGAGGAGGCCGCCGCCGAGGCCGGCCAGCCCCTCCACATCGAGGGCTACGAGCCCCCGTACGATCCCCGCCTCTCGGTCGTGAAAGTCACCCCCGATCCCGGCGTGATCGAGGTCAACGTCCACCCGGCCAAGACCTGGCGCGAGGCCGTCGCCATCACCACCGGCCTCTACGGCGACGCCCGCGAGATCCGGCTCGGCGCCCAAAAATTCATGATCGACGGGCGCCACACCGGCACGGGCGGCGGCAACCACGTCGTGCTCGGCGGCGCGACCCCGGCGGATTCGCCGTTCCTGCGCCGGCCGGACCTCCTGAAGAGCCTGGTCCTCTACTGGCAGCGCCACCCGTCCTTGTCCTACCTGTTCTCGGGCCTCTACATCGGCCCGACCAGCCAGGCGCCCCGGATGGACGAGGCGCGCCACGACGGCCTCTACGAGCTGGAGATCGCCCTGGCGCAGGTGCCGCCGCCCGGCGGGCCCGAGGTGCCGCTCTGGCTCGTCGACCGGCTGTTCCGCAACGTGCTCGTTGACGTCACCGGCAACACCCACAGGGCCGAGATCTGCATCGACAAGCTCTACTCGCCCGACGGGCCCACAGGCCGCCTCGGCCTGCTCGAGTTCCGCTCCTTCGAGATGCCGCCGGACGCGCGCATGAGCCTCGCCCAGCAGGTGCTGCTGCGCGCGCTGGTGGCCTGGCTCTGGCGCGAGCCGCAGAGCGGCGGGTTCGTGCGCTGGGGCACGGCGCTCCACGACCGCTTCATGCTGCCCCACCACCTCTGGGAGGATTTCCTCGGCGTGCTCGGCGACCTCGGCCGGGCCGGCTACGCCTTCGACCCGGCCTGGTACGAGGCGCAGCGGGAGTTCCGCTTCCCGCTCTTCGGCGCGGTGGAGCACGGCGGCGTCACGCTGGAGCTGCGCCAGGCCCTCGAGCCCTGGCACGTCCTAGGCGAGGAGGGCGCCATCGGCGGCACGGTCCGGTACGTCGATTCCTCCGTCGAGCGCCTGCAGGTGAAGGTCTCGGGCTACGTGCCGAGCCGCCACGTCGTCACCTGCAACGGCCGCCGCCTGCCGCTCGCCGATACCGGGCGCTCCGGCGAGGCGGTGGCGGGCCTGCGCTTCAAGGCCTGGCAGCCGGCCTCGGCGCTGCACCCGACCATCCCGGTCCACGCGCCGCTGACCTTCGACATCCTCGACACCTGGAGCGGGCGCTCCCTCGGGGGCTGCGTCTACCACGTCGCCCATCCGGGGGGCCGCAACTACGAGACTTTCCCGGTCAACACCTACGAGGCCGAGGGCCGCCGCCTCGCGCGCTTCCAGGAGAACGGCCACACCCCCGGCCGCGTCGCCGCGCCGCCCGAGGAGCCGCTGCGGGAATTCCCCCTCACCCTCGACCTGCGCACGCCCGCGACCCGATGAGCGGAGCGCCGCTGGCGGCGGAGGACGCACCGGCGCTGCCCGCGGCCTCCGCCGCGGGGGGCGCGGCCGCCGCCGCACGGGGCGAGGCCGCCGCCGCGCGCGTGCGGCGC